>JAATFM010000045.1 GCA_015655195.1 Terriglobales bacterium
CGACATAAACCAATCCGGATGTTCGACGACCCACGGCGAATCGATTCCCATGTGATTCGGCACCATGTCGCTGGCCAGACGAATGCCGTGATGGTAGGCGCGGTCGCGCAGGCGCGTGTAGGCAGCGTCGCCGCCGAGCGAATCCGCGATGCGGTAATCGAAAAGCGAATAGGCGCTGGCCGCGGCGTCGGCGTTGCCGCAGAGCAGCTTGATGGAGCGCGAGGCGCGGCTGCGCTCCCATACGCCGATGAGCCAGAGCGTATTGATGCCGCGCGCGGCAAGCGTGGCGAGTTCTTCGTCGGGAATCTCGTCGAGCCGCGCGATCTCGCGGCTGTATTGCCGGCTGAGCTGCGCAAGCCACACGTAGGTGCTTTTCGCGATCATTACCGCTTCCGGCATCCATGCCGTGTCCGGCGAAAACTTTTCGTATTCGTGGGTCGCTTCGGTGTAGCTGGGAACTTCGGCGTGGCTCTCGATGGTGGACCAGTGCTGGTCGCGGCCTGTGCGCTGGCGCTCTTGCGCGGCCTGCTCAGCGGCCTCGCGAGCCTGCACAGCGGATGGGTTGAACTGCATCCAGATGGCGATGGATTCCTCGTGAAGAATCTCTCCGGCAACGAGAAGCAATTTGTCGAGCGAGTCGCCGAGGAGCGGACGCCAGAGCTGGCGTAGCAGATCGAGCTGGTCTTTGAGAGAAGTTGGTGCGGCCGCGGCCGGCGCGGTGAGCAGCGCGAGAAGATCGACCGGTTCGGCGCCTTCCACGGGAATGAGCGGGCGCGTGGCGAAGTATGCGGGCAACTGCGCTGCAACCTCGCGGTAGGCGGTGGATTTGGCGAGCGCGGAGTCGTCGAACAACTCGGCGAACGGAGCGAATGCGGGGTTACGATTGCCGAGCCAAAGCAGGAGCAGCTCTTCGAGCGCGACTTCGGCGTGCGGGTGGCTGCCGGTTGATCCGGCGAGCCATTCCTTTGGAGTTTCCTTTCCGCTCAGCACGCTCGCGCCGGGAAACTGCTCGACGAAGGAAAGGAGCAGCTTGTCGATGGCGGCTTCGCCTTCGCGCTGGCGGAACGCTGCGAGCGCGGCGGTGAATAGCTCGGGATCGTACTGCTCGCGGTAGCGGGCGATGAGAGCGTGGCTGGCCTCGTCAATGAGGCCCATGGCGTAAAGCTGGCCGGCGTGAACGGCGAGTTCAGGGTGAGTTTCCGCGCCGCGCACGAGATTGATGCGATGCGCGAACTCGCGGGCCGCGGCAAGCGAGGCAAAGACGACATTGCCGCTGAAGGAAAAGAGCGACTGGCGGAACTGGTAGCGCTCACGCGCCGCTCGCGCAATGTGGAACTCCATCATAAGGGCCTGCCTGCTCCGCGCCTGCTCTGCTATCTGGTTCGCTATCCGCTCCGCGCATGAAAATGCGGTCACAGGGTAAGGTATCATCCGCGGCTGGCCGGTGCTGTGAGGCGGCACAAACGCGCTAATCGAGATGCAGCCGCCAGAGCGTGTAGGCGATGATTTCATGGGCCACGCGCTCGAATTCTGCGGGGCGGTTTTCAATCGGCGAGCGGGGGCGCGGCGAGGTGAGAATGTTGAGGCCGTCGGCCTGGCAGATGGCGTGAATGCGGAAGAGATGCGTGCCGTCGCTGACGATGACGAGACGGCGGAGGCTGTTGGCGCGGGCGATGACGGCGACGCGGCGCGCGGAGTCCGAGGTGCTGCGGCTCTGGGTTTCGGCGATGATGGCGGACTCCGGCACGCCGTGCGCCATGAGATAGCTGCGGCCCACGCCGCCCTCGCTGTAGTCGTCGCCGCCGTCGCCGCCGAGCGTGATGACGAGCGGCGCAATGCCGTGCTGGTAGAGCGTCAGCGCGTGGTTGAGGCGCGCGCGGAAGACCGGCGAGGGCTTGCCATCCCACTCGGCCGCGCCAAAGACGACGATGGCATCCGAGGGCTGGGCCTGATCGACGGATTCAAAGCTGCGAATCTGCGTATAGACCCACCAGGTCCACGCGGAGCCAAGAGCAGCGGCAGCAAGCGCGAGGACAAAGATCACAGTAAGGCAAAGGCGCAGCGCCCGGCGGGATTTTTTTCGGGGCGACGGCTTGGCTGGGCTGCTCATGGCGCAGATTCCCTTTTACCGTTGCTTTCTCATCGTTGCAGGATCATTGCGATTTCGTGCGTTGGAATAGCGCCTTCGCGCAGAATCATCCAGCGGCCCGAGCCGAGGCTGAGATCGACGATGGTGGTGGGCTGCGTGCGGCCGGTCGGTCCGCCGTCGATGATGAGCGGAATACGGTCGCCGATCTGGTCGCGGACGCAGGCGGCGTGGGTGCACTCGCTGGCGCCGGGGAGATTGGCGGATGTCGCGGTAATGGGCAGGCCGAATTTCTCCACCACGGCGCGGGCTATGGCGGTATCCGGCACGCGAAGTGCCACGTTGCCGGTATTGGCCGTCGAACGCAGCGGCAGCTTGGTTCCGGCACGGAGGATGACGGTGAGCGGGCCGGGCCAGAACTTGTCGGCGAGGCGGTCCAGCATGGGGTCGTTGTCGCGGGCAAGTTCGTAAGCCTGCGCCAGGCTGGAGATAAGCAGCGAGAGCGGCTTATGCTTCTGGCGGTTCTTGATCTGGTAAATCTGCTCCACGGCATGCAGGTTTACGGGGTCGACGGCAAGGCCGTAGAAGGTATCCGTGGGCAGGGCGACTACGCTGCCCTGGCGCAGGCAGGAGACTATGTAGTCGATCCGGTCTGGCTGGGGCTCATCGGGATGAACGCGCAGAATTTCAGCGGACAATTACTGCACCTCGGCAAAGGTCAATCAAGTAGAGGCTACAGAATCGGAAACTAACACAGCGCCTGCCCCAGTGCAAACCTTGGCTCAACTTTGGCGCAACTCAGGGCGGGGATTGTCTGTGTTTTGCAGCCTGAGCGAATAGAATCGGCAGAGGAATCAGAGATGCCCGTCAGGATGATCGAGAGCAGGCAGAATGCGCGGCTGAAAGCGCTGCGACAGGCACTGGCGAAGCCTGCACGTGGCGGCGAGATTGCCGGCATCGAGGGGCCGAACCTGATTGACGAGGCCCTGCGGGCAGGGGTCGGAATAAAAACGGTCTTTGTGGCGCAGGAGGCCGAGCGGCTGATCGAGGAGATGAACCTGCCGCACGAAACTGAGGTTCTACTTGTGCCGCGTGCGTTGTTAAATGAAGCTCTAACTACGGAGACGCCGCAGCCCGTTGCCGCGCTTATGCAGACGCCGCGGTGGGAGTGGAAAGATCTTTTTCCGGCGCAAGGAAAAGCAGCGCCGCTTGTGGTGGTTCTTGCCGGTTTGCAGGACCCCGGTAATCTCGGCACAATTCTGCGCTCGGCGGAGGCCTTTGGCGCGACCGGCGTGGTAAGTCTGCCAGGAACGGTTAGCGCGTGGAACCCCAAGACTACACGGGCCTCGGCGGGAAGCGTCTTTCGGCTGCCGGTGGTTGAGGCAACGGCGGAAGAGTGTTTGGCGAAATTGCGCCATGCTGGAGTTCGCGTGCTGACCACCGCAGTGGCCGACGCGGAGGAAGCGCCGAGCATGAATCTTATCGGGCCGGTTGCGCTTTTGATCGGCAATGAGGGCAACGGGGTGCCAGAGGAGCTTGCCGGTAAGGCCGATGGGGCGCTGACGATTCCCTGCCCTGGGCCTGTGGAGAGCCTCAACGCAGCCGTGGCGGCAAGCGTGCTGCTGTATGAGGCATCGCAACAGCGCACTGCCGCGAAGAAAGGCGGCGCGCGATGAGCCTCTTCGATGGCGAGTTGGAAGGCTCACAGCGCGCGCCGAAGAGATCCTTTGCGGAAGGCGCTCCGTTGGCGGAGAGGATGCGTCCTCGCACGCTGGACGAATACGTGGGGCAGGAACGATTGCTTGGGCCGGGTAAGCCGCTACGCGTGCAGATTGAACGCGACAGCCAGGGAACGGGCGAGCTTGGGTCGATGATCCTCTGGGGTCCACCTGGAGTCGGCAAAACGACGCTGGCCAAAATCATTGCCGAGACGACGCGGGCGAATTTCATAGAGTTTTCCGCCGTGATGAGCGGGATTAAAGAGATCAAGCAGGTAATGGTCGACGCGGCACGGGCCGCGGAGATGCACGCGCGGACGATTCTCTTCATCGACGAGATTCATCGCTTCAACAAAGCGCAGCAAGATGCGTTCCTGCCCTACGTCGAGCGCGGCTCAATACGGCTGATCGGCGCGACGACGGAGAATCCGTCATTCGAGATTGTCTCGGCGCTGCTCTCGCGCTGCCGCGTCTATGTGCTGGAGGCGCTGAGCGAGGAGCGCATCGCCGAGTTGCTCCGGAAGGCGCTCGAAGACGAGGAGCGCGGCCTCGGCGCGATGAAGCTGACCGCGGACGACGAGGCTCTGGCGCTGATCGCGAGCTACTCGAACGGCGACTGCCGCGCCGCGTACAACACGCTGGAGGTTGCCGCGCAGCTTGCCGCTGCTGGAACACAGCACATCGATAAAGCCGTTGCCACCGAAGCCGTGCAGCAGCGCGTGCTGATCTACGACAAGAGCGGCGAGGAGCACTACAACCTGATCTCGGCGCTGCACAAGAGCGTGCGAAACTCCGACCCCGACGCGGCGCTCTACTGGCTGGCGCGGATGTTTGCGTCGGGCGAAGACCCGCTGTATCTGGCGCGGCGCGTGGTGCGGATGGCTGTCGAGGACATTGGCCTCGCCGCTCCAGAGGCTCTGAACCTGTGCCTTTCGGCCAAGGAGACGATCGATTTCCTTGGAAGTCCGGAAGGCGATCTCGCGCTGGCCGAGGCGGTGGTTTATCTCTGCCTCGCGCCCAAGTCGAACTCGGTTTATACGGCTTACGGCGCGGCGAAGGCGGAGATCGAGCACACGCGGCAGGAGCCGGTGCCGATGCACCTGCGCAATGCGCCGACGCGGCTGATGAAAGAACTCGACTATGGCAAGGGATACAAGTACGCGCACGACGAAGAAGGCAAAGTTGCCGATATGGATTGCCTGCCGGATTCGCTTAAGGGGCGCACCTACTACCATCCCACGCAGGAGGGCCGCGAGAAGCTGCTTGCACAGCGCCTTGAAGAGATTCGGCGGATCAGGAGCGCGAAACACGCCGGCGGCTAGTGCGCGCTGCTCCGTTGCTACTACGTATGCCTTTCGTGAAATCGTGAGAGATTGATTTGCTAGAGGTCAGGGATTCGTCTTCCATGCGATGTGCTTCGGCCATCGATCTTTCCCCAACAGGATCACATCGACAGGGCCGCCGATGCCGCTTGGCGAGGGAATGATCTTCGTTGTGAGGCTGGCTGCTTCGATGATGTTTGTCGCCGCTGCGACAGCATCGCTCAGAGGAACTTCCGTAATGGGTTTGTCTGCAAGGATGAATTGCCGGGTCGTTTCTGAGAGATACTTCCTGCCCACACCCCCGAATACATTCGCATTCAGGTAATCCGCTTCGCCGTAGGAATACACGCCTCTGCGGGTCTGCGCGGAAATCAGGTTTCGCGTGAAGCGACCGGCCTGAATCTGGTGCGTCGCGGAATCGATTCGCACGACAAAGTTCAGAATCAACGTGTTCCCTGCTCGCGGGTCATAGCTCACAATCACAACGGAAAAAATCTCGCGGCCGGTCCATTGTTCCAAAGCAGCCGGATGGCTCTTTTGAAAACCCTCGATGGCTCTGGCGCATTCCGCTCCCACATCTCCGAGCGAGAGCGTGAAGGGATCGATATGCCTGCGCTCCATGGAATGTTTCACAACCGAGGAGATGTCGAGTTGGCGCGGCGCCGATTTCAGATAAGCGCATACATCCTGCTGCCCGACGGCTGGAGGAGAGACAAACGCCACTTCCCCCGTCACGGCAATCACGGTGCGTGCCGGTCTTTTTAATTCTGTGATCTTGTACTGGTTGTCGCAGGAGACGCCAGCCAGCGAAATACGGCCGTCTGCCGCGATGACAACTCCATCGGCGGAAGGAACGACCACAATCAGTGTCGCTCCCGCAGGTACGGACAGCGCGAGGGCGACAATCACATATATGCAGATACGCGCCATTCTGACTGAGTTTACCGGCGTTCCGCGAGAATGGCCGAACGCGAGGTCTCGCTCAGTCCTCGCGCGTAGGGAAATTCCAGGTCTTCGCGTCGCCGGTTTCCATATCCTCGTCCATGCCGGTGGAGTCGGCGAGGTGGATGGAGCCAAGTGCGTCGTTCACGAGCGGCTCGTCGGTCATCTCCGCCGCGTCTGCAAAGTGCCAGTGGGGCGGAGAAACCGGTCTCAATGCGGATGCGGGTACAAGCCTCATAAGCAGCCTCCTCGGTGAGCCTGTGCAGAGACGATGCGGGAAAGGAAGGTCATGCGAGTCAACCTCCTGAATTGGGTTCAGACGATCAACAGACTTGCCTTGCACGCGAAGAACGGACTCGGACCACCCCGTTTCGGGGGCGATTAAGACTATCTATACTCCAGTTTGCTAGCGGACGCAGTGGATTTCGGAAGATTATTTACGGCGTCGAGGACGATGCCGGGGGTAAGCGCTTCCGGCAGGAGCTTGGGCGCGGCCTGGCCCGGAGCGTAGAGCGCGTAAGCCGGCACGCCGCTGCGGCCAAGTTTTTCAAGGGCTTGCGCGATGGCTTCGTCGTGCTGGGTCCAGTCGGCGCGGAGCAGAACGACGTTCGTGTCGGCAAATGCCTGGCGGACTTCCGGGCGGCTGAGGGCGAC
>JAATFM010000275.1 GCA_015655195.1 Terriglobales bacterium
GAAGGCACGCGGTCTGCACGCGAGATGGGACGCGATGCCGCATCAGCCTCAACAAGCCGCACAGATGCTCGCACCGATTTCGTATCGGATGGAATGGGGGAATCCAGCTCTGGATCGAAAAGGATCATCGTGCTCCGGGCCGCGCCAATGGGGGCAGCCCGGCTAACACTCATTCTACGCAAATCCCGCTTTTACTGCGGCTTTGCCATCGGAGGCGTCGGCCGCGATTCGCGTCCGTCCATATTGCGTCCGCCCATGTCGAGCCCGTCGCCCAGCCCCAGCGGAAGCTCCTGCTGCTGCGGCTTGCCCGCCTCGTAGGCACGGACGATCCGCTGCACCAGCGCGTGGCGCACCACGTCGCCGTCCTCGAAGTGACAGAAAGCAATCCCCTCCACACCATCCAGCACATTGATCGCATCCACAAGCCCCGACTTGCGCGGGTTCGGCAGGTCGATCTGCGTAATGTCGCCGGTAATCACGGCCTTCGAGTTGTTGCCGAGGCGCGTCAGGAACATCTTCATCTGCTCGGTCGTCGTATTCTGCGCTTCGTCCATGATGATGAAAGCGTCATTCAGCGTGCGCCCGCGCATGAAAGCCAGCGGAGCCACTTCGATGACGTTCTTCTCCAACATCTTGTCAACCTTCTCGGGTTCGAGAAGGTCGTAAAGCGCGTCATAGAGCGGGCGCAGGTACGGGTCCACCTTTTCCTGAAGCGAGCCGGGCAGAAAGCCGAGCTTCTCGCCGGCCTCAACCGCCGGCCTGACCAGCACAATACGGCTCACCTTCTTCGCGTTCATCGCGGAGACGGCCATTGCCACGGCGAGATAGTTCTTGCCGGTGCCGGCAGGCCCCACGCCAAAGGTCATATCGTTGGCCTCGATGGCCTCAACGTATTTCTTCTGGTTGATCGAGCGCGGCTGCACCATGCGCTTCACACCCGCCGAACGCTGCTTGCCGCTATCCGCCAGCCCCTTCAGCGTTGCCGCCGGGTCGGCTGTCACCATCCGCAGCATCCCGTTCAGCTCGCCGTTATGCGGATGAATCCCCTGCTTCCGAAGCGCCTCGAAGTCCTCAAAAATCCCCCGGACCCGCATCACGCTCTCTTCCGGCCCCTGTACGTGGACGGCATCGGAGCGCAGATCGATCCGCACTCCCAGCTTGTCTTCCATCAATCTCAGGTTTTCATCGCGAGTCCCGAAAAGGGGCTCCAGGTTTGGCGTGATCTCCAGTGCGGTCTTCAATGGTTTCGATGGCCTCCAAAGTTGTGGGAAACCGGCCCGTGGGTCGAAGCGCGCTCACGGCCAAGGGGCGCCGAAGGCCCGCTAAAGGACCTATCGGCAGAGGTGGGGAGAGTAGGAGTGGGATGCGTCACCCGCCGCGCCTGTACCGGAAGCGGATTTCCCGTTTCCGGCAGCCTCCGGTTCGTACAAAACTGCCCGAAGCGGATGCTTCCGGAAACCTTGGTGCCGAACCGCGGGTTGGCGTAAGTGACCAATCGGTATCTGCGCTTGAGAGTAGCCCTGCCGGGCCAATCCGTCAATCGTGCGCCCGACAATTTTTCGATGAAAACCGTGACTCGCCGGATTCCCGCCAATCGAATCCGCACAAAATCATCAGCAAGTAGCCCAGGCGATTAGGGCAAGACAATGGAGCGACAGAAATCGACATGCGCCAGCAGTTCTGAAGCCAATGTGGTCTTAGGAGGCCGAACCAAAACTGTCTGCAAGCCCGCTTTTCTGCCATATTTCAATGCGGGAACACAATCCGTATCGGCAGTCACCAGCACGATCCGGTCGACGGCTCGGTTCTGTGCATAGGCCGCAATGTCGAGGCCTATACGCATATCCACGCCTTTTTGCTCAAAAATCGGCTCAAAATCCGCATCCGTTAGGGCAGTCGGGGCCACGGGAGTCTTTCGGGGCCTGAAGCCGCGAAACTTCAATACTCCGCGGCGTACAGCAAAAAGATCTTTATGGGACAGCATATGAAGCCATGCGTCATTCGAGGTAAAGACATGGCTCGCACCAGAAACAGGCAACTTCACCGTGCCACCATACGGAGCGCAATCGTAATACAGTATGCGAAAAATATCCTCGTCCGCCGTCGCGCAGCCTTTTGCAAAGGCTTCGATGAAATCGGGATCGTAGGTCTTCTTCGCCTTCTTCGCGGCTACACGCAGAAAGCCTCCGTCAATCAGGATGGCGATTTTGAGATTAGGCATTGCTCAAAATAATAAAGCCCCCATTTAAGGGGGCTAGATATTGCTCGCCTACGAGCGTAGCGGATATATAAACGTATAACACAGTATCAGGAATATTGTTCCTGGTATCTCTACTGTTCTCTTTCTTCAAAATTACTCGGGATTCTTCATTCACCAATGACTCAAAGCGCCTCCCCCTCAGCGTCTCCTCCTGATTTAAGCCAAATGTACCTATCTCCCTATTGCCTCCAGGCCTGAATTCCCGTAGACTAGGAAATTGCGAGGGATGCGGCTGAATCTGCATTCTCACCCCGCATCATCTCTTTCGACATCCGGCCAGACGGCCGGGGCGATTTTCAAGGATTTTCAGGCAATGGCAAATCATGTTTCGTCGCTCAAGCGCGCCCGTCAGACCGAGACCAAGACCGCGGTGAACCGCGCCAACCGCAGCCGCGTCCGCGGCAGCCTCCGCTTGCTCCGCGAGGCGCTGGTCAAGGGCGACGTGAAGGCCGCCGAGACCCAGTACCGCGAGACCGTCTCAGCGCTCGACAAGAGCGTCCAGAAGGGCGTCTTCCACAAGAACACCGTCTCCCGCTACAAGAGCCGCCTCAACGCCCGCCTCAAGGCGTTGGCAACCGCCAAGGCGTAAGCCGCTCGCGGCACACTTTGGAACGAAAAACAGCCGGGGCTCGCCCCGGCTGTTTTTATTTTTCGTCAAAAACTACTTGCTCCGTGCCCCCTCCTTGCGCCTTGTTTCTGGCGCAAGGGTGGGATAACTGCCATCCAATCAACTCCGCGTCTTCGCCATGTCCGGCCCTAGAAAATCCTCCATCGTCAGTCCGGCGAGCGCATCTGACGCAGGCGTATCGTGCTGACCGCCCGCCGCCGCTTCCGGCTTGAGATGGTTCTCCGTCAACCCCTGCTTGAGCAGCTCGAAGGCCTGCTCCGGCGTATCGGCGAACTGAAACAAGTTGAGATCGGCTGGCGAAACGGCCCCGCTGTCCACCAGAGCGTCCAGGTTAAGAATCCGCTTCCAGTAATCTGGCCCGTAGACCACGACCGTAATCTTCTTGGCCAGCTTATGGGTCTGCGCCAGGGTAAGAATCTCGAAAGCCTCGTCCAGCGTGCCGAATCCGCCGGGAAAAACCACCAGCGCCTTGGCCAGATAGGCGAACCAGAGCTTCCGCATGAAAAAGTAATGGAACTCGAAGTTCAGCTCCGGCGTGATGTACGGGTTCGGGGCCTGCTCGAAGGGCAGCCGAATGTTAAGCCCGATCGTCTTTCCACCCGCCTCGTGCGCCCCGCGGTTAGCGGCTTCCATAATGCCCGGCCCGCCACCGGAGGTAACAACGAAGCGGGATTTCCGCGAAGGGATGGTCTTAGCCCAGCCCGTCAACATTCCGGATAGCCGCCGCGCATCCTCGTAGTAGCGCGCCATTTCGACGGCCGCGACGGCCCGCTTGCGCTGCAAATCGGTCGCCGTTCCAGCGGCAATCGCTGCCGGGCTGGCCGGCTGCTCAGCGCTCGCCGCAGGCTGAGCCGAATAAGTGTTTTCGAGCAGCTCCAGCGCACCCTCGGCTTCCTCGCGCCCACGGAAACGCGCCGAGCCGAAAAAGACCACCGTATCCTGAATCCGCTCGCGGCGGAAGCGCGTCAGAGGCTCCGAATACTCGGCCATGATGCGGATAAGCCGCCCGTCCGGACCATTCAGAAAGGCCGGATTCTCATACGCCAGCGGTGCGCGCTCAAGCGGCTCCGGAGCCGTATTCGCCGCAACCGTGCCTTGCTCGCCCGGTCCCTCGTTCCCTTGTTCCCTTGGTCCCTGCATTTTCATCCATCCCGGCGCCGGATTGCGTCACGGAACGCGATCCAGAGATTCAGCAGCCCCACGCCGGAGACGATCCCGCGCACCGCGCCGTGATCGAGATACACGGCCAGCGAGGGAAACTGCGCGATAAGAGGATTCTGGTCCCAGAAGAGCCTGGACCACGGCGCAAAGCAGACGGCGATGCCGATATACATTCTCAGCAGCACGCGCAGAAAAAGCTCGGCGCGCTCCAGCCATCGGGGAATCCGCTGGGCATGCGCGGAACCGGCTTGCGCGCCCGCCGCGTGCGACGATGCAGCCTGGCCCGCGCCGGAAACCTGCGCCGGGGCGGCTTCAATCGTCCCCACAATCGGGGGCACGCCGGGATTCGGAGAGATCGTCACTGCCGGACGCTGTGCCATGCGTTCACTGCCCGGCCTTCCGCAAACGCGACGACCGTATTGCAACGGTAACATACGCCGCCGGATGGCCGGACTGCTCTGTTTCCGCCCAATCGTTTCCGTCCGCAGCGGCCACGGTGGTACGATGCGGCCCTATGGCAAACTCTCCGCGTCTCGCGCCTCTGGCCCTCTTCGCCGCGTCCCTGCTTTGCGCTTGCGCCGGTCAGGTTCAGGCTCAGGCCCAGTCCGACCCGCTCGCCCCCACGCGCGACACCAAATCCGCCGCAGAGATCGACCGCGAGTGGCAGCAATCCGTGGCGAAATACGACACCGCCCGCGCCAGAATCCTCTCCGAAACCGACCGCCAGGCCAGCGACGGCCCATACCGCCCCGACTGGGCCACGATCATCTCGAAATACCAGCAGCCGCAGTGGTACAAGGACGCCAAATTCGGCATTTTCATCCACTGGGGCGTCTACTCCGTCCCCGCCGCCGAAAACGAGTGGTACCCGCGCAACATGTACTACCCCAAGACCGGCGCTTACAGGAACTTCCACGAGCATTTTGCCGGAATCGGCGAGGCGCGCGGCAGCGAGGCGCGGGGCTACAAGGATTTAATCCCGCTCTTCAAGGCCGAGCGCTTCGACCCAGCGGCATGGGCCGCGCTCTTCCAGGAATCCGGTGCGCAGTATGTCATCCCCGTCGCCGAGCACCACGACGGCTTTGCCATGTATGACTCCGCGCTCTCCGACTGGACCGTGGCCAA
>JAATFM010000186.1 GCA_015655195.1 Terriglobales bacterium
ATGGAGCGCGGTGCCAGGTTATGACATGGCCTCCGGTATCGGCTCGGTCAATATAGCCAATCTTGCCGATGCGTGGTCGACGGCTGCCGCCAACATGCTGTCCAGCCAGACCACTCTGGCGCTTCCCGCGACTTCTCCCTATGGCGTGCCTCTTTCCGCCAAAATCTCGGTTGTGGCTGCCCCGCCGGGAACTGGCACCCCCACCGGGACCGTGTTGATCCAGTTGGATGGAGCCGTGTTCTCCGCCCCCGCCGATCTGAGTACAGGCGCTGTTTCCTTGCCTCTTCCGGCAATCTCCGCGGGAGCGCATCAGGTAATCGCAACCTACGGAGGCGATGCGAACTTTGACGGCAGCGTCTCTTCCGCAAGTACGCTGACGGTGTCGAAGGCATCTACCGCCCTGGCTCTATCCGCAACCCGCACCGCGGCGGTCGAGGGACAATCTGTCACGTTGAGCGCCATCATTCAGGTGACGACGAATGGGAATGAGCCTACAGGCACGGTCTCATTTACGGACACCACATCGAGCACACTCCTTGGGACCGCCGAGGTAAGTTCCGGTGGCGGCTCGAATGGACAGGCGGTCGCTCTGGCAACGCTTACCCTCCCTGCAAGCGCCCTTGCCAGCGGAAGCAATGCCATTGCAGCAGCCTATACTGGCGATGCAAATTATGCCGCTTCTTCTTCCACGAGCAGTGTCAACGTGGCGTACTCTATACCCTTTTCCGTCGCAATCTCCCCAGCCCAACTGCAGTTGTCAGCCGCGAACGCAACCGGAGCCATCACCATCAACGTGACTCCTGCTGCCGGAACAACCCTGCAGCCATCGAGCCTGAACTTCGGATGCGCGGGAACACTGGCGCCCGGCGTAAGCTGCTCTTTCAGCCCATCCACACTCAATGCGTCGACCGGCACCATCAGTTCAACGCTGACCGTACAGGTAAACACATCGCAGATCTCTCCTGCAGCCTTACCGGCCGATCATGCCAAAGGGCGTTTGGAACTCATTGCGTTCAGCGGTCTTGGAGGATTCATGCTGATCGCGTTGATCGGCAAGCGCGACCGGCTGAAGCTGTTTACAGTGCTCTGCATAGCAACGGCAGCGTTCGGCATCTGGGGATGCAGCGGAGGGTCGAACTCCAAAAGCGCTCCCTCCAAGGCGGGCCCCGGCGCCACCACTACCGCGCTGACAGCATCCAGCCTGACTCCTGCATTTGGAAGCGCCGTTACCTTGCAAGCCTCCGTGAGTTCCGCCAGCGCCGGCAGCACGCCAACGGGCGCCGTCACCTTCTTCGATGGCTCCAGCGCGCTGGGCACTATGAACCTGGCCAGCGGGAGCGCCAGCTTCAGCAGCAGTTCGTTATCTCTTGGGTCGCACGCGATAACAGCAAAATACAGCGGCGATACGGGCGATGCTTCCTCCATCTCTGCGGCCGCCAATGTGGATGTAACGTACTCGACCAACCTGACGGTGACGGTCGGTAATGGCAGCGGTTCGTCGGTAAGCCAGAATCTGCCAGTCACAGTGCAGTAGAGCAACGAAGTGTATCGACAACCTTCGTTTTCCAGATCGACTTCGAGGTCCAGTCCAATGCAACGATTTGCGAAAGTTCTAGCTACTTCTCTTGGTGCGGTGGTCCTTGGCATTGCCGCCCAGTCCAGCCTGCTGCCGGCCTCTGCCCAGACCTCGGGCGATCGAGGTTTCCCCCATCGGGGTTCACTCAGCGGTATCGGCGGAGCCGCCGCGCGGCCAGCCGTCTCCGGAGTTTCACACGAGCCCGCCATTCCTTCCGTCAGCAACAGCGACACGGCGACGCTGCCCGCTCCGGGAAGCATCCTCTATAGTTTTGGCGCTTCGACAACCGATGGTTTTCTTCCTTACGCCGGGGTAATCCAGGCCAGCGACGGCAACTTCTATGGCGCTACCGCTCGCGGCGGCCAGTACAACATCGGTACTTTTTACAAACTGACCCTCTCCGGCCAGGAGACCGTCATCCACAGCTTTGGCGGCGCGGATGACGGCTCTTCCCCGCTATCCACTCCAATAGAAGCCAGCGATGGCAATATCTATGGCGTTGCAGAGGCGGGCGGTCCGAACGACTACGGCTCCATCTACCAGTACAATCTCACAACCGGCGTCTTCACCGTGGTTTACCTCTTCCAGGCCGCAGACGGATATGGGCCCGAGTCCGCTCTCATCGACGACGGTAAAGGCACCCTCTATAGCACTGCCGGCTACGGCGGCGTCAATAATGTCGGAAGCGTCTGGTCCTGGAACTATCACACCAATACCTTTAAGACGCTCTATAGCTTCCTGGGCACCACGGATGGGCTCGATCCGGAGGCGGGTCTGGTCCTGGCCAACGATGGCAATCTTTATGGCACCTCGGGCCAGGGTGGAGCCGGCGGCGGTTACGGTACAGCGTTCATGCTGGGCACGGACGGCTCGAACTTCCAGGTGATTCATACGTTCACCAATGGAGCCGATGGCGGATACCCCGGCGATCTGGTCGAATACTCCGACGGCAATCTATACGGAATTAGCAATAGCGGTGCTTCGGAAGGGGCCGGCAACTTCTTCCAGATCGTGCTCAACGGGGTCAACTCTACTGTCAACAGCATCCATGACTTCACGCCTCCTGGTGCCTACGAGCAAGGCTATGGACATCCGTTCATCGGGGGTGACGGCAAATTTTACGCTGCCTTGCAGAGCGGCGGCATGAACTTCGACGGTCAGGTAGTGCAGTTGGATACTCTCGGCAACGTAGCGGATGTATACGACTTCGTCATCGTGGGCGGCGACGACGCATTCCCATACAGCACGGTTCTGGAAGGCGCCGATGGGAACCTCTATGGTTCCACCTACTATAACGGCACCCATTACCTAGGCACCACGCTTGGAATCGGTACTATCTACCGGGTGGCGACAGCTCTGCCTCCGGTCATTACTCTTACTCCCAGCGCAGGCAGCGTGGATGCCGGCAAGTCCGTGACCCTGACATGGGCCGCGAACAACGTCTACTCCAAGAACGATCAGGTATGCGTCGCATACAGTTCCGACGGCACCTGGACCGGAGTCGTGGCCCCGAGCGGAACTGCCACCGTCAGCCCGGTTGGCCCCAACACCGTCAATTATGCGATCACCTGCGCCGGCGTAGAGACCGCAACGACCTCGCTTGTCGTCGGCAGCAGCGTACCCTTGTCTGTTACCACCACGAGTCTCGGCAATGGCGTAGTCGGCACTGCGTACTATCAGGCGCTCGCGGCGACGGGTGGAACCCAGCCCTACAAGTGGAGCCTCCAGAGCGGCTCGCTTCCCCAGGGACTAACCCTCGTGCCCGGAACAGGCGCTATCTCCGGAACGCCAACGCAGACCGGCACCCAGAGCTTTGTCATAGCAGTCACCGATTCGGAGGGCACGCCTGTCACCGCGACCGCCGATCTCAGCATCACCATCAGCTCGATCGGAGTGCTCACCACCAGCCTGCCGAACGGCGCAGTTGGCTCAGCCTATGGCCAAACCCTGCAGGCAGGGGGCGGTACGCCACCCTATATCTGGAGCATCACTGGTTCGTTGCCCGCGGGTCTGACTTTGTCGCCCGGTACGGGAGCCATCACCGGTATACCCACAACCGCCGGACTGGCCAGCTTCACCGTTCAGGCCAAGGACTCTGCGAGCCCTTCGGCGACCGCGTCCGCCAATTTGAGCATCAATATCGTCGGAGCGTCCGCGGGCGCTGCGCTGCCTGTCAGTGAGCGCACCTTCTATACCTTCAATACCTTTCCGACTCCCGGAGACGGCGGCAATCCCGAAGCCGGCATCATGCAGGCCAGCGATGGCAACTTCTATGGAACCAACTACGAATACGGTTCCAATCAGGACGGAACGCTTTATAAACTCACGCCCTCCGGTCAGGAGACAATACTTCACGCCTTCAGCAGCGCTGAAGGCACCAATCCCGTAGGAACGCCGATAGAGGCCAGTGATGGAAATATCTATGGCACTACGCTATATGGTGGACCCGGCGGGGGCGGCGGTATCTACCAGTACAACCTCCAGACCGGCGCTTTCACTGTGCTTCATTCCTTTCCGTATGCGTATCCGTCAGGGGATCTCATCGACGATGGCAAGGGAACCCTTTATGGAACCTGCCAGAAGAACGGTGCGAACTATCTGGGCAGCATATGGTCCTGGAACTATCTCACCAATACCTTCACTACCATCTATAACTTCACGGGCGGAAACGACGGCGGAAATGCGTCAGGCGGTCTTGTTCTCGCCAGCGATGGCAACCTCTACGGAATGACGACGTCAGGCGGCGCCAACGGCAACGGCACTATTTATGCTCTGGCTACAGATGGCTCCAACTTCACCCCTGTTTACGCGTTTACTGACTACAACGCCGCGCCATTTGGAGGTTTAGTCCAGTATTCGGATGGCAACCTCTATGGCTTTACCCACTTTGACGGCGCGAATGGCTACGGTGTTTTCTTCCAGCTCGTCCCGAACGGCGCCAACTCCACTTATAAAATCCTCTATCAGTTTCAAAGCACCGATGGGACAGTCCCGATTTACGGTCATCCTTTCATTGGCGGCGATGGCAAGTTTTACATTGCCGGCAGCAGCGGTGGCGCGTTGAATAGCCAGGGGCAGATCATGCAACTGGATAGCCTGGGCAACAAGGCCGACGTGTACGACTTTGGCTCGACGGCACAAGACGGCACGAACCCCTATGCCCAGCCGTTTGAATCCACCGATGGCAATCTTTACGGTACGACAAACGCAAACGGCTTTTTGGGATTCGGCACGGTCTACGAGGCTCTTACCGAGCTTCCGCCGGTGATCTCTCTTTCTGCCAGCTCCCTCGAAGTTGCTCCCGGCAGCTCCATGATCCTTGTGTGGGCTGTAAACAATGCTTACTCGAAAGATGCACAGGTCTGCATTGCGCGCAGCACGGACGGCTCATGGACGGGATCTCTGCCTACCAGCGGCAGCGCCACCATTACGCCGACAGGCAGCGGCGCGGTGTTCTATTCCATTACCTGCGGCGGCAGGGAAACGGCCACGGTGGTCGTTAACGGCAATACGCCGCTGGTGATTACGACCACCAGCCTTCCCGACGGTCAGATCGACACCGCTTACACCTCCCCGGCGCCGACGGTCAGCGGGGGCACCCCGCCCTATACCTGGAGCATCGCCTCCGGCTCACTTCCGGTTGGCCTTTCACTGGCGCCTTCTACCGGCATCATCAACGGCCTGCCAACCCAGGCCGGAACTACGGACTTCACGCTCCAGGTCACCGACTCCGAGGGCATACCTGTGACTTCAACCGCTCACCTTACCCTCACGATCACCTCATCGGCTCTCGCCGTCACCACCACCAGCCTTTCCAGCGGCGCGGTCGGATCTGCTTATTCCCAAAGCATGTCCGCAACCGGCGGAGTTACTCCATACACCTGGAGCGTCGTGAGCGGGACACTGCCCGCCGGCATTTCGCTGGACGCCGGCACCGGCATCCTCTCCGGCACGCCTTCGCAGGCCGGGACCGCGAATCTCGTGATCCAGGTCGCCGACTCAGCGGGTACCAAGGCAACCGCTACGCTCAGCCTCACTGTTGCGAGCGTAAGCTTGCCCGTCATCACCACAACCAGCCTGCCCAGCGGCATCGTCGGTACGGCTTACTCCCAGACACTGGCCGCCAGTGGTGGCACTGCTCCTTATACCTGGAGCATCAGCTCCGGCGATCTGCCCGCAGGCCTGTCCCTTGCCTCCGCCACCGGTGTCCTCTCGGGAACGCCCACCTCCGCCGAAACCTCCAACTTCACCGTGAAGGCAGTCGACTCCGAGAGTTCGCCCGCAAGCGCGACCGCAGTCCTGAATCTCCTCATCAATCCAGTCGCCACCGCCCCGCTTGCACCGACGGTCACGGTCAGCCTGAATCCATCGTCCGTCGCGGCAGGACAAAGCACCACGATAACGGCAACTCTATCGGGATCCGCGGGGTCGCCCACTGGAACCGTGCAGTTCCAATCCAACAGCTCGAATCTTGGTACACCGGTCCCCGTAGCGAACGGTGTTGCCGTCCTCCAGAACCAGGTATTCTCGACCGCGGGATCCTTCGCAATTACCGCGGACTACTCTGGCGATACCAACTACACCCCGTTGAACTCCGCCCCCACCACGCTGACTGTTACCGGGACGGGTACGCCCGCCATCTCAGCGGCCCCGGCAACGGTCACTATCTCCGCGCCCGGCGGCTCCGGTTCCACCACGTTGACCTTTAGCAATTTCTCGAACTCCTCAATCACTGTTTCCTGCGCCGGCCTGCCAACCGGCGCGGCCTGCAATCCCGGAGCGTTGAACAGCAGTTCCGGCGCAGCCACATCGATCCTGCAAATCACCACAACTGGATCCACTACGGCCAGCTCAAAGACAGCAGCGCCGGCAAACCGCAAGGGTTCACCAGTCATCTATGCACTGGCGTTTCCCGGCATTCTGGCAATTGCCGGATTATTCCCATCCAGGAGACGCCATCCGCACTGGCGCCGTATCTGCATGTTCCTGCTCCTTCTCTCCATGGGCGGTGCGCTGACCGCATGCGGCGGTTCTGGCAGCAATTCCAATCCCAATGAAACTCCGACTGGGACGAGCACCGTCACGGTGACTGCCACATCGGGTAGTCAGTCTGCCACTCTGAATATCACTCTGGTCGTGCAATAAAGAACAATCCTGTGGATATGGGCCAAAGCCCATATCCACAGGATTGTATGAAAGCGCGAGTAGACGGCCAGCCGAAGAGAGAAATACGATGGGAATAGGGCGGTCAGCCAGTAACGGAACGGCTTGTGTGGAGACTTGCACGGACCGAGCAGCGCCGGTGTTTCGACATTAGCTAATGGCACGTCTTTGACGACCGCACCATCACCGGCCTGCCCGATCCTTTGTACCAGAAGCAGTGTCAGTGTAGCGCTCAATGGTGGCCGGGAGCCGCTGAGCCAAGTCCGACTTTAAAGAGCGCGGCGCGATATTCCGGGGTGTCGCGCAGGTTGTCCACCAGCACCGGGCTCAAGAGGATGTTCAGCAGGTTGGTGTCGTGAATGGCAATGAGGCGGTTGAGATCGGCAATTGCCGCCTGTTTGTCGCCTGCTACGGCATACCACTCGACCAGGGCGGAGTCGTTGGGATGGATATGCACTCCTCCTGTGCCGGTACGAATCGCATCGAGCCTGACCTGAGCATAGGCTCGCGCCCCACCGTGGCGATAGGCATCGAGACCGCGGTCTTCGAGTGCAATACGCTCCTGGTCCTTCTCCATCTCCGCCATCGTGCGCCACTCATGAATCGCTTCAACGTATCGCTGGCTGTACCAGAGGCTGTTGGCGATGTTGTCGAGCACCTTCGGCGTAGCCGGACGCATTTCGAGAAGTTTCTTTGACGTGGCTGCCATGCGCGTGTTGTCGCGCGCATTTGTGGAGACAAAGAAATCTGTTATGTAGGCTGGGTACCAGTCGGGATCGTTCTGGTGAGCGATGTCCAGTTCGTGAAAGGCTTCTTTGTAGCGGCCTTCATCGCAAAGCAGAACCGCATACCACTGGTGATAGATCGCCAGGTTCGGATCGAGTTGAATGGCCTGCCTGTCCTCGCGTTCCGCCGCAGACCAGTCCCAGTTGCGATACAGGTCGACCATGCCGAGCGCGGAGTGCACTTCCGCGGATGCGGGATCGAGACTGCGCGCCTTGTCTACGGTCTCGGATGCCTTGCGCATAAAGGTCTGCTGCTGTGCCGCGTCTCGCGCGCCCATCACGATCCAGGTGCGGCTAAGGCCGGTATAAGCCTGAGCAAAGTTCGGATCGAGAGCGATAGCTTTCTGATAATCGTCAAGTGACAGACGAAGGGATTCGCTGGACCCCTGAAAGAAGTTATAGCGTCCGCGCAGATAGCTTTTATAGGCTTCGGGATTGTCAGTACTGCCGGAGGGCCGATGGTTCTTGTTATCGGCCAGCAGGATCTGCGTGAATATCTCCTGCTGTGCATTCTCGCGGATGGAGGCTAGTTCCTTTGGTGTGCCGCTGTACTCAAAGCTGGCCATGTGCGTCGCATCCCGCGCGCTCACCAGTTCCAACTGGAGATGATATTGGTTGCCGCTGCCGGTAAACGAGCCGAGGAGAATGTCATCCAGCCCCAGCTTTGCCGCTTCGGTGCTCAGGTCGCTTCCACGCCGGCGCAGGTCTTCCAGCGAATAGATGGCCCGTACGTGAATCTGCGGAATCCGGGAGAGTGAGTCGGCCAATTCGAGACGAAAGCTGCTGGCGAGGTCCGCGGCCTCGGGACTATTATTGTCGAGCGGTGCAATGCCGAGGACGATACCGGCATATTGTGGCTTCTTTGCCGGAGAAAAATGGCGATAGGCCCACAGGGCCGCCAGTCCCAGGGCCGCGAGAAAGAGCAGTGCAAATGCTGCGGCCATAGCCGGAGTCCGGTGCCGGAAACGCGCTATCGGCCTCTGGGATGGCTGTGCTGTCTCCGCGAGTGCGGTCCGTTCTGCCGGCAGGGAGGGGAACTGGGCAGGCGTCTCGGCAACAGGTTGGGCCAGAGCGAGGGCCAGGCTGCTCTCGACGGGAAGAGCCTGGATGCGTGGCGCAAGGGCCGGTGGTGTCTCTCGCGGGATGAACTCCACGCTGACCCGCATCCGGTAGCCGCGCTTGGGCAGGCATTCGATATATTGAGCGTTTTTCGGCGTGTCGCGCAGCAGGTAGCGGAGCCGGTTGATGCCATTATTGATGAGCGGCCCATAATTGACGATCTCACCATCCGGCCAGAGCGTATTGCGCAGCTCCTCGCGGGTGACCAGTTGCCCGGCATTCCGGAGCAGGATGGTCAGAATATCCGCCGTCTGTTTATTGATGGACAAGCTGATTCCCTTGCGCTTCAACTCGCCCGTGAGCGTGTCGAAGGTGAACTCCGAAAAACGAAACAGGGAATGGGAGCTATCCGTCATAAACATCCAGATTCTCAGAATTGTTACATTCCAAAATGGGGAGGATACGGCTTCCGAGAGATATTGCGGAAGAGAATGTGAAGCCATTTTTTCATGTATTTCTATGAATGTAAATATGTTATGAAATTATATTTTTCTTACAAAATCAATTTTTTCTTTTGAGTTGGCCGTTGCAGGATGCGTAGGTAGAGTCTCCTCCAACAGGAGGCTTTCTGTTTGACCATGGATTCAGGAAGACTTATTCCATCCCTTTGCGCCTTGCCTATGCTCCGCGCCACAGCCTTGGCGCGGCCGCTTTTGGCGATTTTTTCGCGGGCAGCGATTTGAATCCTCGCTCGAATTTTCCGACCTGAATCTCGGTCCGACTTCCTGATCGAACTCTCTGATACCCCCAATACCAGACCTCTAATTTCTGAAAGGATCTGCATGTTTAAATCAGCACTCCGTTCTGTTGCCTCCGCAGTTCTAGGTCTCGCAATCATCGGTATGCCTCTATTGCTTCCGGCAGGTTCTACCGCCCAAATCTCCGCCGCGGCCGTTGCCCAAAGTGCGCCAGACCCCGTGCGCGGGGGGATACAGCAGCTCCGTCATGGCGCATCCCCCGCCACGGCCAGCCCGAAGCGCACCTTCCTCTCACCCAGGCAGCGCGCCTTTGGGCCCGATCTGCAAACGGCTCTGCAAAAGATGCGCCAGAGCAACCCCAACGGACTGCTGGCCACTCCAGAAGCTGAAGATGTGCCGAGCACCG
>JAATFM010000271.1 GCA_015655195.1 Terriglobales bacterium
GGCCTGCGCCCGGCGGATGTGATTGTGGCCGTGGACGGCAGGCCGGTTACGCTTGAAAGCACCGATACCAATTCGCTGAATACCTCGGATGCCGTGGCCAAGAACCTGAAAGGCCCCAAGGGAACGCACGTGCAGGTCAGCGTGATGCGCAATGGCGATCCCAAGGCGCTGGTCTTTGACCTGGTGCGCGATGAGATTCCGCACCCCTCGGTCGATCTGAAGTACGAGATTCGCCCCGGCGTGGGCTACATTCACCTCACGCAGTTCATGGAGACGAGCGCCCAGGAAGTGAACGACGCCGTGGACAACTTCGGCGATCTGAAGGGGCTCGTGCTCGACCTGCGCGGCAATCCGGGCGGCCTGCTGAGCCAGGCGGTCGAGATTTGCGATCACCTGCTCTCCAAGGGGCAGACGATTGTTTCGCAGCGTGGGCGCGCCTATCCCGACCAGAACTACGTGGCAACGCATGGCAATGGCGGCAGGACTTTCCCCATCATCGTGCTGGTGAATCGCAATACAGCCTCGGCGGCGGAGATTGTCTCCGGCGCGCTGCAGGACCACGACCGCGCACTGATCGTGGGTGAGACCACCTTCGGCAAGGGCCTGGTGCAGACGGTCTACAACCTGAGCGAGAATACCGGCCTGGCGCTGACCACGTATCACTACTACACGCCCTCGGGCCGGCTCATCCAGCGCAACTACGAAGGTGTTTCTCTGCTGGACTACTATATGGAACACGCTGGCGTAGCGGATGAGAAGACGCGCGAAGTGAAGATGACCGACTCGGGCCGAACGGTTTACGGCGGCGGCGGCATCACGCCGGATGAGAAAATCGATACGCCCAAGTCCAACCGCTTTCAGGATGACGTGCTCTACCACGGCATCTTCTTCCACTACCCGCCGCATTACTACGCGGGGCACGGCAGCGTGGACCACAACTTTGAGGTCAACGATGCGGTGATTAGCGACTTCAAGCAGTACCTCACCAACGAGGGCGTCGACTTCACGGACAAAGACATTGCCGACAACGCCGAGTGGCTCAAGGTCAACATCAAGGACAGCGTAATCGCCAGCCAGTTCGGCAGCGCGGCCGGCTTGCGCGTGCTGGCTGACTGGGACCCGATGATCCAGAAGGCGCTCACCTACCTGCCCGAAGCACAGGCGCTCGAAGACAACGCCCACAAGGTGCAGGTTCAGAAGGCGCAGGCCCGGAACGAGGTCGCTCCGGGGGCTTCGGCACAGAGATAGCGCGGTCGCAATCGCTTAAAAACAAAACCGGACAGGCGTGATGCCTGTCCGGTTTTGTTTTTGCTTCGGATATTTTTGTGCGGAATGCCAGGCGGCGAATGGCTTGTTACCGGAGCTTTGGTCGTTCAGGCCCGCGAGCAGACCGGCAACGGAAATATCTTCGTCCAGCGCCTCCTAGTGCAGACCGCGGCTGCTGAGGCGGACCTGTTCGCGCTGCTCCGGCGTGCTGTTGACGAGGCGTGGAAACCACGCAAGCGGAACGCCGAGAACCCGGCCGTCACTCAGATTGACCCACATGCTGTCTTCATCGAAGCGCACGCTTGTCGGACTAGCTGAAATGCTCATTCCATGCCCTCTCGATTCGTTCCTTGCATTGCGCCATCCTATCCGCTCAGTACGTCTCACTGCTCGTCGTTGTAAATCCCCACTGTGATCTTTCCGCCCTCAGTGAGCCGCGCACGAAACATTCCCGGCGTGTTGAAGCTGAAGGCTGTTTGCCCGTCGGGCGTGATGGCGATTACTCCGCCGTCTCCGTGCAGGGTTTCCAGCTCGTGATGGATCACTTCATCGGCGGCGGCTTGCAGCTTCATGCCTTTGAACTTCACCAGGTTGCAGATTTCGCGCGCGACGCCTAGGCGGATGAAGTATTCGCCCGTGCCCGTGGCCGAAACCGCGCAGGAATCGTTCGACGCATACGTTCCCGCGCCGATGATCGGCGAGTCGCCCACGCGCCCCGGCATCTTGCCCTGCATTCCTCCCGTGGAAGTGCCCGCGGCAATGTTGCCCTGGCGGTCGAGCGCCACCACACCCGTTGTGCCGTGGCTGCGCGGGTCCGCGCCTTCGTCATACAAGGCCACGGGAACGGTAGCGCCCGGTGCGGGCGGAACACCCTCCGGACGCGGCGGAATCGGACGGCCTTCCTTCGTCAACTGCTTCACCAGCGACTGCCAGCGAGACTCGGTGAAGAACCAGCTCGGCGGTGCTTGCTCCAGTCCCTGCTTGGAGCCGAAGCTGTCCGCGCCGGGGCCCACCATCATCACATAGGGCGACTTCTCCATCACGGCCCGCGCCAGGCTGACGGGATGGCGCGTCTTCGTGACGCCCGCCACCGCGCCCGCACGCAGCGTCGCGCCGTCCATGATCGAGGAGTCCATCTCGTTCTTGCCCTCGGCACTAAAGACCGCGCCGCGGCCGGCGTTGAAGAGCGGATCGTCTTCGAGAACCTTGAGCGTGGCCTCCACGGCGTCGAGCGACGAGCCGCCCGCATCGAGAATCTTCGCGCCCGCCATCGTTGCCGCTTCCAGGCTCTTGCGATACGCCGCATCGCCTTCCGGCCCAAGCGCCACACGTTGAATCACGCCCGCACCGCCGTGCACCACGATTGTCCACTTGTGCGCCGTCTGCTGCGCCTGCGCTGCCAACGCGGCCATCATCATCGCCGCTGTAAATACCAATCCCTTCGCTCGCACGCTGTCACCTCGATACTGTTTTTCCTCATCCTACTCGAAAAATTTCCGTTCCCTGCCGCTTGTGTGCCGCATTTACCATCGCTGCAATGGAGCACTCCTGTCGATTCCTTTCCTTCGCGTGCATTCTTGCGGCGTTTGGCACACCGGCCTTCGCCCAGCCCACGCCGATCCCCGTCAAGGTTGTCGTCGTTACCATGTTCGAGCTTGGCGCGGATGCCGGCGACCAGCCCGGCGAGCTGCAGTACTGGGTCGAGCGCGACCACCTCGACCGCGTCTATCCAATGCCGGCGGCCTATCACGCCGTCCGCATGAACGACCGCGGCGAGATGGCCGTGCTGACCGGCCAGGGAACGGCCTCGGCGGCGGCAACGATCATGGCCGTGGGCCTCGATCCGCGCTTCGATTTCTCGCACGCCTACTGGATCGTTGCCGGAATCGCTGGCGGCAGCCCGGATCGCGTCTCGCTGGGCTCAGCGGCGTGGGCGCGATGGGTGGTGGACGGAGACCTCGGCTACGAGATCGACGCCCGCGAGATTCCGCCGGACTGGCCAACGGGATTTATTCCCCTGCGCAAGACGAAACCCTTCGAGCAGCCCGCCGCGCCGCTGCCGGGACAGGTTTATGCGCTGAATGCGGACCTCGCCGAGTGGGCCTACGCGCTGACCAAAGAGACACCGCTCGCCGACACGGACAAGTTGAAACAAGTCCGCCCCAACTTCGACGGAGCCGCGGCGCAGAGGCCGCCCTTCGTCACGCTCGGCGACGAGCTTTCTTCCTCGACCTATTGGCATGGCAAGCTCTTTGACGCGTGGGCCGCCGAGTGGACCCGCTACTTTACCGGAGGCAAGGACGAGTTTGCCACTACGGCAATGGAGGACACCGGCACTTTGCAATCCCTGCAATTCCTCTCCGCCGCAGGCCGCGCCGACTGGTCGCGGATTCTTGTGCTGCGCACGGTCAGCAACTTCGACCGCCAGCCACGCGGGCTGACCGCCCCGGAGAGCCTCGCCCGGCAGCGCGTTGGCACGTATAGCGCGTATCTGCCTTCGCTCGAAGCGGCTTACGGTGTGGGCCACGTTGTGGTGAACGAGTTGCTGACGAATTGGACGAGGTATGCGGCGGCTGTTCCGGCCAAGCCAAAGCCGGAATAACACTTTGCGGCTCTTCGCTCCGGCGGTGGAATGTGCGAAGCGGTCCACCGTGCGTGAAGCGCCTTGGCGAAGGCACGTCCGGCAGTAGAAAATGCTTCCGTTCCGCAATTCCGCCGCTGGAGCCGCTGCGACGCCTTTAGCAAGATTCGACAAGGAAGCCTTCATGCACTCAGTCTGGTTCGGCGAGTTTATGGGAACGCTCGTCCTGATGCTGCTCGGCAACGGCGTCAGCGCCGGCGTCACGCTGCGCAAATCCTACGCCGCCGGCGCGGGATGGATGGCGATTAGCACTGGCTGGGGGATTGCCGTGCTCTGCGGCGTGCTGGTGGCGCAGGCCTTTGGCAGCGCAGGCGCGCACCTGAATCCCGCCATCACGCTGGCCGCGGCGGTCCGCAGCGGAAATTACTCGCAGGTTCTCTGGCTCTGGTCTGCGCAACTGCTGGGCGCGATGGCCGGAGCGGCGCTTGTTGTGCTGCATTACGGGCCGCACTGGGGCGAGACGCCGGACCAGGCCGCGAAGCTTGGCATCTTCTGCACCGGCCCGGCTGTGCGCTCCACCGCTTTCAATCTGCTCAGCGAAATCATCGGCACGGCTGTGCTGGTTGTCGTTGCAGCGGCCATCTTTTCCCGTGGAGTAGCTGCGAATGGGCCTGCCGCCGGTATGGGCCAGTGGCTCGTCGCAAGTCTTGTCTGGGGCATCGGGCTCTCGCTGGGAGGCACGACCGGCTACGCCATCAATCCGGCACGTGATCTGGGGCCGCGGCTGGTTCATGCGCTGGCGCCGATCCCGGGCAAAGGCGGCTCGAACTGGGGCTATGCGCCGATTCCGGTCCTGGGGCCGCTGATCGGCGGGGCATTGGCGGGACTCTTTCTGCGCCTCGCGCACCTTTCGTAATTTTTCCGGCGTGATCTCTGCGTCGCATTAGTCCACAGTGAGCGTCAGCGTTATCGAGTGCTGCACGCCGTTCGATGTCACCTGCACGGGAATCGTGTAGGTTCCCGGCGGTGTGGTGCTCGTGGAATCGCCACCGCCACCACCCTTCGGCGGAGCGCCACCGCCACCACCGCCCGAGCCGGAACAACTTGTAAGCGCGCCGATGGCAACGATCAGCCACGCTATGGCGAGTAATGTTCTATGCATTCGGAATAAAACTATTTTATATCGAACTATTTTTAGGCGAATTACTCCGAGCCGGCTGAGCGGCAGAAGCAGCAACAACCCGCCGGCCAGCAGCCACGGCCGTCCGCCGCCCGAGTTTGGATTCGATCCGGAATGCGGTGCGGCAAGCATCGCTGTTGTCTGGCTGGTGGTAATGTCTACCGTCTCCGTGCCCGTAGCGCTGCCGGTCACGTTCAAGCTCGTCGGGCTGTAGCTGCATGTGGCGTACTGGGGCAGCGTTCCGCACTGGAAGGTGAAGGTAAACGGCCCAACCGCACCGCCTAGCGAGACCACCGAGAGCGTAAAGCCCGCTGTCTGTCCGCTGGCAACAGTAATGGGAGCCGGGGGCGGGCAGGGGCCGGCGCTCCCAGTCGTGCAGAAGGAAAAGTCGAATCCCGTGCCGGCAAGTTGCAGGACGGCCGGCGTGGCGAGCGCATCGCTGGTCGCGGTCAGCGTGCCGGCCGCAGCTCCGGCGCTTGCGGGCGTAAACTCCACACCGACGGTGCAGTTGGCATTCGCCGCCAGCGTGGCGCCGCAGGTGTTGTTGACCAGCGTAAAGCCCTGCGAGACCGCAAGAGCGAAGTTCGGCAGCGTCTGCGTGGTGCTGGCGTTTGCAATCGTCACCGTCGTGGGGCTGCTGGCCTGTCCCGCGCCAGTCGTGGCAAAGAGGATCGAACCGGGTTTGAACTGCACCGCTCCGACGAGGCCGCCTATGCCGCTCAATGCAACGGATGCTGGGGCCAGCGCCCAGGTGGAGTTCACCGTAAGCTGCCCGGCGGACTGCCCGCCGGCGATCGGCGTAAAGACGACCCCCGCTGTGCAGCTTGCCCCGCCTGCCAGGCTCGCCGGGCAGTTGTTCGCCGAGAGGCTGAAAGGCCCGGAGACGGCGACCGCAAGCCCTGAGGCCGCGTTGGGGCTGACGTTCGTTACCGTCACGGTCTGCGCCGGGCTGGACTGGCCGACAGGTTCGGAGGAATAGCTCAGTTGCGCCGGGCCGGCGGCCAGACCCACGCCCGTTCCCGTGCCGCTAAGAGCGACCGTGGCCGGCGAAACGCCCAGCGTGGAAGACGAGACGGCAAGGCTCGCCGCCTCGCCGCCGATGACATTCGGCGTAAAGACAACCTGCGCCGTGCAACTGGCCGCCGCTGCCAGGGACGCGCCGCAGGTGGTGGAAGCGACCGAGAAGGCCGCGGCTGTTGTGCCCGCGCCGGTAATCTGGAAGCCCACATTGCCCATCGTGGCTCCACCGGAGTTTGTGACCGTGACCGGCTGGGCCGCGCCAGCCACGCCCGCCGCCTGCGCGCCGAAGCTCAGCGTTGTGGGCGCGAGCGAGATCACGGGCGGCGTGAGGCCGGTTCCGGAGAGGCTTACCGTCTGCACGCGCAGCGCGTCTGTCACCGTCAGCGTGCCCGTGGCCGCACCCTGCGCCGTGGGCAGAAAGACCACGTTGATCGTGCAACTGGCCTGCGCGGCAAGCACCGCCGTGCAGGTCGTCGTCTGCTCAAAGGGCGCAGTGACGGAGACGGCAACGCCGCTGAGCTGATTCTGCCCGTTATTGGTTAGCGTGACCGTCTGCGCGGCGCTCGGCTGCCCGATGATCGTGCCGGAGAAGCTCAGCGACGTGGGCGCGAGAGCATCCGTGGGCGGCGTGGTGCCCGTGCCGGTCAGTTGCACGGCAAGCGTGTCGGTTCCGTCGGCCAGCGTGAGCGTTCCCAAAGCCGGTCCGGCTGAAGTGGGGGCAAAGGCCACCGAAACCGAGCAATCTGACGTGGCCCCCAGCGATGTGCCGCAGCCGTTCGTTACCAGCGTGAAAGGCGGGGTCACGGAAAGAGCCGTCACCGGCACCGCGGTCGGGTTGGCATTCTGCGCCGTGGCCTGCTGCGCCGCGGATTGCTGGCCGACCTCGATATTGCCAAAGCTCAACACGCCCGGCGTGAGCGTCACCGAGCCGGCGGCAATCCCCGTGCCGCTCAGCGAGGCCGAGCGCGACCCTCCGGTCATGCTGCCGTAAACCGTCACCTTCCCGCTGTCGCCGCCCACGGCGGACGGCGTGTAAATCACGTTGATAGTACAGGATGCGCTGGCCACAATCTCTTGCTCCGCGCAGTTGTCCGTCTCCGTAAAGTTGCCCGTGACTGCGACCGAAGTGATCGAGAGGCCCAGCCCGCCGGTATTCGTCACTGTGAGCGGCTGGGGACTGCTGGCCGAGCCGGCCTGCGCCGTAAAGCTGAGCAAGCCGGGTGAGAGCGTCGCGGTTGTCAACTGCTGTGTGCTCGTAGTGAGTAGCGGGATCTGCCACAGCCCGCGGCCGTAGGTGGCCGCCACCAGCACGCTAGGGCTGCCGCCGGCAGGCGTGGCGGTCAGCCCCACCACTGGCGACTCCGGCAGACCCGCGCCGAGCGGTTGCCAGCAGGCCGTTCCGGCCGTAGCGCAGGAGCTGATCTTCCGCGTGGCATAGACGCCGAAGTCCGTGGCAATGTAAACCGTCTGGCCCGACGAATCCCCCGGATCGACGGCCACGGCATTGGCTGGCGTCTCGAAGAGGTTCGAGGTAATGCCGTACCAGCTTGCGCCGCCGTTCGTCGAGCGGTATACAGAATCCGTGTTCTGTGCCTCGCTGGGAAAACCCTCAATCGTCACGTAGACCGTCTTGCCGGTCGCGTCCGAAGGGTCGATCACGATGCTGGAAATATCGAAGTAGTAGGGGTTGAAGATCGTGGCTTCATTCGACACCGGGCTCAGCGCGAGATTCGTCCATGGCGACCAGGTTCGGTTGCCGGTTCCATCAACGCTCATCGTGGCGCTGAAAACCTGCCCGGCCATCGCCGCGCCGCCGTCGAGCGGCCCATAGGTGCCAATGTAGACGACTTCCCCGCCCCCGGCTAGCGGCAGCGCGGCCATGGAACGGATCAGCGCGTTGCCGCTGCAGTAGGCAGCACTGTCGTTGCCGTCAAGCATCGGGCTGATGGCGTTGGCGCTCGACCAGCCTGCGCCGCTGGCCGGACCGCGCCACACGCGGCAGGTGCCGATGAGAAGCTGCGTCGGGTCGGCGGGATCGACGAGAAACGGCGCGGGCGAGGTCATCGTCAGGCCGTCGTTGCCCACATCGGCGTCCGTCACATTCGGGTTCAGGCCGAAATCATCCTGCTCGCATAGGCCGGAGTTGGAGCACTCGTGAATCGAGACTCCCGCGCCGTTGTTCACATACCAGTTGTTGGCGTTCGATGGGTCAATCGCCACCGGACCGCCTTCGCCGGAGAGAATCTGCGGCCACTGGGCCGTCGGGCCGGGCGCACCCTTCACGCCTGCTGTGCCGTTTACGCCAAGGCCCAGCATCGTGGTGTAGGGCGAAGCCCCTGCCGCGGGCATCGATTCCACCTCGGCCAGCGAGCCGAGTCCGCCGTTGAGATTGTCAAAGTGGCTCGCGTCCGTTGACGCGCAGGCCGGGCCGGTTTCGGCCACATCGTCCATGCTGCGCCACAGGCCGCTGTCGTTGCCGACCAGCAGGTTGAGCGGGTTCGACTGGTTCCACGCCAACGCGTGCTGATACGGCCCCACGCCCGCGCTCAGGCAGCTCAGCGCATTTGTCGTGTTGCGCCACTGGCAGCCTACGGCCAGCGAGCACTTCCACAGGTCGTTGGCTCCGGCCAGCAGGAGCGTGTCCTGCTGGCTTGGCACGGCAGCCAGCGTCAGGTTGTAATCGCCGTTTTCGATTGTGATCTCGCCCTGTGTCGTGTTGGTTTCGAGCGGCGTGGTGTTCCATTGCTTACCAAAGGTCAGCGCGCCGTTGGCGCAGGTTGCTCCGTTCATGGAACAAACGTCCTGCCAGAGTCCCTGATCCTGATTGTTCAGGTCCACTGCCCAGGCAAAGGTGTCGCCGGTCTGCGGATTCACCGCCAGAGCCCCGCGAAAGATGGGGCAGGCGGGCGAGCCGGACTGCGCCGTATTCGTCGGGCACATCTGCGTGCTGAGGCCCGCGCCGGGCTGCTGTGCGAGCCGAGTCCATGTCACTCCGTCCGGCGACTGGTAGTAGCCGTGATAGCGCACCGCAGCCATAAAGAGCTTCCGCACCGGGTTCCAGACCACCGCCGTCGCGGAGTTACCCTCGGTGCCGGCAATGGCGTCGAGCGGACCCTGCACGTCCTGGCCGTTCAAGTCCTCGATGCGCGACAGGTGCCACGTCGCGCCCGCGTCGTTCGAGTAGTACAGGCCGGCAGAGCTGTCGCCCGGCTTCTGCGCGCCTACCATCAGCCCCTCATAAGCCTCGGAGACTGCGGCCACCACCGTCCAGGGCGTCGCCGGGTTGCCGCTCCACGCAAAGCCCGCAAAGCCAAGGCCGTCAAAGGTAAAGTCGCGATTGCCGGTGCGGGTTTCGAGATCGGCGCTCTGGTCGATCAGCGACCAGCTCGCGCCATTGTCCGTGGAGCGCAGAATCCCGGTGCCGTAGTAGGAGTCCAGCGCGTCGTTCGGGTCGCCGGTGCCGGCCAGGATCACGCCCGTTGCGCCCGGCTGCACCGTGACCGCGCCAATGCTGATCGAGGGAGCGAAGGAGTTGCTCATCTGGCTTACCGCGTCGGTCAGCGGCGTAAAAAGAATCTTCGATGGGTCGCCGGTCGCCGCGTTCGCGGAGGCCCAGACGCCGCCACCCGTCGTTCCTATGTAAACCTTGTCGCCGGACACGTCCGAGGGGTCAAAGGCGACGGAAGCGATGCGGCCCGTCACGGCGCCATAGTAGGGCGTCAGCACACTGTCTGGCCCGAGCGGCTGCCAGACATTCTCGCCCGCCGTCCACATCGGGCGAGGGCGAATCGCAGCAGCCCGGCGCGAACGGATCAGGGCGGCGGCAGAGCCGGAGACGGAACCGGAGGCAGAGCGCGAGATTGAACTGGAAGCAGCGCCGGGCCGCAAACCGCGTGCGGCAAGAAACTGCTGCGCCTGGGCCACGCGCGGCGGCACGTGCGGGTCGGGAATTCGCGCCTGCCCATACAGGCCGGAGACAGCCACAAGCATCAGGCCCAGCGCAACGCCACCGCGGCGAAACAAGCCGCCGGCATGTGCCAACCGCACCAAAGCAACTGCAAACACGCGCATCCAGACCTATCCGGGCGCTCCATCCGGGCGCTCCACCCAAACCTTTATCGCATGGCAGAGGCATCAGTGCCGGAAAAGAAGCTGAAGTTCGTGAAACGCAGTTCCAGGGAGGAAAAGCAAGCAACTACTGTGTGATTGTTTGTTCTATTCTAGGACATGCAACCGGGTTCTGCTCAGGAAGAAATATCTTTTCCGGCTATATGCCTCCGAAGCAGACTGAAGCCGGCGAGTTTTCCAGTGACGCACCGCAACAAGCCGCAGTTTGCGACGAACAGCACACCTTAGCGCCTAAAGGCCGCACTCATTTGGCCGGTCTTATTGCCGGGGATAAATCCCCGGCCTACCAACCTGCTGCTATTGTGCGGCAGCCCTATGATGGCGGGGCATAAGAAAAGGCCGCCATCCGGCGGCCTTTTCTCGTTGACTGATAACTGGTAACTGCCTTTACCACCGCCCCCACGCGCGGCTGATGTAATCCGAGAGCGTCATCCCGACCAGCACCAGGAACATGAAGATTCCCGCGCCGACGGCCAGCTTGGTGAGCTTGGGGCTGTATTTAACGTGCATGAAGAAGAGAACCACGAGCGTGGCCTTCACCACGGCAATGGCAAGGGCGATGATGGGATTCCATTCGTGCAGATCGACGAAGGATGCGCCGATGGTCAGCGCCGTGCCCAGCAGCAGGGCCAGAAAGATAACAATGTAGACCTTCGGGCTGACGATGTGCTCCGGGTCGCCATGATCCTTGTCCACATTATGGTCCACAATATGCTCGCTCATAGTCTCAAATCCTTTTGGGAATCGTTCTCCGGAATCTCTCGTCACTGGTGCCGGCTGATCAGGTAGAGCAGCGGGAAGAGGAAGATCCAGACAATATCGACAAAGTGCCAGTAGAGGCCGAAGTATTCGACAAAGCTCACGTGGCCGGTGGTGTATGCGCCGCCTCTGGCGCGGAAGATCATGTAGCCCAGGATGCAGATGCCGATAATCATGTGCAGCGCGTGCATTCCGGTCATGGCGAAGTAGAGCGAGAAATAAATCTCGGTATGACGTGCCATGTCGAGCGGCAGCGGCTTGTCGCCGGCGGCCTTGGCGGCTTCATCCGAGTCCGGGTTCAGGAACGATTGCAGGCTGTAATGCGCACCCGGAACGTGATGCTTCTCGAACTTCTCCTTGTACTCGACGGTCTTGATGCCGAGGAAGACCAGGCCGAGGAGGAAGGTGAGCACCAGGCAGAGCACAAGCGCGCCCTTCTTGCGCATCTGCGCGCTCCACACGCCCATTGCCATGGTGAAGCTCGAAGAGATGAGCACGAGCGTATTGAGGCCGCCTAGGACAACGTTCAGTTGATGCGACGCCGCGACGAAGGCCGGATAGTACCAATTGCGATAGATCAGGTAGGCGGTAAACATGCCGCCGAAGAACATGACTTCCGTGAGCAGGAAGAGCCACATGGCAAAGCCTGTCGCGTCCACCTGCTGCTCCATCGACCCGAAGTGATGGCGCTGGTAGGGCGGATGCGCGTGCTCGGCATGAACCAGTTCGGTATGAGACAAGGTTGAGCTATCCGACACTGGGCACCTCTTTCGGCTTCTGCTGGTTTTCCAGCCACTCGTAGTCGTAGGCGTCGTGATCGACAACGGGGATTTCGAGGAAGTTCTCCGTGATCGGCGGCGACTGCATCTGCCATTCGAGGCCCGTGGCCTGCCATGGGTTGTCGCCGGCAATCTCGCCGTACTTGAGCGACCATGTCAGATAGAGAATCGGCAGCAGATACCCGATGCCGAGAATCGTGGCGCCCGCGGTCGAGAAGACGTTGAGAATCTGGAACTCCGGAGGGTACGACGCGTAACGGCGCGGCATTCCCAGCGTGCCGAGAATGAACTGCGGGAAGAAGGTGAAGTTGAATCCGATGAAGGTGACCACCGCGGCAAGCTGCGAAATCTTTTCGGGATACATGCGCCCCGTCAGCTTGGGCCACCAGAAGTGGATGCCGGCGAGGAAGGCCATCAACATGCCGCCCACCATGACGAAGTGGAAGTGCGCGACGATGAAGTAGGTCTCGGTGAGGTGGATGTCCATGCCCAGCGAGCCGAGGAAAACGCCGGTCAGGCCGCCGATGGTGAACAGGCCCATGAAGCCGAAGGCGTAGAGCATCGGCGTCTCAAAGGTGATGGACCCCTTCTGCAGGGTGAATGCCCAGTTGAAGATTTTGATGGCCGAGGGCACCGCGACCAGCATGGTCAGCAGCGAGAACACCAGCGCCGAATAGTTCGACACACCCATGATGAACATGTGGTGTTCCCAGACGAAGAAGCCGAACAGCGCAATTGCCACCGAAGAGAACGCAACGGCCGTGTAGCCGAAGACGCGCTTGCGGCTGAAGGTGCTGATGACTTCGGAGATGACGCCCATGCCCGGCAGAATCATGATGTACACGGCGGGATGCGAGTAGAACCAGAA
>JAATFM010000266.1 GCA_015655195.1 Terriglobales bacterium
GGTCCAGCCCACCACCGAAACCGACGCCCTTTTCAACGATATTTACGAGGAAGGCTCGGGGCAGGTCGCGGTGGTCAGCAACGACGGGAGCACGGTCTCCGGCATCGCCTTCATGGTCAACGACCTGGATCTGAACCGCCTTGGCAACGCCGGAACGAGCGTGATCTACGTCTCGAACAATGGAGACGGCAGTTTCAGCACGCCTATCGAGCCCGCTGGCCCGGCCATCCTGGCTCAGCGTGGCTCCCAGACGGCCTTCTCGGCCAATGCAGCGTTCTACGCTACCAACCTCAGTTCCAGCACCAGCGGCGAGCCGACTACGGACATCGTCTTCATGACCGGCGATGGAGCCGTTTATGACACGCCTTACACGCCGGGAACCGGCAGCTTTACCCTGCCGGCGCCAAACGTTCTGGTGGGAGCTAATGTCAATGATGCTGCGCAGCCCGTGGTGTCCGCGAATGGCGGCATCGGGAACGCGCCGATTCCCAACACCGGCCTGCTGAACCTGGCCGATATGAACAATGACGGCCTTGTCGATCTGGTGGTCTACACGGCAGGCTCCGCGCTTATCTTCCCCAACCAGGGCAGCAACACATTCGGCGCGCCTACGCAGGTTGTCGGCGGCCTTGGAGGCACCCAGCAGCCACAGCCTGCCAACTTCGACGGCTCCGGCAGCAACTCCTTCGTCTGGATTGATTCCTACCTGAATGGGGTCGGGTACTACCAGAACTTCGGCGGCAGCAATGCCGGGCAGTTCTACGCCGCGCCGACTGTCTCCGGAACCAGCTATAGCGGCTCCGGCTACGATGCGATGGGCAGCAACATCCAGGTGGAAACAACGGGCGACTTCAATGGCGACGGCCTTCAGGATGTCATCGCCTATGACCTGACCAATCTCGCCACCAATAGCGGCTATCCTGACCTGGTCGTGGGCTTTAACAACGGCAAGAGCAACAATGCCAACCAGGTAAACAACTTTACCTTCACCACCGTCGTTCCCGCGGCAACGCTCATCAGCACGAACTATGCCTTTGTGGAGCCGTTCAGCATTTCCAGCAGCGCGGGCACCAGCTTTGTATATGGCACGGCGACCGGAGGACTGGATATTGTTACGGCCGGCGCGAAAGGCAGCTTCGGCGCGCCGACGCCGCTGACCCTGGGCACTGCAATCAACTGCCCGCTGAGCTACGGAGACAGCGGCGACGTGAACGGCGATGGCGTTGCCGACATTGTGGTCGCGTATACCGGCGATGCCTACTGCGGCGGCAGCGGCTCCACGCCGTCCGGCTTCTTCACCTTCCTCGGCAAGAGCGACGGCACCTTCGGCACGGGCTCCTTTACCGCACTGGGCGGCCAGCTCTACATGGTCAAGCTCATCAACTTCAACGGAGGCAGCGGCAACCTCGACATCGCAGCCATTGACAACGATGGCCCGGATAGCTTCTACAGCGTCTATGCCGTGCCGAACAAGACCGACGGCAGCGGCGGCTTCAACACGCAGTACCTGACGGAAAATGCCACCGGCTATATTGTCACTGACATCATTCCCGGCGACTTTAACAATGACGGCAAGCCGGACCTGACGCTGACCACCGAAGGCCAGTACGTTCCGCTTTCGTTCTCAACCACTCCGAACACGATGGGCGTTCTTCTGCTTCCGTTTCAGAGTGTGCAGGTAGTGTCAGGCGGCGGCGGTTGCACCGGAATCTGCTTTACCCAAAAGGCTTCAGGGCAGGATTCGGGCAGTTCTTCCGGCCAGTCCGGCTTCTATTACTTCGGCACGCCCACCCTGGTCGATACCGGTTTCTACGCACTGTGGGGCTCCTACGCGGACTTCAACGGCGACGGCTACCCGGATCTGGCCCTCGTTACCGTAGACTCACAGGCTGGGCTCGATAACCCCTTTGGCGCGCCACCCGCGGTTCCGCTGGTGCAGATCCTGCCCAACCAGCAGGGCTATTTCGGACCGGTATTGACGGAGATGGACTCGGCCGAATCCGCCGACGATCCGTTCTCGGTCTACACCTTCACCGGAAACTTCGGAAACACCGGCGGCAACGACCTGCTCGTCACCGGCATCTTCAATACCGCGGAGTTTCTCAACCAGGGCTCGAACACGCTGAGCCTGACCGCATCCACCAGCACTCCCGTGCAGGGCGCGCCGGTTACGCTGACGGCAACCATCACCCAGGCCGTCTCCGGCTATGCGCCAACCGGCTCGGTCAGCTTCTCGGCAAACGGACAGGTTCTCGGTGCGGCTCCGCTTACGGGCAACTCCGCGACGCTGACTACTGCCGATCTTCCGGTCGGCGTGGACACTCTGACGGCCAGCTACTCCGGCGATGCAAGCCATAACGCATCTACGGCCGGCGCAAGCGTTACCGTCACTGCGGCAACGCCGATGTTCGCGCTTACCCCCGGCGGCAGCTCCAGCCTCTCGCTCCAACAGGGTGCAACAGGCACTGTGGCGTTGCAGGTGGCTTCGAACGGCACCTTCACCGGCACCATCGCCTTCACCTGCTCCGGTGCACCGGCTCAGGCATCCTGCAACATCAGCCCGGCTAGCCTCACCATGGGCGGCAACCAGTCCAATACGGTGACGGTCGTTGTAGCCACCACCGCTCCGAACAACACCTACCAAGCGAGCAGCAAACCCTCTCACTCGCCGTGGCTCAAGGCCGCGGGCGGCATCAGCGTGGCTGGGGTGCTGCTTGTCATCCTCCCGCGCAGGCGGCGGCTTCTCTCGCTGTCCATCCTGCTCGTCCTTTCGCTTGGCGCGATTACCACTCTGAGCGGCTGCGGCGGCAGTGGAACCAAGCCGCCTACCTACACGGGCACGCCTGCCGGCAATTCCACCCTCACCATCACGGCAACCTCCGGATCGATCACGCAAACGCAAACCATTGCGCTGACGATCACGCAGCCTGCAACACAGCAGCAGTAACCCGGCAGCGGCGGGAATCTCCTCAACTGGAGACTTCCGCCGCTGCAACACGCAGCAACGCCGCAACTTTTCTGGAGAGTGGACGAAGATGCAGTTTCGCAGTGGTTTTCTTTGCAGGTTGATTATCTTTCTTTTTACGCCGGTGCTCGCCTGGGTTGGCTTCGCCCAAACGCCTTCCGCAGCCAGGCCCGCAGTGCCGACACCCCAGATCACCCGGCCCATCGACGAATCGAATCTCGTTCCCCTCACGGGAGCTGTCTCGTCTCTTGTCGCATCCTCGCAGGACCTTGGCCTGGCACCGGACACGCTGCCGATGGGCCGGATGATTCTTGTGCTGAAGATGACTTCCGCGCAGAAAACGGCGCTCGACAAGCTGGTGAACGACCAGCAGAATTCCAAATCTCCCAGCTATCATCAGTGGCTTCAGCCGCAGCAGTTCGGCGCACAATTTGGCGCCGCGTCGCAGGACATCGCGAAGATTACTCAATGGCTGGAGAACTACGGATTCGCCGTCGAGCCGACGATGGCCGGACGCAATCTCGTCATCTTCTCCGGCACGCATGCGCAGGTGAAGACCGCCTTCCACACGGAGATTCACAGCTACAAGCGCAACGGGCAGACCTACTGGGCCAATGCCACCGACCCGCAGATTCCAGCGGCTATCGCTCCGGTCGTCAGCGGCTTTTCTTCACTGAATAATTTTCCCCGTCGCGCCTTGCACACTGCTCCGCAAGTGGTTCGCCGCGGCAAATCCGGATGGGAGCCAGCGAATCCCTCCGGCAACAATCTGACGGGCGCAAGCTCAAATTCACTCCGGCCGCGTGCGATGTTCACGACCGATAACGGCGGGGCAACGCAGACCCTCTACCTTGTCGGCCCCTCGGATCTTGCGAAGATTTACAACATCCAGCCGCTGTGGGACGCGGGGATTGATGGCTCGGGCCAGACCATCGCCATTGTCAGCGACTCGGACATCGACCCGGCTGATGTTGACAGCTTCCGCTCCAGCTTTGGACTTCCGGCCAAGAAACTCAATGTCCTCTATTACGGACCTAACCCCGGCAAGACCGGCGACGAGGGCGAGGCCGATCTCGATGTCGAATGGTCGGGAGCCGTGGCAAAGAATGCCACGATTGATCTTGTTGTCGCGGCCAACACCGCGGCATCCGGCGGAATCGACGGCGCGGCGGCTTACATCATCAACAACAATCTCGCACCGCTGCTCAATGTGAGTTATGGAGCCTGCGAGGAAGCGCTTGGCACCAGCGGCAACCAGTATTACTCGCTCATCTGGGAGCAGGCAGCCGCACAGGGCATCACCGTGCTGGCCGCCGCGGGAGATGCGGGCTCCGCGGTCTGCGACGACGGCTATGAGTATGCCCAGAACGGGCTGAGCGTCAGCGGCCTTTCCTCCACTCCGTACAATGTCTCCGTGGGCGGCACGGACTTCTACCCCGCCTACAACAATCCATCCATCTACTGGAGCGCGACAAACGATCCCACCACGCTTCAATCGGCGCTCTCCTATGTTCCGGAAACTCCGTGGAACAATACTTGCGCCAGCCCGGATGTCTTTGCTCAGTTGAAGCTCAACGGCATTACCGATGCCACGCCGGAGGCGGTCTGCAACGACGTCAACGAGCAGGAGGGCCTGCTTGACACCATCGGCGGCTCAGGCGGCGCCAGCAACTGCACCACCGTCGATGACACCAACAGCGCTGCCCCCTGCTCGGGCGGCTATCCCAAGCCCGCGTGGCAGAGCGGCGTCACCGGCATTCCTTCGGACGGCGTTCGCGATCTGCCTGATGTCTCGCTGATGGCGGGCAACGGCCTCTGGAACTCCGCATACATCTACTGCCAATCCGACTCTGCCGGCGAGCCATGCGATGTGCAGAACGCCCTTGAAGCCGCTGGCGGCACTTCCTTTGCCAGCCCCATCTTTGCCGGTATGCTTGCTCTGGCGCAACAGAAGACAGGCTCGCCGCTCGGCAACGCGAACTATGTCCTGTACAAGATGGCCGCGGCACAGTATGCCGATTCCAGCCTTGCCGCCGCTTGCCAGTCAGCGAACGTTGCCGCCGGCAACGCTTGCGTCTTTTACGACGTTACCTCCGGCTCGAACACCGTTCCCTGCCTCAAAGGCACGGCGGATTGCACACCCTCCGTGGCAACAGACCGCTATGGTCTGCTGCCCGGTTACGACGCCGCTCCCGGCTACGACCTTGCCACCGGGCTCGGTACGATCAACACCGAAAACCTCGTGAATGGCTGGAACAGCGCTGCATCCAGCTTCCTTGCCACCACAACGCAGATAGCGGCAAGCGGTTCTACTACTGCATCCTATGGCACTCCTATCAACGTCCAAGTAACCGTGGCTCCTGTCGCTCCGGCCACGGGAACGCCGAGCGGCGATGTGGGAGTCATCAGCAACAGCACCGCTCCCAACAGCATCTCCATCGGCGAAGCAACGCTTTCCGGCGCGCAGGCCACGCTTGCCGCATTGCCGCTGCCCGTCGGCACCTATCAGTTGTTCGCACACTACGCGGGCGACGCCACCTTCTCGCCCAGCCAATCCCCCACCGGAGTTACCGTCACCGTCACGCCCGGCACAACCACCGCGGCGCTGACGGCACGCGAATCCACCATCCACGCGGGGCAGTATGTCACGCTCACGCTGAATCTCTCCGGAGCCGCGAATTCCATCGCGCCCACCGGCACCATCACCTTTACCAACACCACGAACGGAGCCGCGCTCGGCAGCCGTCTTCTCGCGCAGAGCGCAAGCGCGATCCAGAATGCGAGCGTTTCGCTCACCATCTCCGCCGCGCAACTGCAATCGGGAGCCAACGTTATCGCGGCCAGCTACTCCGGCGATGCCAACTACGCGGCCACCGCTGCGGGAACCGTTTCGGTCGGGCTTGGCGCGCAGTTCACTGCATCGGTCAACCCCGCTTCGCTCACCGTTGCCGCCAACGGAACCGGGAGCGTAACAGTAACCGCCACGCCGGGCAGCGGCTCCACGCTGACTGCATCCTCGCTCACCTTCGCCTGCCCATCCAACCTGCCCGCCGGACTCGCCTGCTCCTTCAGCGCGCCCGCGGCTGGAACCGGTGGAATCGTCACCTCCACGCTGACTCTTCAGCTTGCCTCTCCGCTGACGGTGCACGACACGCAGCCGCTCGCCAAAGCCCAGCCCCGCAAAACCAACTGGCCGGGAACAGCAGCAGGCGCAGCCGTCGGCCTGGCCTGCCTGCTGATAATCGGCCTCCCGCGCCGCCGCGTATTTCTCGCGCTGGCAATCGTCCTGCTTAGCTCGCTTGCCTCGCTTTCCGGCTGCGGCGGCAGCGGCAATACAACCAGCACACCCACACTGATTGCGACAACAACGAGCCTATCGTTCTCGCCTTCAACGCCCGCCTTCGGTAATCCTGTGACGCTCACAGCCAAAGTTGCGCCGAACTCCGGCACGGGCACGCCAACCGGCAGCATTGCCTTTACCTCCGGCAGCACATCTCTGGGAACAGCCAGCCTCGCCTCCGGAGCAGCCAGCCTGACGGTAAACAACCTGACGGCAGGATCGCAAAGCATCACTGCTGCTTACGGCGGCGACGCAACTTATGCCGCTTCTACATCTTCTTCGACAAGCGTAGACATCCCTTACTCCACAACGCTTGCCATAACCGTGGCCGACAACGCCGGCGACACCAGCAGCGCTAATCTGGTTGTCAACGTGCAATAACGCAACAAGGAACACAAAAAATGCCGGAGGCGATGATCGTCTCCGGCATTTTTTGTCCTATGAAACAGCAGCGAAAACTACTGGTACAAGTTTCGTTGTCCTTGCCTTATCTATTGCCAACCATCTGGCGGCGCGCTAAACCTTACCGGTAAAGTTAGCATCCGTTTCAGGAGATACTTCCGATGAGCGCGGCTTCCACCAACAGAAGCACCCCTGCACAACCTGGAAGAATCGGATGATTTCCTTGAAGGCCGTTACAAGGAAGGCAACGGCAGTACGATGCCACCGTCAATCCAAGCGTAGCGGAGTTTTATCGCCTCAACCACGAGTACCAGACCGTAGATTATGCCTCTAGAGCCTGTTATGCCTTTTATGCGAGTGCCTGGCACATGCGTGTAGGCGAAGGCGATGTAGTGGAGTCCTTTGAGGCTGGTGTCAAGTCGTTCGTAGTCTCTTGCGAGGCGGCGGACCGCGGTAGGTAGATTGTATCTTGCATAATCGGTCTCGATTTTTGGCCAGTCGGAAGCATCGGTTCTGGACTCACTGATCTATCTCGCGGTTGTCGAGTTAGCTGGCCTGACGTGGTCTGTGGAATGCACGCGCCGGGAGAGGGTTGCCGGATAGTCTATTCGTTGTACTCTCCGCCGCGTCCGGTTGGCCGAATGGAGTCTTCCATGCAGGATAAGTTGGTGCAAGACAAGTTTGTCGATATGGTAAGCGCTGTCGCGGAAGTCGACCTCCCGCTCAGCAGGTTTCAGCCTCGTTCGTCTTTAACCTCGGCTGTCACAACGGTGAGCAAACCGAAGTATCCGGCGATTGATTATCACAGTCATCTCGACTCGACCGACCCTCGCGAAGTCCTTGGCATCATGGACCGGTGCGGCGTGGAGCGCATCGTAAACATCACGATGAAGACCGGCCAGGACGCCCTCGACATGATGGACCGTTTTCATCGCATCGCGCCCGACCGCTTTTCCAGCATCGGATGGATGGACTGGAAGGACGTTGTGCGCGAGGACTTCGTGCAAACGACCATTGACCGCATCCGCCGCATGATGGAGCACGGAGCCTGCGGCATCAAGTTCTGGAAGGACTTTGGGCTGACGGTTCAGGACGGGCAGGGACGGCTGCTGCGCATCGACGACGAACGATTTGCGCCCATCTTTGCCGCGTGCGGCGAACTCGGCTTGCCGGTCATGTTCCATACGGCCGATCCGACGGCGTTCTTTCAACCTATTGACGGACACAACGAGCGCTATGAAGAGTTGGCGGCGCATCCCGAGTGGGGCTTTCAGAACTCGCCGGTGTCGAAACGTGATCTGATCGAGCAGAGAAACCGCGTCATCGCTCGCCACCCGGATGTGACCTTCGTCGGAGCGCATTGCGCGGAGTGCAGCGAGGACCTGCGATGGCTTGCCGCGCAGTTGGATGCGCTGCCGAATCTGATAATTGACATCAGCGCACGCACGCCGGAGTTGGGGCGGCAGCCTTATAGCGCGCGGAGTTTCTTCCTCCAATACGCGGACCGAATCCTGTTTGGAACCGACCTTCTACCGGACGACGAAATGTACCGGCTCTACTATCGCTTTCTCGAAACCGCGGATGAGTATTTCGAGTATCCGTCTCATGCTTCGCGGCAGGGGAGGTGGAATATCTACGGACTCTATCTACCGGATGATGTGTTGCGAAAGGTATACCGCGAAAATGCGCTGAAGCTGATGCCGCATCTTCTTGCGTAACTTAGAATTCTAGTCGTCGTCGGGCACAGCCTGTACACTACGAAGTTCCGGCGCGGCCAAGGAGAGCGGATGTCCCATAGGTTTTTCCCCGCATTTGTGTGCGCGTGTCTCTTATCTGCCTGCGCGGCGGATTTACTTTCGGCCCAAACTGCGAAGCTGAGCGCGAATGGCGGCAGCATTACGAATGCGCAAATCACAGCGGAGTGGCAGGCGCAAGGCAATCACCCGGCCGGCCTTCTGGTGCGCGGCGAAGGCGGCTCGATTGCTCTTGACGGCCCATTCGCGGTTGCCATCCGAAATCGCGACATACTGAACGCATCGGGCCTTGTGCCTGAGGACGCGCCGAGCATCGAGCAACTCAAGTCTGTTCCTGGTGCTGCCCGGCGCTCCGATGGACTGCCCGGCGTTGCCGTGCATTACCGGCTTGCCGACCCCGCGGGCGAGTTCGATGCGGAGTGGTCGCTGATTCTGCGCGAAGGATCGAATTACCTGCGACAGTCGCTGACGATTACAGCCGGTGACAAGCCGGTCCGCATCACGGATGTCCGGATGATTGACGTTCATGCGCCAGGCATTGCGGTTGCAGGCACGGTGCATGGCTCTCCGCTCGTGGTGAGCAAAGGTCATGCAGAGTTTTTCCTTGGCTTTGAACAGCCGCTCAGCGAGTCGAGCGCCGTTGCCGGCCACGGCGTCAGCGATCTGACGATTGCAGCGCCTCTCGGCGCACATCAATCCGTCACATATTCGGCGGTGATTGGCATCGCCCGCCAAGGGCAACTGCGCCGCGACTTTCTTACGTACCTTGAACGCGAGCGAGCGCATCCCTACCGCACCTTTCTGCACTACAACAGTTGGTTCGACATCGGTTTCTTCACGCCCTACACGCAGCAGGATGCGGTCAACCGCATTCACGCGATTGGCGAGGAGCTGCATGTGAAGCGCGGCGTAACGCTCGACTCGTACCTCTTCGACGATGGCTGGGACGACCACAACGATCTATGGCGCATCCGCAGCGACTTCAAGGATGGCTTTGCGCCGCTGCAACAGGCCGCTGCGGAGTATGGCACCGCACCCGGCATCTGGCTTTCGCCGTGGGGCGGCTACGGCAAGCCGAAGGACGAGCGCGTTGCCACGGCGAAGCGCGACGGCTACGAACTGGCCGGCGGTCTGCTGGCGCTCTCCGGCCCGAAATACTATGCGCGCTTTCATGAGGCCGTCACCGAACTGGTTACAAAATACGGCATCAACCAGTTCAAGCTCGATGGCACGGGCAATGCGGACACTGTCGTGAAAGGCAGCCAGTTCTCTAGCGACTTTGACGCGGCAATTCACCTCATAGGCGACGTGCGCCGGCTCAAGCCCGATCTCTACATCAATCTGACCACAGGCACATGGCCCTCGCCTTTCTGGCTCATGTATGCGGATTCCATCTGGCGCGGCGGCTACGACATGGAGCACGAAGGCGTGGGCACGGACCGCGAGCGGTGGATTACCTACCGCGATGCCGACACCTACGACGAGGTGGTGAAACAAGGGCCGCTCTATCCGCTGAACTCGCTCATGCTGCACGGCATTGTCTACGCGCAGAAGGCGCCGCATCTCTCCACCGATCCCGGCAACGATTTCGCGAATGAAGTCCATAGCTACTTTGGCACCGGGACGCAGTTGCAGGAGCTTTACATCACGCCTTCGCTGCTGACAAGCGCGAACTGGGACACGCTGGCCGAAGCGGCGAAGTGGTCGCGCACCAATGCCGCCACGCTGCGGGACACGCACTGGGTTGGCGGCGATCCGCGCTGGCTGGCCGTTTATGGATGGGCGGCATGGTCGCCGGAAAAAGGCATTCTGACACTGCGCAATCCGAGCGACAAGCCGCAGTCGATTACGCTGGATGCGGCGCAGGCTTTTGAGCTGCCCGCAGGCGCGACGCAACGCTATAAAGCGCACAGCCCGTGGGCTGCGGACGCATCGCAGCCGGCCATCGAGCTCCGTGCGGGCCAGCCGCATACTTTTTCTCTTCAACCGTTCCAGGTGCTTACATTGGAGGCGCTGCCGCAGTGAATAAACACGCCGTAACTCTTCTTACTTCTCTTGCGATTCTGGCCGGCGCGACCGACCTGCACGCGCAAACTGCGCCATCGGATCACATTCTGCATCCCGCCGGCGACCACTTCGAGTTGGACGGCCAGCGGGTGCAGATTATCTCTGGCGCCATTCATTATGCCCGTGTGCCGCGGGCCTACTGGCGCGACCGGCTGAAAAAGGCGAAGGCGATGGGGCTCAACACGATTGAGACTTACGTCTTCTGGAATTTGCACGACGCTGGACCAGACTCTGGGCCGGGTCGCTACGATTTCAGCGGCCAGAATGATGTGGCCGAGTTCATCCGCGAGGCGCAGCAGGAGGGGCTGTACGTCATCCTGCGCCCTGGGCCGTATGTCTGCGCGGAGTGGGAGTTCGGCGGCTATCCGGCGTGGCTGTTGAAGGACCCGAACATCAAGGTTCGCACCTCGGCCCCGGCATTTATCGCGGCGGCCAGCCTATGGCTGCACCGGCTGGGCCAGGAGCTGGCTCCACTCCAAAGCGGCAACGGCGGTCCGATCATTGCTACGCAAGTAGAGAACGAATACGGCTCCTTTGGTTCCGATCATGCCTACATGGAACAGATTCACAAGATCCTACTCGACTCCGGATTTACTCGGTCGATGCTCTACACCGCAGACGGCGCCGACGTGCTGCCGAATGGCTCCCTGCCCGAACTGCCTGCGGTCATCAACTTCGGAACCGGCAGCGCCAAGGCGGAGTTCGCCAAGCTGGAAAAGCTGCGCCCGACGGGACCGCGCATGTCCGGCGAGTACTGGGCCGGATGGTTCGACCACTGGGGCGAAAAGCACCACACGGCGGACGCCAAGCTGGAAGCGGGCGAACTAAAGTGGATGCTGACTCAGGGCTACTCGGTGAATCTCTACATGTTCCACGGCGGCACCAGCTTCGGATGGATGAACGGCGCCAACACGAGCGGCAAAGAGTACCAGCCGACCGTTACCAGCTACGACTACGACGCGCCGGTGAGTGAGAGCGGTGAGCTGACGCCCAAGTATTTTCTCCTGCGCGATGCCATCCAACAGGCGACCGGCAAGCAGCCGCCTGCGCCGCCTGTGGCGATTCCGGCCCGCGCCTTCGCGAGCGTTCCTCTCGTAAGCTCCGCGCCGCTCTTCAACACGCTGCCAAAGCCGATCCAGTCCAACGAAATTCAATCGATGGAGGCGCTCGGCCAAGGCTACGGATACATCCTCTACAGGACCACTATCGATGCCGCGCAATCCGGCGAGCTGAAACTGGACGAGTTGCACAGCTACGCGCAGGTGTATCTCGACGGAAAGCTGGCTGGTACGCTGGACCGCCGGCTCGCGCAATCCGCGCTTACTCTGACAATTCCGCATGACCGCACGCGGCTCGACATCCTTGTCGAAAATACCGGGCGCGTCAACTTCGGGCATCAGTTCCCGATGGAGCGCGCCGGCATCACGCATCAGGTCACGCTGGCGGGCAAGCCGCTGGAAGGCTGGTCCATTTATCCGCTGCCCATGCAACAAACCGACCAGCTGCCTTTTGCGAAAGCAGCCTGCGAGGGAGCCTGCTTCTACGAAGGCGACTTCGATGTCGATCATCCGGCCGATACATTTCTCGATACGCGCGGACTGGGCAAAGGCATGGTGTGGGTTAACGGCACGCCACTGGGCCGCTTCTGGAAGATCGGCCCGCAAGGTGCGCTCTATCTGCCTGCGCCGTTCCTGAAGGCCGGGCGCAACCGCATCGTTGTCTTTGACCTTGAAGGAAAAGCTAACCCGACGCTCTCTTTCTCAGATAAGCCCATCCTCGATCTTCGCCAATAGACGACAAATCAGAGCGTAGAAGCAGAGGACCCTTGGCCGCTTCGACTAACCATGCGGGTTCCGTAGATCGTTCCACAGCTTCGCCGCAAACTCCCTCCGCGATACACTGCTCTTAGAAGGCCGCCGGCGCTTCGGCCCTTTTGCACTAAAAATTATTTTCCCGGATCGCCCGCCGCGGGACGGCGAACGGCCTGGGTCAAGGAATCGGCCCCAGCACCATGCTGCTTGAAGTTTGCGTTGACTCTCTCGACTCCGCTTTGTCCGCCCAGGCCGGCGGCGCGGATCGCATTGAGCTTTGCTCCTCGCTGCGCGACGGTGGTGTTACGCCGAGTGCCGGATTGATCCGCGCGGTGCGCACGGCGGTTACGCTGAAGATTTTCGTGATGATCCGGCCGCGCAGCGGAGATTTCTGCTACACGCCGGGCGAGATTCACACGATGTTCGAGGAGATTCGTGAGGCGCACGCGCTGGGCGCTGACGGCGTTGTGCTCGGAGTGCTGACGCCTGAGGGCGATGTGGACACGCATCTGACCGCGGAACTGATCCGCGCGGCACGTCCTATGGAGGTGACTTTTCATCGCGCCTTCGATCTGGCGCGCGACCTCGATCGCTCGCTCGAAGAGGTGATTGCCGCAGGCGCGGACCGCATTCTTACCTCCGGCGGCGAGAGCGACGTTGTACGCGGGACGGCGTGCATTGCGCGGCTCGTGGAGCAGGCGCGCGGTAGAATCGCCATCCTGGCTGGCGGCGGCGTGCGGGAGCACAATGTGCGGGAACTGGTGCGCGCAACCGGCGTGGAAGAGGTGCATGCCTCGCTACGCACGCGTGTGCCGAGTTCTGCTCGATACCTGAATCCTCGTGTGACGCTCGGTACGCAGGCGGAAGACTACACGCGGGACGTAGTGCGCGAAAGCGATGTGCGCGAGATGCGGCGGACGCTGGACGCGCTTGCATCGGCTCCGGCACGCACGGTAGCAAAATAGCGGGCAATTCAGGCTTTCAGACTCCGCGCCTGTCCCGCCGCAATTGCCCGCCATAAGGCGCCGCGCACCGGGTCAGCGGGAGTTTCAAGAAAACGAATCGAAGGGTAGCGCTCGCGCAGCGCCTGCTGCATGGCGGCTCGCTCCGCTTCCACGTTGACAAGAATGCTGCCCGCAATTGCTACCGGCGGCAACTCAAATACGCCGGCCTCCTGTTCGCTCATCCGGGCAGTTTCCAGCTCGCGCATCCGCTCGACGAGCAGCGAGACGAGATAAGCCAGGTCGCGTCCGCCCTGCGCGAGAATCCCCGCCGCAACTTCGTCGCCCGCTGCGGCACAGGCCACAACCTCCGGCGCGAACTTCGAGGCATAGCGTGCCGCGTGCTGTGCGTTGGCGAATTCGATCAGCGCGTCTTCGCTGGGAAGATTCCACAGCCTTCGCGCGGCCTCAAGCAGCCGGGTAGGCCGCTGCTCGTCGCGCGCCAGAAAGCCGCGCCGCAGGCCCTCCATGCCGATCCAGTGGCCTGAGCCCTGGTCGGCCAGCATCGGGCCCCATCCGCCAGCGGTAATAATCGCGCCGTCCGCGGCGCGGGCGGCTACATTCGAGCCCGTTCCGGCCAGCACCAGCACGCCGCGCCCACCCTGAAAGGCTGCGTCGAGCGCAATCTCCACATCTCCGACGATGACAAGCTCGCCGCCCACGCGCTCCGTAAATTCGCTTCGCAGCCAATCCGTCACTAGCGGGACCGAATCTCCCGAAGTCCCGATGCAGGTGCGCTGCACCTCGCTCATCCGCACGCCGGTCGCGGCCTCAAGCTCGGCCAACGCCGCGGCGAGATTCTTCTCCGCCACATCCGCGTCTACATTCACGCGCTTGATGGTTCCGGACACGACGCGGCTCAACTCACGCTCGGCCTGATCCGTCCCAACCTGCGAGAGCAAAAACTCTGCCTTCGATCCGCCGGAATCCACTGCTAGAAAATACGCCATTCGCTTTTCTCAACTCCCAGCGGCCTGCGCCCCATCCTTGCGACTTTTTCTGCCGCAAGGATGGAAACGCGCGCCTACTTCGCAGTGCCCGTGGCCAGAAACTCCCGCACGCGCTTCGAGACCTCCGCCGCGTCGCAGGACATGATGATATGCGCGCAGCTTCCGTGCGAAACATACGTCGGCGCGCTCAGGGCCGCGGCCCAATCGAGCGCCGGCTGCGGATTCACCAGATGATCCTCCGCGTTCACAATCACCAGAAAATGCGCCGTTGTCGCTCGCGCTGCCTCGGCAATCGTTCGCCTGCCGATCACGTCATGCCGGACGACTGCCTTCAACTGCGCCACGCGGTCGTTAGCGTCGATCGACTGCGGCGCCTCCGTTGTGCGAAGGAACTCCGCAAACTGATCTCGCGGCGTGTGCTCGTTGCGGAACTCCGGCGTGGTGACAGTAAGCGAGCCAAAGAGATTCGCCAGCTCCAGCGCCGGCTGCTGCGTGTAATGCCCGCCGTGAAAGTCCGGGTCGGAATCAATCGTTTGCAGCATGATCTCCTTGACCTGCAAATCGTACGCAGTCAGCCGGGGCGTGCCGAGAATCGGCACCGCAAGATCGAAGAAACCCGGATAGGCCGCCGCCCACACGAATGTCTGCTCGCCGCCCATCGAGAGGCCAAGAACGGCGTGCAGATGCTTGAGGCCCAGCGTCTCCGTCACCACGCGATATTCGGCATTCACCATGTCGCGCGTAGTAATTGCAGGAAAATCCGGCCCATGCTGCGTCTCGCTGTTCGAGGGCGAAGAGGAAACTCCGTCGGCAAGCGCATCGATGGCAATGCCGAAGAACCGGCTCGTGTCGACTAAGCGCCCGGCTGAGTTGCCATCGCCGAAGAGCCCAACCAGATCACCGCTTGTGCCATAAAGCCACGTCGGCATCAGCACGGCGTTGTCGCGTGCCGCGTTCAGATGCCCGAAGATACGGTAGCCCACGCGGCAGTGCTCGATCACTTGCCCGCTTTCAAGCGTGCAGCGACCGAGGTCGGCAATCTGCTGCGCCCCGTCTGCCTGCTCTGCCACGCATGCCGCCGAAAATGCCATTCCTGCCGCACAGGCAAGCCACGCGGCCACACTCCGCTTCCAGCTAAACCAGTCTCGAAACAAAATCATGCGAGCCCCTTCCTCCTTCTTATAAAGGAAGGCCCCCCCGCTCTCAGTGTCCCGTGTGATACGGATGGCCGGAGAGAATCGTCGAAGCACGGTAAAGCTGCTCGGCCAGTACGGCGCGGGCCAGCGCGTGGGCCAGCGTCATCTTCCCCAGCGAAAGCACCAGATGCGGCATCGCACCCATCTGATCGCGGGCCGCCTCACTCCAGCCGCTCGCCGGGCCCACCACGAAGAGAATCTCCTGCGTGCTCCGGTCGCGCAGCGCCCCCGCCCACGCAGCGAAATCCTCCGAGCTCATCTCGCGCCCACGGCTGTCCAGAGCCACCAGAAAGGGTGCGGTCCGACGCTGCTTTTTCGCCAGGGAATCCCAGAAGGCCGCTTCCGTGGCAAAAACCGCCGTCTCCGCCTGGGCAAAGGAGCCAATTCGCCGCAGCCAGGTCTGGGTTAGCGCCTCCAGCGGGTCGCCGGCCGGCAGCCGGCTGCCGATATGGGCCAGGATCCAGCGCATGAAAAAGAGAATATCGCAGCGGACCTGGCCTGGAGCCGCCTCCAGGCCAGTCCGAATCGGACACAGAATCCACAGTTTTCTAAAGAAAGCTCCCCTGATCTACTGTTTTGCGTAGGATTACCCAAAAAATAAAGAAATTGTAACAATTTGTAAACCATTTGTTTTCTTTCAATAGGGGCGAATTCGAATCCCGATAGTCGTTTGGCATTCCTCATGCAAAGGGATAGAAAACCGAATTGCCTATGCACGCCTCGGGAGCGCCTGAATTTTATGCGTAGGCGGGCTCAGACAACGGCTATCCAAAGAACCAGAAAGTCGGCGGCGCCAAAAGGCGCCAGAAATTTCCGCACTTTCATTGCGTTTCGCTCTCCCGGCAGAAACGTTCACTTAGACCCACGGAGCGGTTCTGGCCCACAAGCAAGTCCCGTTCCCACAGAAGTTTGGAGGAGTTTCCATGCGAGTTTTCGGGCTTCGCGGCGCCATGCTTGCTCTCGGAGCGGTATTCGCGCTGACGGCAGTAGGACCGATTGCACGGCCGGCATACGGCCAGGCGATTTCGATGAACGGCGGATCGATTCAGGGCACTATAACCGATCCGGGTGGCGCAGCCATCCCGGGCGCCAATATTACGATCTCCAGCCCGGAAACGGGATACTCAAAAACTCTGACCTCGGACTCGGCCGGCTACTATAGCCTCGGACCTCTGGTTCCCGGACGCTACAACGTTACAGTGGACTTCAAAGGCTTTGCGCATGAGGTGTTCAAAACCGTGGTTGAGCTTGGCACGGTGAGCTCGGGCAACATCCGGCTGAAGATCAGCAGCACGGGTGAAACCGTGGAAGTCAGCGCCAGTGAAGTTCAGGTCAACACCGAACAGGCTGGCGTGGCCGGCGTTGTCACCACCGAGCAGATTGAAACGCTTCCGATTAACGGTCGCAACATTCTCGACATCGCACAGATTCAGCCGGGCGTCATCCTCCAGTCCGGCCAGGCTTTCGATCCCACCAAGACGGGTTACTCCGCTCTCGGCATCAACGGCGCGAATGGCCGCACCACCCGCATTCTTGTTGATGGCCAGGACATCTCGGACGAAACCGTCGGCACGCTTATCTTCAACGTGCCGGAAGGCGCTATCGGCGAGTTCCAGTTGAACCGCTCCACGCAGGATGTCTCCGGCGAAGTCACCTCCACTGGCCAAGTGCTCATGTCCACCCAGTCGGGAACCAACCGCTTCCACGGAAATCTCTTCGGCATCTTCCAGGATGCGCGCGCAGGCTTTGCCGGCATTAACGGCAATGCTGGCGACGATGCTCCCTTTCAGCGCGACCAGTTCGGCGGTTACGTCGGCGGACCGATCTGGAAGGACAAGCTCTTCTTCTTTGGCGGCGCGGAGCGCAACAAGCAGTTTGACTCCAGCCCGGTGAGCGCCACGATTTCGGCCATGGATGCGATCTACACGGCCTATCCATCCGTCCCCGACCCGTTCAAGGATACCTTCAGCATGGGCCGCCTGGATTACAACGGCCCCTGGGGCGTGCACTACTTTGCCCGTGCCACCTATAGCAACAACATTGGATATGGAACCGAAGCCCAGGACCCCTACGGTCTCTTTGCGAGCCAGAACAACGTGCCAGCTATTGTGGGTGGTGCGGATTTCACCACCGGCAATTTCACGCACTCTCTCCGCTACGGCTACCTCAAGTTCATCAACAACCTCAACGGCGCCAGCCCGGGCGTTTACGATCCCGGCACGGTTCTTGGCTTCAAAGCTGAACTAGGTGTGCGCGACGGCAGCAACCGTCTTTATGCCGGTGGTAATGAGGACGCTCCGCAGAAGACCTACCAGTCGAGCAAGCAGTTCCGCTATGACGGCACGTGGACAAAGGGCGCGCACAACCTGAAGTTTGGAGGCGAAATTACCCGCGTCCTCGGGGGCGGATTTGCGGCTTTCTATAACGATATGGTGTTTGAATCTGACACCAGTGCGCAATATCAACTTGCTACATGCGCGAACCCCACTCCGATTGGCGGCATTGATGCCAATGGTCAGTGCCTGGACGATCCGCTTTACGGCTACAAGCCTTATCTCTTCCTCTTCGGCAACGGCAACGGCTCATTCTCCGAGCGGCCGGCCTTCGGTCTTCCTGGCGGCGGCCAATTCAGTTGGCGTCTTGCGGCTTACGTTGGCGATTCCTGGAAGGTCAAGCCATATCTGACGGTTGTTGCCGGCCTGCGCTGGAGCACCGATACCGACCGCGGCAACCAGGATCTGGCGACGCCGACCTGTGGACAGGTGGATCCTTCGCTACAGTTCACCGGTTGCGACAGCACCACGCCGGATGCGCCGCTCTTTGACTTCTTCGGCCCCGGCCTCGGCCTCGGCAAACGCACCCAGCAGCCTTATGCGAACTTTGGTCCGCAGCTCGGCCTGGTTTACAGTCCCGGCTCGCACAAGATGTCTCTGCGCGGCGGCGTCGGCATCTACTACGACAGCAACCTCTTCAACAACGCAAGCAATGCGCGCGCGCAGAATTCTCCCGCCGAGTTCCCCGCGTTCACGGACTCAGAGCTTCTTTCCTCCAATCAGACTTTTAACCTCGTCGGCTGGAAAAATGGCGTTGGCGGCGTAATGCAGAACGGTGATCCCTGCAACATTGCCGGAGCAACCGATTCGGGCTGCATTACCTGGGCCAATCTGTTCAACATGTCCACGGCGGATGCCACCACGATCATGCACAATCTGGTGCAGGAATATCAGACCGCTTCCGCTGTTCCTCAGCCCAACGGCAGCTTTGTGGGAAAAACCTTGGAACCAGGCGCCGCATACGCCGGCCCATACAAGACTCCGTATTCCATCCAGTTCAACGGTGGAGTGCAGTATGAGCTTAAGCCCGGACTTCTGTTGAGCGTGGATTATATCCATAACGCCACTCTGAAGGTTCCGATGGTAGTGGATACAAACCACGTTGGCGCGGCCCGTTACTTTAACAAGACCGCAGCTCAGAATGCAGTTACCTATGTGCTCGCGGAAAATGGCTATTCCTCAATTAACGATGCGATCACCCATGGCGCGACGATTGACGACTTTGCCGACCTTGACCAGGGCGGCGGTGTAGGCTCCGGTACTGAAAACATCGACGGTCCGGCCTCGCTTGCCGGTCTGACGCCAGATACTGGAGCAGCCTTCCCGGGCGCCAACGCAAACGTCGGTAACGGCAGCTTCATTCTGCCGGTTGGCAAGTCGGCCTACGACGCGCTACAGATCGTTGTCCAGCAGCAGAAGCAGCACCCGCTGCCCGGCATTTTGCAGAGCAACGCGCAAATCTCCTACAACCTGTCCGAGGCCGTTAGCAATAGCGGCGGCGCCGGCGTCAGTGGCTCCAACCAGTTCTTTGTTGGTTCCAGCTCGAGCACCGCTTGGAACCAGGACAATGTGAACCGCTATATCGGCAGGAATGACATGGACCACACGAACATGTTGAGCCTGGCGGGCAGCATCACCGTCAAGTATGGTCCCCAGATCGCCTTGGTGGGCCACTTCTTCTCCGCACCTCCGTCGAGTCTGACGCTGCGGCAAGCCCAGCAGGATACTCTGGGCGGTCAGATCTTCAAGACCGACGTGGACGGCGACGGCACCATCGGCGACCTTCTGCCCGGAGCCGGTCCTGGCTCCTATATGCACGAGGTGAAGGGCGCCAAGCTGGCTCAGGTGATTGACAACTACAACGCAACCCAGGCTGGAACGCTGACGCCTGCCGGACAGGTTCTGGTCGACAACGGCATCTTCACCGTGCAGCAGATGCAGGCACTGGGAGGCGTCAAGCCCCAGTTGATTTCCGCGCCTGTCAACCCGATCAAGAACCCGGCGACCCGCACCCTTGACGCCAGCGTCAAATATCCCATTCGCTACCTGAAGCGCTTCCGCGAAGGTCTGGTCATCACTCCTTCGGTTGCCTTCTACAACGTTACCAACATGGCCAACTACAACCTTAGCAGTGGCGTCTTCTCCGGTCTGGCACCCACATCTGATGGGACCGCCGCAGACGGACTGCTGAACGGAGATAATTCACAGGGTGTGCTGTTCGGCCAGCGTAGCCTGCGCGGCTCCGGCAACGGAACCTTCGATCAGGGCGGACCCCGCACCGCGGAGTTCAGCCTCAAGATCGACTTCTAATCAACCGATTACGCAAAGAAGAAGGGCGTCCGCTATGCGGACGCCCTTCTTCTTTGCGTAATCGGAATCGACTAAAGCCTAAAAACCGCTTTGCAAGCTTCAGGCAGGCAGCTTATTTCTTCTTCGCGGCCTTCTTTGCGGCGGATTTTTTCGCGGCCGATTTCGCAGCGGTCTTGGCGGGAGCCTTTTTGGCCGGGGATTTTTTTGCGGCCTTCGCAGCCGTTTTTTTCGCGACAGTCTTTGCAGCGGCCTTCTTGGCGCTTGCTTTCTTTGCCGCCGGCTTGGCCTTTGCCCGTGCCTCGCGGGTCTTTTCGGCCAGCGCGACCTTCAGCTCCGCATCGAATTCAGCCGGGGTGAGCGGGCGGGCGGACTTGCGTAGCCGCTCGATGTCGTAAAAAGCTCGCCGCTCGGCACGAAAGACGTGGACCACAAAATCCACGTAGTCGAGCAGGATCCAATCCCCCTGCCGCCGGCCCTCCACCGAGTTCGGATAGATACCGTAATCGTGCTTGATCTTTAGCTCGATTTCGTCGGCGATTGCCACCGCCTGCCGTTCGTTCGAGGCGGAGGTAATCAGGAAGAAATCGGCCAGGGCGGACTCGGAGGGGTCGAGCGCCAGAATGCGCGTCTCTTCGCCTTTCTTGTCTTCGCAGGCCTGCGCGGCGGTTTGTACGAGGATGAGGGTTTCAATAGCGGCGGTGGCAGTCATTCGTGCGTAATTTCCTCTGGTGCAGATTCATCGTAGAGCAGTTCTCCTGCCACTATCAACTTCCAGCGCGTGCGTGGAGCGGTTTCCGGGCAAATTTTACGGCGAAAATTGCAAAATCCGATGCCTGGGGCCTTCCTACGGGAGCGAACCACTCCAGAGTGCGGGTTACGGAAACCGCTGCAAGGCTACAGGTGCTGGTAGAGCTGATGCCGGCGGATGTACTCGGCCACGGCGGGGGGCAGCGGCGAGGGCGCACCCGCGCGGGTCTGCGCCCGAATCTGCGAAGCGCTGATGTCCACATAGAGGCCGGGCAGCAGGTAGAAGGGCGCCGTCTCGCCGGCGGCGTTCGTGAGAGTGGCGGCGAGCAGCTCCGGGCCGGCGGCGGTCTCGCCCGACGCGTGCCCTGACGACGCATAACCGGGCGCCTCCCCGGGCGCGGTAGAGAGCGATAAGCCCTCCGGGATCATGCTGGTGAGATTGTCGAGCGATTGCCCAGGGCGCGAAGCGACAACGAGCGAGGCGGCGAAGGGAATCTCCGCAGCGCCATGCCAGTTGCGAAGCTGGGCCAGGGAGTCTGCGCCGAGAAGGAGAAAAAGCTCTGCCTCGGGGAGTTCGCTGCGCAGCGTATGCAGCGACTCCAGCGTGTAGTTTGGCGAGCCGTCCGGACGCGGCGCGTCCAGCAGCGAAAGCTCGAAGCCGGGCTCCCCCTCAATTGCCTGCCGCGTCATGGCCGCACGATCCGGAAAGGAAGCAGTTGCGCCGTCCGGCTTGAGCGGCTGTGCGCCAACCGGCGCAAAAAGAATACGGTCCAGCCGCAACGCCGCCTGCGCGGCGCGGGCCACGGCCAGGTGGCCGAGATGCGGCGGGTCAAAGCTGCCACCGAAAAACGCTACGCGGCTGCCGACCAAAGAGGCTACGCGCGGGGAAGCGCACATGAATTCATCCTATCGCGGCGGAGCCGCTTTTCTGGTACCGGGCCAGTTTCGCAGCAGGGGCTAAAGCCCTTTCTCTTATGCGGCTCATTCGGCAGCCGAAGATAAATCCCCGGCCTACCCGTCGTGCCCTGTTACAAGGCAAATGCAAACTGACCCGCTGCCGCTTTCCTCAACCTCGATCCGCCGCTGATAAACTGATAATAAGCACGATGGCAAGCAACTGGTATGCGCGGTGGATGTACCGCTGGGAGACGCGGCTGACGACACGCGACGAGAACCGCGTGGTGCGACCGCGTGAGTGGGGCGTCGAGTGGATCGCACCGTTTCTGGAGTCGCATGGGCTGGCTGGATCAGAGCTTCGCCAGGCGGAGGCCGGTGACAGCGTCCAGGCTGAGGCCGCAATCGCGCGCATCAACGAAATTCTCATCCGCCACAGCGATCAGTTTTTCGGCTACGAGCGGCCTATGGATTTCCGCATCGAAGAACGCTATCCGCAGCTCTTTCCCACCAATGTGCGTCCCGAGACGCTGGCCCAGGACGCGGAGCTGAAACGCAAGGCCGAGAATGGCGAGATCGAGCGGGCGCAATTTCTACGCTTCACCTCGCCGGAACGCACGCCGCACCCGGAGAACGATCTTGTCAACGCGCGCTGGTTCCCTGCTCCCGCGCATAAAGATCCCACGCGGCCGAAGCAGGCCATCGTCATCCTGCCGCAATGGAATGCCGACGCTTTCAGCCACAACGCGCTGGCCTCGCTCTTCAACCGCATGGGAATTTCCGCGCTGCGGCTCTCGAAGCCTTACCACGACATCCGCCGGCCCACGGAGCTTGAGCGCTCGGATTACGCCGTCAGCGCCAACATTGGCCGCACGCTCTCGGCCTGCCGCCAAGCCGTGGTCGATATTCGCTGCTGCCTGGACTGGCTTGAGAGCCAGGGCTACGAGCAATTTGGCGTGCTTGGCACCAGCCTCGGCTCCTGCTACGCCTTTCTGGCCAGCGCACACGACAAGCGGCTGCGGGTAAATGCGTTCAATCATGCCTCGACCTCTTTCGGCGACGTGGTATGGGCGGGCCAGAGCACGCGGCACATCCGCGCGGGCCTTGAAGAGGCGGGACTGACGCAGGAGCGGCTCCGCAATCTCTGGGCGGCCGTCAGCCCGGTCAACTACTACGAGAAATTTATGAGCGCAGAATCCGCCGGGCGCGACAAAAAAGTGCTCGTCGTCTACGCCGACTACGACCTCACCTTTCCCCGCGAGTATTCGTTGCAGGTCATCGATGCCTTCGAGCGCCACCGTGTCGACTTCGAGCCTCGCGTGCTGCCCTGCGGCCACTACACCACCGGCGAAACGCCCTACAAGTACATCGACGGCTGGTATATGGGATCGTTTGTCTATCGCGCCTTCAAAGAGCTGCGTAAAGAGAAAGCGGCACTTGCCGCATCGCCTCTGAATTCCAGTCAGGACGCGCCCGAGGAAGACAAGGCTGAAGCGCTCTTGCGCTGACGGCGCCGCAGCGGCTTCAGTACCGCACCCGCTGCAGGATGGTTTCGACCTCTTGTGGCGAGAGCGCTCTGGCAATGAGCCATCCCTGCATCGCGTCACAGCCCAGCCGCTCCAGAATCTCCTTCTGCGACTGCCGCTCCACGCCCTCGGCAACCACGAGCCGGCCCAGCCGGTGCACGATCTCGATAATGCCCTGCACAATGGCAAGATTGGCCGGCTGATCTTCGAGCTCACTGATGAAGCTTTTATCGATCTTGATGCGGTCAAAGGGCATGGAGAGCAGGTGCGTAAGCGAGGCGAAGCCGGTGCCGAAGTCATCGAGCGCAATCTCGATCCCGCGCTCGTGAAGTTCGTTCAAATCGCGCAGAATGCTGCCTGAATCCGCATCGAGAAAGATTCCCTCAGTCACCTCGATGGCAACCCGCGACGGCGGCAGGCCATACCGCTCCAGAGCGCCGAAAAGCCGCGCCGGAAAGCGATTATTAGCCAGATCGGCGGCGGTGATGTTGACGGCGACCTTGTTGAATTTCACTCCACGGTCGATAAATTGCCGCGCATCGGCCAGCGCCCGGTCGAGCACAAAGTTGCCCACGGCCTGCGCGGTTCCGGGGTCTTTGAAGACATCGAAAAATGCGGTCGGCGTCATCATCCCGTGCCAGGGATGCCGCCAGCGCAGAAGTGCTTCGAGCGAAGGCGGCCTGCCGCTGCCGGCATAAAAGAGCGGCTGATAGTGCAGCTCGAACTGCTTTCGATCCAGGCCCGCGTGGATGGTCTCGATCAGCTTGACCTTGCGCTCGAACTCCTCGCGCATCGAGGAATGAAACTGCTGGTAACGGTCGCGGCCAAGCGATTTCGCGGCGTAGAGAGCGATGTCGGCGGCCTTGAAAAGCTCCTCCTGGCTCTCACCGTCATTCGGCGCATACGCGTAGCCGATGGTGCCGCTCACACGGTGCGGAACGCCGTCGATCGGCACCGGCGCGCGCATCTGCTCCAGAACTTTCTCAAAGATGCTCACCGCCTCTTCCACCGGCAGGCCACGCACCAGGATGGCAAACTCATCGCCGCCCAGCCGGGCCAGAAAAACCTGCTGGCTTTCGAGCGTCCGCAGCCGGTCCACCAGCGCGCACAGCACCTTGTCGCCGGTAAAGTGCCCGTAGGAGTCGTTAATGTCCTTGAAGTGGTCCACGTCCAAGATGCCGAGGTAGACCTCTTCGCCGGCGCGGGCGGCCCGTTCCAGCATCTGCCGGCAGGTGGTGGTGAAGCATTGCCGGTTGGCAAGCCCGGTCAGGAAATCCGTGTTCAGCGAGTGCTTCAGGTGCGCCTGGCTCTCGATGAGCCGGTTCTCGGCCAGCTTGCGGTCTGTAATGTCGAAGCGGATGGCAACGTAATGATCGAGCTTGCCCTCGGCGGAATGGCGCGGCACAATCGTAGTCTGCACCCAGTAGAGTGAGCCATCCTTGCGCCGGTTGCAGATCTCCCCGCTCCACACATGCCCGTGAGCAATCACCGAGTACATCTGCCGGAAAAACTCGGCCGGGTGCACGCCCGAGCGCAGCATCCGGTGGTTCTGTCCGATCAGCTCCGCCTCGCTGTATCCGCTGATCTCTACAAATTTGCGATTGACGAAGGTGATCGTTCCTTTGACATCCGTAATCGCTACAATGGCTGCCGAGTCGAGCGCGTGAAGGATGAAATCGATCTCGGTATCGCTGGGCCAGCGGTTGACGATCTCGACGACCGCCTCCGGCTCCATCGCGCCATTCTGCGCGGCCGCGGGCTTGCCATGGAGACTGGGCCGGACTTGTGACGGTTCAATCATCGGAGCAGGCAACGCTCCCCCTGAGCGCGCCTCCTGGGAATAAGACTTAGGGGAATGAGATTCCTTGATCGACAATACTGAAATCTCCATTGCGGGAAACAGGAGTTCGGGGCAAACGGCCAGCCGGTCGAGCTGCAGAGGCCGTAAAAGCGAGACTTCTCCGGTGGGACGAAAATTCGCCGCCGTGAGAGCCTTGTTTCAATAAATGAGTGGCGTTCTTTCCCTTGAATATAGAACAGGTGTTTCACCTGCCGGCAGAGAAAGATGTGGGAAACCCTCGGAATTCAGGCAATTTCTCATCTCGCGGGACGCTGCATGGGCCAGGCCGGGAGTAGCACGCGCCGGAAGTCCGCAGCCGGCCAAGGCGGGCCGGTTTCAGCGGACAGCAGCCGAATCATGCCTCTGATGGTTCCGGACTAGAGAATCCGAACCCAGATCCAGATGCAGCAGCTTGATTGGGTCCAGGTACGCTCCCTGCCAGCGCACGGCCCAATGTAGATGCGGGCCGGTCACGCGGCCTGTTGCGCCGCTCAGCCCCAGCGGGTCGCCGGCCTGCACGCGCTGGCCCTCCTTCACATCGATCCGGCTGAAGTGCATGTAGAGTGTGTAAAAGCCCAGCCCGTGATCGATCGCCACGCAGTTGCCCTCGTAGTAGAGCGGACGCGCAATCACTACGACTCCGCTGCTGGCCGCGTGCACCGGCGTTCCCATCGCGGCGCGGAAATCCGCACCTTTGTGAATGCTGGCCAGCTTGCCGTTAAACATGCGGCGCGTGCCGAAGCTGTCTGTGGCCTGCGCGGAGACCGGCGCATGAAAGCTGCCCGACCACAGCGGATGGTCTGCGCTCGCGGCAAAGACCTTGCTCTTGAATTCGCTTTGCGCCTGAATCTCCTTCAGCTCCTCGGCGTCAGGGCTTACAAACTTCGGCGCCACGGTCAGCGTGCCGGTGCGGTAGTGCGCGGGTGCAATCGTCACACTGCAACTCAGGTCAAGCGAGCCACTCGCCGTCCTTGCGGTAATGTGCAGCGTGAAAGCGCCAACCGGCGCCTCCACATCCACACCCGCCAGCGCAAGCCACTCGCCATTCTTCTCAAAGAACTCAATCTTCTGCCCCAGCCACTCGCCGCTCACGGCCTGCGCCCCCGGCGCGTGAACGCGAATCAGCTCCGGTGAACCGGCGACGACCACGGCAGGCGTGAGCGTAACCGGGACTGGACGTTCAGACGATTGCGCGTGCGGCGCGGCCTGTGCTGAGGACGTGGCTGTGCTATCCCACCCCAGCGGCAAAAACAGAAGCGCCGCGAGGGTAGGGCACCCGATAAGTCTGGAGAGAAGGAGCGTGGGGAGTCGCATCGCCTCCAGAATAGCGCGACTTACTCCGAGCGCAACGCACGCATTGGATCGATCGAAGCCGCACGCCGCGCGGGCAACCAGCTTGCGATTGCCGTGGAAACAGCGAGGATGCCAAGCGCGACAACCAGCGAAAGCACATCCAGCGGATGGACCCCGAACAAGACTGAGGATTCGATTCGCGCCGCAGCCAGCGACAGGCCTACTCCGATAGCAAGCCCGATAGCAATAAGCCATGCCGTATCGCGTAACACCAGCCAGACTGTAGCTTCGCGCGATGCGCCAAGGGCCATGCGAATACCAATCTCGTGCTGACGCTGCGTCACGCGGAAGGCCAGGAAGCCGTAGAGGCCAACGACGGTGAGAGCGAGCCCGATGATGCCAAGCGCGCTGACCATCTCAGCCATCATCTGGTAGTTGCCGGAAGAGAAGCGAATCAGTTCCGGCAGCGAAGTGATGAACATGGGGTCCAGCAGCGGGTTGATATGGATGAGCGTCTGCCGCGCATCCGGGGCCATGGACATGGCGTTCTGGCTGGTCTCCACGACGAAGGTGATCTCGCCCATGTTAGAAAGACGGGCCTGATACTGCAGGAACGGAATGTAGAGATACGGCTCGGGCAATTCTCCGATGCGGTTGATGGGCGCGTCTTCCGCCACTCCGACGACATGCGCATCCACATGGCCGTCCACAAGATGCACGGTCTGTCCGATGGGATTCTGCGCGGGCCAGTACTTCTGCGCCATCGTGCGATTGATGACGACCGAAACGGGACTGTTGGCAGTGTCCTCCGTTGTAAAGCCGCGACCGCGCACGATGCGCGTGCCGATTACCGCCAGAAAGCCGGGGCTGACCGCGTTGAATTTGATCTCGAGGGGCTCATGTAATTCAGGATGGCTGGGCAGTTGCGCTTTCACCGCAATGCCGTTTTCCGACGGCATGAGCGGCGAGCGGATTCCGTAGGCGACGTTTTTAACACCGGGCAGCGCGCGCAGATTCGTTTGGATAGTCTCGCGTAGCGGATTGTCAGGGTCTTGCGTAAAGGCCACCAGCACCTGGTTGCGCGTAAGACCGATGGATTGCGTGCGCGTATTGAGGAAGCTGCGCACCAAAGCTCCCGTAGAAACCAGCAGCGCGAAGGAAATGCCAATTTGCAACCAGACTGCGGCGCGGCGCAGCACAGAGGTGCGGCTGGTAACGCACCCTGCGGCTCCAGCCTGCAGCGCAGGCACAAGCTGAGGCCGCGAAACCTGCACGAGCGGAACAAACGCCAGCAGGAGCATGGTCACCAGCGATAGCAGACCGGCGAAGAAATACACGCGCTCGTCGAGGTGGAAGCTCGTACCATAGGTGTAAGCGTTTAGCATTGCGGGCTCAGAGACCAGTAAACGCGGCAGCAGAGCGGCAATGCCCATCGCCAGCGCCAGGCCGGCGGCCCATCCCATCAGTCCCAGCAGAAGATTTTCCACCAGCAGTTGCCGGGCGACAGTCCAGCGCGTGGCTCCGAGCGAAAGGCGCAGAGCTACTTCCGGAACGCGGCTCAGCGCGCGCGCCAGAAGCAGGTGCGCTACATTCACCGTGCACAACAGCACCACTCCGCCCACAATGGCGAACAAAACCAGGCCGCTGGTTCCCGCCTGCTCCATGCGATAGCGAAAATCGCTTACGGCGTGTGCTCCACGGTTCCGGTTGTTGGCCGGGTCATCCCGTTCAAGAGCCTGGGCAATGGCGGCAACTTGCTCATTGGCCTGCTCAGCATCAGCGCCAGGAGCCAGCCGGCCAAGCATCTGGAACCAGCGAAATCTGCGCGATGTCAAATCGCTCTGACCAACGCCGACCGCCCACGTCTCCACCGGCATCCAGAGATCAGTGTCACTGCCGGGATCAATCTCACGAAACTCTCGTGGCAGCACGCCCCACACGTCTGCCTGGTAGATGCCATCTTTGCCATGGCGCAGCGGAATCTGCCTGCCGACGATATTGGGATCGCCGCCAAAGCGCTGCTGCCAGCAGTTGTAGCCCAGCACCACGCCGGGGCGTACGCGAAGCCGCACGGCATCCTGCGCGGTAAAGAGACGGCCCAGTAGCGGCCGCACGCCAAGCAGATCAAAGAAGTTGGTGGAAACAACGTTGGTCAGCAGCATCTGCGATGTGCCATCCGGGCGCGGCATCAGGCTGCCGCGCCCGCCAATAGCCGCCAGACCGGCAGACGCGCCCCGAAAGGCCGGGAGACGCTGCGCGAGGGTCTGATACTCAAAGTAGCTGAAGTAGCCTTCCTGTTCCTGAGTGGTTGTAGAGAAGACACGCACAATGCGGCCCGGATGCGGCACGCGCATGGGATGCAGCCAGATTCCGTCCATGAGGCAGAAGATGGCTGAGCTTGAGCCAATTCCAAGCGCCAGCGTGAGAATGGCCGTCAGGGCAAACCCCGGCGATTTGAGCATCTGACGAAAGGCAAAACGCACGTCGCGAAGAATCTGCTCCAGCCACGGCAGGCCGCGCTGCATGCGATAGGTTTCGCGCGTCTGCGTTACACCGCCGAAGGCGCGTAGCGCGGTGGTGCGGGCTTCGTCCGGCGGTATTCCGCGGCGAAGATTCTCCGCAATCGCAAGCTCGATGTGGGCTTGCAACTCTTCGTCGAGCTCGGCGTCGAGCTTCTTCTTGCGAAAAAATGCCGCGCAGCGACTCGACAGAATACGCGTCCAACTCATGGCTCTCTCCTATTCCAAACGCAGCGCCGTGATGGGCTCAATGCGCGCCGCGCGGATAGCTGGGATCAGCGAAGCCGCGCTGGCAATGAACGTAAGCGCAGCCACGGAAGCAACAAGCACCCACGGATCGCGGACCGAGGTGCCGTAAAGGAACGATGCCAAAGCGCGTGAGGCAAGCAGCGCAATCACGAGGCCAAGCAGCGAACCACCGGCGGCAATCCAGGCATTTTCCCGAAAGACCATGGCCACAACCTGCACCCGCTGCGCGCCAAGTGCAATGCGGATGCCAATTTCGCTGGTGCGACGCGCCGTCGCGTAGGCCAGCGTTCCGTAGAGACCAATAGCAGTGACAAGCAATGCGCACACGGCAAAGAAAACAGCGAGCATGGCCATCATGCGTTCGGAGCTGATGGAAGCATCGAGAACAGAGCTCATCTTTGTCATGATGGGAGCGGGGATGTCGGGCGCCATGCGCGTTGTCAATGCGCGCACGAAATCTGCAAGAGACGCAGGCGAACCCTCGGTGCGCACTACAGCGGTGTAGGATGACTGCTTCATGTTCGGGTTTTGAGTGATCGAATAATAGACCGCCGGCGGAGAGTTCTCGCGGAGCGATTCGTAATGCGTATCGCCAGCTACAGCGATTACCTCAAGTGGACCCCGGCTGGATCGAATCTGCTGTCCTAAAGGATTCTGTCCAGGGAACAGTTCCCTGGCTGCGGATTGGTTCAGAATAATCTTCCGGCCGGAGGCCAGAGTGTCACTCCAGCGAAAATCGCGGCCGCCCAAAATCGGAATCCGCATCGTTTGAAAATAATCCGGCGCAATCAGGTTGATGTGAACCGTCCGGTCACCGCCGCTCAGAGGTGTTCGAAAAGAATGTGTTATAAATTCGCCACCAAGCGGTGTGATCTGCGCAAAGCTCACGCTGCCAACCCCAGGCAAATGGCGCAGAGCATCCCCGTAGGTTTGATACCAGTGAACGAGCGCTTCGCCCGCAAGGGACTGTTTGTACATATCCAGATCGATGTTGACGACGCCTCGGGGATCGAAGCCGAGGCCCACGCGGTAGAGCCGTGTGAGGCTTGTGGCCAGAAGGCCAGCGCCAAACACGAGCATCAATGCCAGAGCGACCTCAAGCCCGAGCAGAATCCGGGGAAGGGTGCTCCGGTGCTCGCGAGAGGACGCGGTGAGCGAACCGGACTTGATCTGTTCGTTCAGGTTGCCTGATGTAGCGCGTAAGGCGGGAATAAGTCCAACGGCAACGGTGGAGATGATCCCGGCAAGCGCGACAAATACCAGGACGCGCAAGTCGAGATCAACGTCGAGAGTTGCTCCATGACTGTTGGCAAGCACGTATGCGACAAGAGCATGATTTACAAACGGAGCAAGCAACAGGCCGGCCGCGGTTCCCAGAGTGGCGATTATCATGCTCTCCACAAGCAACTGCTGAACCAGCCTGCGGCGCGTGGCGCCCATGGCAAGCCGCGTGGCCAGTTCGCGCTCTCGCGCGGCGGAGCGCGCCATTAAGAGGCTTGCCAGGTTCAGGCAGGCGAGCAACAGCATCGCGGTGCAGAGCCAAAACACGGCTATAATCGGCTTCCTGAACCTTGCGCGCAGATAGGTATAACCGGTCGAACCTGATTCCGCCGCGAGTTGAAAGTGATGTTCGCGCGCGTCCTTGATCCATTCCGCGTCGGGAACCGCTTCATCCAGGAGTGATCCCGCGGTTGCACGCAAGGCTGCGTTGGCCTGCTCCAGCGACACGCCCTGCCTGCGGCGTGCAATTACGCTCAGCCACCATACACCTGCGGTAATGTTGTCGTAAGGCGCGTCAATCACCGGCCCGGCGGCCAGGGGCGCATAAATCTGCGCCGGCCGCATGGAGTCAGCTCCGATAAAACCTTTGGGCATGACACCCACAATCGTGAACGGCGCATTGTCAATGGTGATCCTGCGGCCCAGCACATCGGGAGTTCTGTTGAACCATGTGCGCCAGAAACTTTCACTGATTACCACGGGAAATCCACCCGCGGTTCCGCCCGGCTGGTCATCCTGTGGCGTGAGCAAACGGCCCAGCAGGGGTCTGGCTTCCATGACGCTGAAGAACTGCCCGCTAACCTCTGCTCCAATAACTTCCACATTGCCTGACGATCCACGTATCTGAAAATCATCCCATGTGAATCCGGCGATGTTCTGGAAGACATCCTGTCGTTTTTCGAGCGCACGCACCACAGGAGCGGAAAAGTCGTAACTCGGGCCGTCCTGATCGTCAGAGCGATCGATATGCAGAACAGCAAGCTCTTCAGCATGGGGCACGGGCAACGGGCGCAGCAACAGCGCGTTGATGAGCGAAAAGACCGCCGTGTTTGCGCCGAGGCCAATCATGAGCGTAAGAATGGCGGTGAGCGTAAAGCCCGGCGATTTGGCGAGTTGGCGCAGGCCGAAGCGAACGTCGCGCGCAATCTGCTCCAACCACGGCAGGCCGCGCTGCACGCGGTAGGTCTCGCGCGTCTGCGTTACGCCGCCAAGGGCGCGCAGCGCGGCGGTACGGGCTTGGTCGGGCGATATGCCGTTGCGTAGATTTTCCGCAATGGCAAGCTCGATGTGGGCGTGCAGCTCTTCGTCGAGCTCGGCGTCGAGCCTGCGGCGACGAAAGAGCGATGCAACACGGCTCAGCAAAACGCGAATCCACTCCATGCTAGCCTCCTAATTCGACGCACTGCTCGATGGAGCGAGAAAGCGCGCCATCGTGGCCGCTGTGCGCTCCCAGTTTTCCGTTTCGCGGGCAATCTGTTTGCGGCCCGTGCGGCTGAGCGAATAGAACTTCGCGCGGCGGTTGGTTTCCGAAAGCCCCCACTCGGACTTGACCCAGCCGCGTTGCTCCAGCCTGAGCAGCGCCGGATAAATCGTGCCCTGGTTCAGGCTGAGCGCGTCGCCGCTCACCTGCTCGATGCGCCGCGCAATGCCGTAGCCATGCAGCGGGCCCATCGATTCGAGTGTTTTCAGCACCATCAGGTCCAGCGTGCCCTGCAATACATCGGCCTTGTTTTCGCCCATCGCGGTCTCCTGTTGAATTTCTACATATTGACGCCGATACGTGTTGATTGTCAACAGAAGTGGCTTCCGGTCGGACGGAAAGGGCTGGAACTATTTCACAGGATGGAAATCCTTTTTCCGCGCGGGACTCAATCCGGCGTACACTGGGTGCGGGAGTTGCCCGTTATGCAAAGGGTCTTCCATTTCGTTCTTGCTGCGGCTCTTGCCGCGCCCGCCCTTGTGGCCCAGAACGACAGCACTATCCAGGCCGCAGTCGAAAAGGCTCTCAAGGGCCATCCCTTTCAAAATCTCCAGTTCTCTGTGCAGGATCGTGTTGTCGCGCTCAGCGGTTCGGTCGATCTGTACGTCGTCAAGATCGACGCCGAGCAGAGGGTCAGCCGCGTGCAGGGCATTGAGGCCATCCGCGACCAGATTCAGATTGCCGGTCCGGAGATTTCCGACCCGCAACTGCAAACGGAGTTGGAGAAGAGCCTCCAGACCGCCGACCATCCTGTCTATATCAAAGTGCACAACGGCGTTGTCATGCTTGGCGGTTATGCCGATCGCCGCTTCCACGCCGCTGCTGTCGCAACTATCATGCAGACCAGAGGCGTAAAGGGCTTGCACGACGTGCTTGAAACAGACAAGGCATCGCCGTTCGGCGGCTCATGGTCAAGCGCTGCTCCTCCCATCGGTGGCTTGAGCACGCGCTGAGATTCCGATAGGGCTTGATTTGCCGGGCCGTATCTACATATGTGTATTCCATTTCCGAAACGAAATCCTTGCGGTGTCCCACCCTTCCCCACCCCAGCATGCAAAAATCGCACGCCAGGAATCCCGGTGCGCCCGGAAAAGGCGCAAGGATGGGGCACGGAAACATCGCTCGAAAAGCAAACGCAGATACGAAGGATGCAGGAAAAAGGCTAGAATCTGGGTATGACCGACCGCATCTCGCTCCCCCTTGCCCAGGCCGACCCCGCGGTGGCAGCCGCCATTGACCATGAGACCCTTCGCCAGCACGAGGGTCTTGAGATGATTGCCAGCGAAAACTTTGTCTCCGAGGCGGTGTTGGAGGCGGCAGGTTCCGTCTTTACCAACAAGTATGCCGAGGGCTACCCTGGACGGCGCTATTACGGCGGCTGCGAGTATGCCGACGTGGTGGAGAACCTGGCGCGCGACCGCGCCAAACAGATCTTCGGCTCCGAGCACGCCAATGTGCAGCCGCACTCCGGGTCACAAGCAAATGCGTCGGCCTACATGGCCGTCCTTCAGGCCGGCGATACGATTCTTGGCCTCGATCTGGCCCATGGCGGTCACCTGACTCATGGCCACAAGCTCAGCTTCAGCGGCAAGCTCTACCACACCACCTTTTATGGCGTTCGCAAGGACACGGAGCGGATCGATTACGACGAGCTCGAAGCGATTGCGCTGCGCGAAAAGCCCAAGGTAATCATTGGCGGCGGCAGCGCCTATCCGCGGCTGTGGGATTTTGCCCGGATGCGCGAGATTGCCGACAAGGTAGGCGCGTATTACATCTTCGACATGGCGCATATTGCCGGCCTCGTCGCCGGCGACGCGCATCCCTCGCCCGTGCCGCACGCGCACATTACTACGACCACCACTCACAAGACATTGCGCGGCCCGCGCTCCGGCCTCATTCTCTGCGGCGCTGATCTCGCAGCTGCCGTGGATAAGGCTGTCTTCCCCGGCCAGCAGGGCGGACCGTTGGTGCACATCGTGGCGGCCAAGGCTGTGGCCTTCGGCGAGGCGTTGCGGCCCGAGTTCAAGGATTACTCCGCGCAGGTTGTGGCGAATGCGAAGGTACTGGCCGATGCCATTGCGGAAGCGGGCTATCGCATCGTCTCCGGCGGCACGGACAACCATCTGATGCTTGTCGATGTCTTTGCGAAAGGCATTCTGGGCTCCGAGGCCGAGGCGGCGCTGGGCAAGGCTGGCATCACGGTGAATAAGAATGCCATTCCCTACGACACCAATCCGCCACTCAAGCCTTCAGGCATTCGCGTCGGCACGCCTGCTCTCACCACGCGCGGCATGAAAGAGACGGAGATGCGCCAGATTGCACAGTGGATCGTCGAGGCCCTCGACAAGCGCGGCGACGATGCGGCACTCGATCATATCCGCGGCCAAGTGGCCGAGCTGGCCAATCAGTTTCCGCTCTACGCATGGCGCAGGGCCGGCGCGGAGGTTGGCGCGTAAGCGAACTTAGAACCGATTGAAGCTTGAGGGCGGGATGAATCCCGCCCTCTTTTATTTTGGTGCGGACTGCCCAACAAACTGTCCGATAAGTGGACGCTATCTTCGCTTGCAGGCGGGCACAAAAAGTTTTCCGTGTACATACGCAGGGCCGCCGAATTGCATCCAATTGAAATAGAGAAAGGAATGGGCTGCAGTCTCATCCCTTTTCTGTATTTGCAAGCGCATCCCGATTTTTCCGCGCCGTGTATACGATGCGGCACACAAACTGCTAGCATTTACAGGTAACTTTTACTTACAGCCAAGTTAGGCGAAGTTATTTCGAAGATCAACCCACGTAGAAAGGATGAGATATTCTTAGCTCTATGGTGATTGAATCTATTCTTGCCCAAATCGATGCCGAAATTGCGCGGCTTACTCAAGTGAGGAAGCTTCTTGCAGGTTCCGACAGCGCAACACTAACCGCTCGGGCCGTCAAAACAAAGGCTGCTCCCGCAAAGACAACGAAGAAGAAGCGCGTGCTGAGCGCCGAGGCGCGCAAGCGTATCGCCGATGCGCAGAGGAAGCGCTGGGCCGCACAGAAGGCAAAGACGAAGTAAAGACGCCTGGCCTTTCGCGCAGCTTGCCGAAGATGCGAGCCGGTATGCTATAGTCACTTTCGGTCCGGAAGATGAACCTGGAACGCGAGACGTCTGATTTGCGCCTCGACAGGTGAAAGGCGTCTTCATGGGATTGCGGCTCAAGCCCCCTTTGCTCACCCGGCGCCGGGAGATTTCCGGCTGGCGTGGCAAAGGGGCGTTTTTTCCGGCGCGATAATTTACGATGTAGACCAAATATCGAGTTCACGCGGCCGGGGCGAATGAACAAGACGATTCAGGACAACATCGAGGAGAGCGGCGGGGCAGAAAGTGTCTTTCCTGTCCGGCATCTCCTCTATGCCGCGCTGATTCTCGTCGGCGTAACCGTCGGCGCCGAGTTGCTCAATACCATCTCGTGGAAGCACGGCGACATCAGCATCATGTGGCCCTCCACGGGCCTGCTCGTCGGAATGCTTCTCTGCGTGCCGCGACGGCAGTGGACCGCATATATCGCCGTCGGCATAACGATCGATTTCGCTGCCACTCTTCTTCCGCCGCTCAACTCCCCGCTCTGGCTCACACTTGCGGCTACCGGATGCAACGTCATCGAAGTTACCGTCGCGGCATGGCTGCTGCGACCGGCGCTCGCCCCAGATCGCTACATGGCGCGAGCGGGGCAGCTCGTCAGCCTGCTCGTTTACGGCGTGATTGTGGCGCCCGGCGTGGCCTCGCTGTGCTATGCCGCGTGGCTGTCACTGGCCGGGTTTAAAGGCTTCTGGCCGGTTTTTTCGGAGTGGTTCACCGGCGATGCGCTGGGCATTTCGATTATGACCCCGCTCTACCTGGCGCTGCGGGCGCGGAAGCCTTTCTCCGATCGCGCCTGGTATGAGGCCGTTGGCCTCTTCACATTGCTTTGCGCCGTCAGCATCGGCGTCTTCTGGCAGACCTCGCTTCCGCTGCTTTTCGTGATTCTTCCTGTGCTGCTGCTTGTGGAGATTCGTCTCGGCATGGCCGGAGCAGCTCTGGGACTGCTTGCGGTTGCCTCCATCGGCGGATTCTTTACCGCCCGTGGCCATGGGCCCATCGGACTCACCGTCTTTACCCTTTCGCCGCGAACCTTCATGTTGCAGGTCTTCGCATTCGTTTCCATGTTGCTGCTTTACATTGCGGAGGTGGTGCGCGCGGCGCGCAATCGCTTCGAGCTTAATCTCCGCGCCAGCGAGCAGCGCTTCCGCCTGCTGGCCGAGGGATCAAGCGACATCATTGCCCTCAGCAATCTCGGCCGCGAGATTGTTTATGTTTCGCCGGCGGCTACTACGCTGCTCGGGTGGGAGCCCGGATCGGCCCCGCTGCTTAACCGCAAGCTGATGGTTCATCCCGAGGATCTGACCACGTTCGAGAAGCTCTACTCCGACTGCCTGGCCGGCAAGACCCGCAACATCCTTGAATTCCGCGGCAGAAAGAAGGACGGCGGATATTTATGGATGGAGGCCAACCTCGTACTGCACCGCAATCCCGAGACGCGGGAGCCGGAGGGATTCATCAATGTGATGCGCGACATCTCCGGCCGCAAGGCTGCCGACGAGGAGCTGAACAAGGCTCTCAATGTGGCGGAAAACCGCGCCATCACGGACGCCGTGACCGGAATCGCCAACCGCCGCCGCCTCGACGAGTACGTAGATAAGGAGTGGGTTCGCGCCCTGCGCGGAGGCTCCACGCTCTCCGTATTGATGATCGACGTGGACCACTTCAAGCATTACAACGACCGCTACGGCCATCTGGCCGGCGACCGCTGCCTGCGCGAGGTTACCGGGGCCATTGCCTCCATCGCCCATCGCCCTTCGGACTTCGTGGGCCGCTACGGTGGCGAGGAGTTCGTCGTCGTGCTGCCCGACACCGACACCACGGGCGCGCGCCACATTGCCGAGCGCATTCGCGGCTCCGTGGAGCAGGAGCAGATTCCGCACGAGGGAAACCCTCATGGAGTTGTCACAGTCAGCGTAGGCTGCGCGGCCATCCGGCCCGGCTCGGGCCAGCACTCCTCGCTGCTGCTCGAAAGCGCGGATGCGGCCATGTACCTGGCCAAGCAGTCGGGAAGAAACTGCGTGCGGGTGGACGGCGATGAAGCTCCGCTGCTCTGGCCCTGACGCTCCGCGCCGGACGAAGAGTTAGCCCCTCACTGCAACCCCGCCATTACCAGCATTCGCGGCTCGGTCATCTCTTCGATGGCGAAGCGCAGGCCCTCGCGGCCCAGTCCGGAATCCTTCACGCCGCCGTAAGGCATCGGGTCCAGCCGCCACGTCGGCGTCTCGCCCACAATCAGCGCGCCGACCTCAAGCTCGCGGTACGCGGTCAGGATGCGCCCCGCGTCGCGCGTCAGCAAGCCAGCCTGCAAGCCGTATTTCGAGCGGTTCACTTCGGCCAGCGCTGTCTCAAAGTCGTCATACGGCTCGATGAGAACCACCGGGCCAAAGACCTCCTCGTCGCGCACTTTCATGCCGGCCTTGGTGCCGGTCAGAATCGCCGGCGTTATCAGCGCGCCCTTGCGCTCGCCGCCTTCGATCAGGCGCGCGCCGCCATCCGTGGCTTCTTTGATCCACGCTTCGATCCGCTCGGCCTCGCTGATTCGTATTACCGGGCCCACATCCGTCGCCTCGTTCCGCGGATCGCCGGAGACCAGCTTCTTGGCAGCCTCCACCACCTTCCACAGGAAGGTCTGGAAGATGGGCCGCTCGACAAAAACCCGCTGCACGCTGATGCACGACTGGCCGGCGTAGGCGAATGCCGCGCTTGCCGTCCGCGTCGCGGCTTCGTCCAGCTCCGGCCAGTCGCTGTGCACAATCAGCGCCGCGTTTCCGCCCAGCTCCAGCAGCACGCGCTTGCGGCCGGAGCGGGCCTTCAGCTCCCAGCCCACCTTCGCCGAGCCGGTAAAGCTCACCAGCTTGATGCGGTCTTCCTTTTCCGCCAGCCAGGCCGTGTCGGCATTCGAGAGTGGCAGCACGGCCAGCGCCTCTTCCGGCCAGCCGGCCTTCAGAATCACCTCGCCCAGTGCCAGCGCCGTGAACGGAGTCTGCGGCGCGGGCTTCAGAATCAGCGGGCAGCCGGCGGCCAAGGCCGGAGCCGCCTTGTGCGCGACCAGATTCAGCGGAAAATTGAAAGGCGTAATCGCCAGCACCGGTCCCACGGGAAAGCGCTGCACAAGGCCCCAGCGGCCTTCGTTGCCTTCGGTCAGGTCCAGCGGAATCGTTTCGCCGCCCAGCCGCGTGGCTTCTTCCGATGCGGTCTTGAAGGTCAGGATGGAGCGGTCCACCTCGGCGCGCGCCATCCGGATCGGCTTGCCCGCCTCGGCGGCAATCAACTGCGCGAAGCGCTCCTTCTGCTCGATCAGAGAGGCCGCAACGTCTTCGAGAATCTCGCGCCGCTTCCAGCGCGGCAATGCCCGCGTACGGCGCATGGAAGCCACGGCGTGCTGCACCGCTTGCCGCGCATCGGCCCGCGTGGCCTGCGTTACGCGCCCAACCAGTCCACCATCCCACGGCGAGCGAACTTCCATTACCTCGCCGTCAGTCCACTCTTTGCCGCAGAGCAAAAACCCAGTTTGTGTGCCGGGGCGCATCTTCATGGGGGGATTACCTCGCAGGCCTTTCAGGCTTGACCTTTGGAAAGAGCATAGTCGTCCGCCCCCGGCAAGGGGAAGGCGTTTTGCCGCCGCCCGGCGTCCGAAGCCCCCCGTTCCTCGCCAAAAATTTACTTGACTACGGCGTCGAAACCGGCGATAAGCTCTCCTTATGCCCCCGCACGACGAAGTTTCGCAAGTCACAATCGACCTTGGCCAGAACAGATACCAGTCCAGCCTCAACGCCTTCCGCAACCTCGTCGAAGGCAAGAGCAAATCTCCGTATATCCTGGCCGAGGTGCGGACTCCCAACGGCAAATCGCTCTTTATTCAGGTTCGCCACGAAGATATTTACGTCATTGCCTTCAAGGGAGCCGATAGCTGGTATACCTTCGAGGACCAGAAGGGCGGATGGGGAAAGCCCTGCGGCATCGGGTCCAACTACGCGCAACTCGGCACGGTCGGCCAGGTGATTCGCCAGGATATGAACACCCTTGCCGAGCTGAGCAGCTTTGGCAAAGGCGTGAGCATCAACAAAAGATTGTGCGCCATCCTCTTCGCTGTGGTCTCCGAGGCAACCCGCTTCGTTACCATCGCGACCTACTTCACCGGCATTACCAACGGAATCCTGCCCAGCGGCATGAACTTCGAGCACGCGAAGGACATGTATTTCAATAACTGGACCAAGCCGCCGGACAGAAGCAGCATGGTGCCGGGCAAGGTCTATCACTACACGAAAAACGACATCCTGGTGGCTCGTAACCGGTAAGCACGGAACCGGTGGCGCGGGCAGCCGCACCCTACCGCCGGCGCGCCGCCTTTACCGATGCGGCATGAACCCATCGCGGATCGACATGCCCCACGCCCAGTTGCGCGGCACGTAATAGCTGGCCTTGTGCAGCGCCGTCGCGTAATTCCGGAATTCCATCATGTTTTCGAGCGTAGTCACGTGCTCGTAGCCTGGAATCTGCAGCCGCTCCGGCTGAAAGACCGTCAACGGAAAAGCGTCTCCGCCCTCCATATCCGCACCCGTAATGCCTCCGAAGATTACATTGCGGTGCGACTCGGCATTGTGATGCACGCGCCGGAGCGGCCCCGTCTGTCCCATGGCTGCATTCAGCTCGTTCACGCAGCGCAGGATGCGCGGCGTCAGGTTGCCCATGTCGCCATGCTCGCGACCGGCGGCTTGTCCGGCATCGGGCAGCCTGCCGTACTGCGCGGGGGTAAAGCCAGCCTGCCCGAATGTCTTCCACTTTCCATCCGCATTCCTCTGGTTGGGCAGGCCCGTGTTCAGGCGCATGTCCATCACGCCGTCCATATTGACGCCGGCCGCAAAGGTCGCTCCCCGCTCCGGCCCCGTGGCCCTGCCGAAGTTCAGGCCGGGTTTCGAGACCTCCACCTTCGTGCGGGCGCCATAGTCGTTCCAGGCGGGGCACACGGCCATCAGGTCGTAGTCGCCAGTCATCGGCCTGTTGTTTGCACCCACCTCGGAACTCGTCATTACCTCCAGCGGCGCGGGCGTCTCGAACATCAACCCCTTGAGCGGCATGTATTTCGGATAGACAGAAATCAGGTAAGAACCGGCCGCGCCGCGCGTCGCTTTAAAAGCGAATCGCTGCTGGTCGGTGCTGCGCTGCGCAACAAGATAGTAGTCCTGGCTGCCTGTCACCTGCTGCATTTCAATCAGGGCTGTGCGGTTTTCGGCCCGCTCATTCAACTGAATCTGCAACTCCTCAGCCGTCAGGCTGAGCTGGGTCTTCCGCGCAAAGTTATGGCCGATCCCATCGTCGTTGTCCGCAGTGCTCTTGGCCTCCTTCGCGGTGCCGCCCACCTTGCTGTACTTACCCAGATAGGGCACAAACCCAGCCTGCGGTCCCCAGTCCGAGCTCTTGCCCTTCACATGGAAATTCTTCGTCGGATAGTTGCGCTCGATCCATCGAAGCGACCAGCGCCCCGTGGACCGAAACATAATGACTTCATTCTGCCGCGTCGCCACCAGCCCGCAGGCCGTCATGTCCAGCAGCGTCATTCCATTTTCCGGATGCGCGAACGAGTTCTGAATTCCTGTAACCACGGAAACTCCTCTGGGGATTCAATTTATGGGGAACTTCATCCTATCGTTGCGACCAACTGAAGTCCATCCCGAAATGGTTGTAAAGATGAATTTCTGCGCACTTATGTCAACACGGCGGCGTTATCAGTTCCTGTGGATATGCGAATGCTGCGCGTGATTTTGGCAGGCTGCGGTAGACTTCCTCCGTATGGCTCACGAAAGACGACGCAGCAGCAAACTCCCTTTTGACCACGAAGAGGCCATCTCGCATCTGCGCGCCGCGGACGCGAAACTCGCCGCGCTGATCGATCGCGTCGGCCCGTTCACCATGAAGCTCGACACCTGGAGTTCGCCCTTCGAGTCGCTTGTCGAGTCGATCCTCTACCAGCAACTGCATGGCAAGGCGGCGGCGACGATTCACCGCCGTGTGCGCGAGTTCTTCGGCGGCGATCCCACGCCACAACTACTGCTCGATGCGCCGGAGGAACGGCTGCGCGCCTGCGGAGTCTCCGGCAACAAGATCAAGGCCATGCGCGATCTCGCGGCAAAGACATTGGACGGAACCGTGCCGACATATGCCGCCATCCGCAAAATGCCCAGCGAAGAAATCATCCGGCGGCTCACCGAAGTGCGCGGCATCGGCCCGTGGACCGTCGAGATGCTGCTCATCTTCCGCATGGGCCGGCCCGATGTGCTGCCGGTCAGCGATTACGGCGTACGCAAGGGCTTCGCACTAACCTTTCTGCGCCTGCCGAAGACTCGCGCCATTGCCGCAGCCGACCTGCCCAAGCCGGAAGTGATGCTGCGCCGCGCAAAGCTCTGGGCTCCGTATCGCTCGGTCGCAAGCTGGTACATGTGGCGCGCCTGCGATCAGGAGAAAAATACGCCGCTGGCCTGAAAAGCCTAAAATAATCTCGTCTGCTATGGGTGTTCCACCTTCGGCGCGTCTTTGCTCTTGCGCCTTAGACGGGATACCACACAGATATAAAACACCATGCCTTCTTCCAAACGCTACGTCTGCATTCACGGCCACTTCTACCAGCCGCCCCGCGAGAACCCCTGGCTTGAGGCCGTGGAGACGCAGGACTCGGCAGCGCCCTATCACGACTGGAACGAGCGCGTCTGCGCCGAGTGCTACGCGCCCAACGGCGCCGCGCGCATCGTGAACGCGAAGAACAAGATTACGCGCATCGTAAACAACTACGCGCGTATCAGCTTCAACTTCGGCCCCACGCTGCTGAGCTGGCTCAAGGACAATGCCAACCGCACCTATCGCATGATTCTGGACGGCGAGCGCCGCAGCCGCAAGACCAACCGCGGCCACTCGTCCGCCATGGCGCAGGTTTACAACCACATCATCATGCCGCTGGCCAGCAGCCGCGACAAGATCACGCAGATTCGCTGGGGCATCGCCGACTACATTAGCCACTATGGCGCCATGCCGGAAGGCATGTGGCTCGCTGAGACTGCCGTCGATTCGGAAACCCTCGACCTGCTGGCGCAGCATGGCATCCGCTTTACTATTCTTGCTCCGCGTCAGTGCCGGCGCGTGCGCCCCATTCCCACAGGCCAACCGGACGGCCACTCCTCCGACGATCCCTGGACGCCGACACCGAACGATACCGTCGATTCCACGCGCCCCTATCTCGTCCACCTGCCCTCGGGCCGCTCCATCGCCGTCTTTTTTTACAACGGCGCCATCTCGCAAGCCATCGCCTTCGAGGGACTGCTCAACTCCGGCGAGACCTTTGCCGAGCGGCTCAAGGACGGCCTCAATAATGCCGACCGCCCGCAGCTCGTCCACGTTGCGACGGATGGAGAATCCTACGGCCACCACCACAAGCACGGTGAAATGGCCCTCGCCTACACGCTCAAGCTGCTCGAACAGGACCGCACCGTCCGCCTCACCAACTATGCCAACTTCCTCGCTCTCTTTCCACCGAACTACGAGTGCGAGATCGTCGAAAACAGCTCCTGGAGCTGCGTACACGGCGTGGAGCGCTGGCGCTCGAACTGCGGCTGCAACACCGGCCGCCCAGGCTGGGGACAGGCTTGGCGATTCCCCCTCCGCAAAGCCATGGACGAGGTCCGCGACGCGCTGATTCCGCTCACCGAAGAGGAGGGCGGAAAGCTCTTCAAGAATGTATGGGAGGCGCGGGACGGCTACATCGACGTCATGCTGCACCGCGACGAGGCCACCGAAAAGCGCTTCTTCGCCGCGCACCAGAAGCACCCGCTCACCGAAGAAGAGCGCGTCCGCGCACTGAAGCTCATGGAAATGCAGCGCCACGCGCAGCTTATGTACACGAGCTGCGGCTGGTTCTTCGACGACATCTCCGGCATCGAGTCCGTGCAGGTCATCGCTTACGCCGCCCGCGTTCTCCAGATCGCCGGCGAGATCTTCGGCGACCGCGCCGCGGCACTGGAGCCTGCCTTCATCGCGCAGCTCAAGGAGGCTGGCTCGAATCTCGCCAAGGCCGAGGATGGCGCGCACATTTATAACAACGTCATTGGCCCGATGAAGCTCGGCCTCGAACAGGTGGCCGCGCATTACGCTATCAGCTCCCTCTTTTCCTCGTATGCCGACGAGATCGAACTCTACAGCTATCGCGTCAAACGCCTTTCGTGGGACATCTTCGCCTCTGGCCGCGGCAAGCTCGCCATCGGCCGCGCGCATATCTCAAGCGCCATTACCGATGAGGCACAGGACTTCTGTTTCGCCGTTCTCCACTTCGGCGACCAGAACATCACCGCCGCGGTCTCGCCTTACGCTGCATGGACGGCCGAAGCCTTCACAAGCTTCACCGAAGAGGCCGCCAGCCACGTTCAGCACGCCGACTTCACTCAAGTCATTCGTCTGCTCGACCGTTCCTTCGGCCATGTCAGCTACTCGCTCACCTCGCTCTTCACCGACGATCAGCGCCGCATCGTGCGTATGATCCTCGACTCCACGCTCTCGAACATCGAAGGCGCGCTTACCTCCATCTACAACGACCACGCAAGCCTGCTGCACTATCTCTCGCTCAATGGCCTGCCCAAGCCGCCCGCGCTCTCGCTTGCCGCCGGCTTTGCCGTCAATGCCGGTGTGCGCCGCGCCCTTGAGGCCGATCCCGTCGATCAGGCAATGCTGCGCTCGTTTCTCTCGCTCGCCAAGGCCGACCAGGTACAGCTCGAAACCGTACCGCTCTCCTACATTGCCGATCAGCGCATGAAGCTCGCCATGGTGAGCCTGCAAAGCTCGCCACGGCTCGATGAGCTCGAACGCGCTCTTGCGCTCGCACGCTCGCTCGTCGAGCTGCCCTTCGAGCCTAATCTGTGGCAGGCGCAGAATATCTGGTATGAGATGCTGCGCAAGGAAGACGCTGAACTCGCCGCGCTGCCCGCGGAGAGCCGCGCCAAGTGGCAGGAGGATTTTGCCGCGCTCGGCCAGTGCCTCTCCATCGACACCGCGGCCATTGCCGTGCAGGACGCCACCGTTGCTACCGGCGACTGAGGCGGACTCAGGCAGTGTCTGACGAATCTGCTCTCAGGGAAATTTGCGTGCATTTGAGCTTAGCGGGGGCTAAAGCCGGGCCGTTTTTTGAGCCATTTGCGCACGACGCAACTAGGGTTTTGTCCCTGCAATCAACATGCTCTTCCATAGGTATGGGTATCTGCCCACGCCACTGAACCGCAGGTTGCGAAAGCCCGTCTCCTCCATCAGCGCCGAAAGCGTGGCGCGGCTGAAGAGCTTGATGTGCCCGCCATCCCACGTCGGATTGGCGTGGCTGTCCCATTTGCCCATCACGGCAATTGCCAGGTTTTTGAGGTAACCGTGATAGGGCGTGGAGCAAACAAAGGTGCCTCCGCTTCTGGTCGCGGCAAAACACCCGGCGAGAAAGCCGCGCGGGTCGTACAGGTGCTCGATCACTTCCAGGCTGTACACAACGTCGAAGGGCTTCTCGCCCAGATTCTCAAGAATCTCCGCGTTGGCTGGCAGAACCTCGAATCTGCCCGCCGGACAGATCTCCTTTGCGATCTGAATGCCGTACTCGGAGAGGTCAATCCCCACAATCGTGCATCCGGATTTCACAATCCTCGCCGCCACCGAGCCGTTTCCGCAGCCAATGTCGAGGACTCTCGTCTGGGGCGAGTTCAACTCTGGACAAAGTTCGAGCAGGCGGGGAATGTTGAGTCTGTGGCTCGGCGCGCCGGCCTCAGTCGTGTAGCGAACCGATTCATGAAATTGTGTAGAAGAGGCCATATAGAAGATAGTCTCCAACGTAATTTTTAGAGCCAGCAGACAAATATGTTGGATGCGAGCAAAAGAGCCGCGACCGCTCGGCAGGGTTTCAGTATAGGCTAGATCAACCCGGCGCGCCAATTTCCCCAAAGTCCATAGGCATTCGCCGGGTCTATCGGCCTAGCTCGCTTTTGCCGGCACGGCCGCGTGCTGCGCCTCGTAGATAATTTTTGCCCGGTCCAACGCAGCCTGCACATTCGGCAGTGCATTTTCCCGGCCCAGCTCGTCCAGAAAGCGCGTTCCGATCAGCAGCTTCTCAGGCTGGCGCATCGCGCCGCATAGCAGCAGCGTCCGCCCCGTTCCCCGCAACCGCTTGGCGAAGCTCTCGATCGCGTGCACTCCAGATGCATCTATTGCCGTCATATTTCGCAACCGGATAATCACCACCGGCGCAAAATCCGAGAGGTCTGCCGTCTCATCCGCCAGCTTGTCTGCCGTTCCGAAGAGGAACGGGCCGTGAATCCGCAGCATCGTTACATACGGCGGGATGATCCTCCCCTGCAGGCTGTGCGCCAGACCGTCGCGGATGTAATCGTCGGTCACGGTCGTTACCGTCGTCGTGTCCGCCACGCGCCGGATGTAGACCAGCGCCGAAATCGCGAGGCCGACGCCCACCGCTACCGTCAGGTCTTCAAAGACCGTCAGCGCGAAGGTTAGCAGCCAGACGAGGATCGCAGCGAAGTCCATGCGGAAGATCGACCCGATCTCGTGCCACTCGCCCATGTTGTACGAGACCACAAAGAGTACGCCGGCCAGCGTGGCCAGCGGAATGTAGCTTGCCAGCGGCGCCGCGATCAGCAGAATCAATAGCAGCGTGACCGCGTGAACCATGCCGGAGACAGGCGACCGCGCTCCGGAGCGGATGTTCGTCGCCGTGCGTGCAATCGCGCCCGTGGCCGGAATGCCGCCAAAAAGCGGCGAAACCATGTTCGCCACGCCCTGCGCCACCAGCTCCACATTCGAGTTGTGCCGGTCGCCGGTCATGCCGTCGGCCACCACCGCGGATAACATGCTCTCCAGCGCCGCCAGCATTGCCACCGTAAAGGCGTGTGGTATCAGCGGCAGAATGTGTTCGGCATGCAGGTCCGGCAGGGCAAACGGCGGAAAGCCCTGCGGAATGCCGCCAAAGCGCGATCCGATTGTCTCAACAGGCAGATGAAAGATGGCGCTCGCCGCCGTGAAAACCAGCAGCGCCACAATCGAGGCAGGAATTCTCTTTGTCAGCCGCGGCAGGAACACAATCACCGCCACCGTCCCCGCGCCGAGGGCCACTGCGGACCAGTTAACCGTGGAAAAGTGCGTTGCGAGCACCTTCATGCGCGGCAGAAACTCGCTTGGAACCGCGCCGGTTTTCAGCCCGAAGAAATCCTTGATCTGGGTGGAAGCGATCAGCACCGCGATGCCGTTTGTGAATCCCAGCACCACCATGCGCGGAATGAACTTGACCGCCGCGCCGAGGCCCGTGACACCCATCAGCACCAGGATCGCTCCGGCCATCAGCGTGGTCAGCGCCAGGCCGCTCATGCCGAACTTCATCACGATGCCGGCGACGATCACGACAAATGCGCCGGTCGGGCCGCCGATCTGGGTACGCGAGCCGCCCAGCGCCGAGACAAGGAACCCGGCAACGACCGCCGTGTACAGGCCGGCCTGCGGCGTTACGCCTGAGGCGATTCCGAAGGCCATGGCCAGCGGCAGCGCGACGAGGCCCACCGTAATGCCGGCCAGAAGATCATGGACGAACACGGACCCCGAGTAATTTCTCAGCGCCTGCACGGATTTCGGCAGATTTTGTCTGGAAAGGAACATGAACGGCGTAAGTTCATTGTAAGCCCGGAGGGCTCTCGCGCCAGCTACTCAATCGCTTTGGCCCCTGTATCCTTAAGGCACCTCGATGATTGACGCACACGGCATCTATCTTCTCGCCGCGGCGGCTGCGGCCGTCATCGCACTGATTCTGCTCGTCGCATGGGCGCGGCTCAACCCTTTCCTAAGCCTGCTCGCCGTCTCGCTCGCTCTCGGCGTGGCCGCGGGAATGCCGTTCTCCAAGATTCTGGGCTCCTTTGAAACCGGCCTCGGCAATACGCTGGCCCACATCGCCGTCGTCGTCGCGCTCGGCACCATGCTCGGCAAAATGATGGCAGAGTCCGGCGGAGCTGCCTCCGTCGCAGACGCGCTCATCAAGCTCTTCGGACCGCGCCGCGTTCCCTGGGCCATGATGGCAATCGGCTTCGTCATCGGCCTGCCGGTTTTCTTTGAGGTGGGCTTCGTCCTGCTCATTCCCATCGCCTTCACCGTGGCCCGCCGCACCGGCACGTCGCTCGTTCTCGTGGCGCTGCCCATGCTGGCCGGCCTGTCGGTGGTGCACGGGCTGATTCCGCCGCACCCGGCGGCGCTGCTCGCCGTTTCCATCTACAAGGCCGATGTGGGCCGCACCATTCTCTACGGCGTGCTGATCGGCCTGCCTGCGGCCATCCTCGCCGGGCCGCTCTGGGCCAGGATCATCGCGCCAACCATTCCGATTACGGAAGAAAGCGCCATGGCAGCCGCGTTTGTCGAGCATGATCCGGCAAATACGACGCATCGCGCGCCGGGCTTCGCTGTCACTCTCGGCACCATTCTGCTGCCCGTGGCGCTGATGCTGCTCGGCAGTTGGGCGGACTCTTTCTCAGCGGCGGGCAGCACGCTCAACCAGACACTCCATCTGGTCGGCAACGACGATATTGCGCTCTTCCTTGGCGTGCTGCTGAGCTTCTTCACCTTCGGTCGAATGCGCGGCTTCTCGCGCGACACTATCCTGCGCTTCACCTCGGAGAGCCTTGCGCCCACGGCGATGGTAACGCTGCTCGTGGGCGCGGGTGGGGGCTTTGGACGCGTCCTTCAAGATAGCGGCGTCTCGCAGGCGATTGTTACTGTCGCGCTGGCCAGCCACGTCCCGCTCATCCTGCTCGCGTGGCTGCTGGCCGCGCTCATGCGCCTGGCAACAGGCTCCGCGACCGTTGCCATGACAACCGCTGCCGGCATCGTTGCGCCCATCGCGCTGCACTCGGCGGGCGCGCATCCCGAGCTGCTCGCTATTGCCACCGGCGCAGGCTCGCTCATCTTTTCGCACGTCAACGACGGCGGCTTCTGGCTCGTCAAAGAATATCTGAACCTCAGCGTGCCGCAGACCATCCGGTCCTGGTCCGTGACGGAAACCATTATTTCCGTCTCTGCGCTGGTCTTCGCGCTGGCGTTATCCTTTCTACCGTAGTGAATTACAGAAAGAGAGCCTCTATGAACAAAGCCGTCTCCCGCCGCAGCTTCCTGTGCTCCTCCGCCGCGCTTGCCGCGGGCCTGGCAGTCGATTTCACACTTGCGCCCGGCGTGTTCGCAGAAGAAGCCGCGCCCGGTCGCGTTTATGTGGGCACTTACACCGGCCATGACGGCCACGGCGAAGGCATCTATCTCTTCGACTTCGACTCCGCTACCGGCGGGCTCTCAAACCGCAGGCTGGCTGCTGCCACGCCGAGCCCATCGTGGATTGCGATTCATCCTTCGAAGCGCTTTCTCTACGCCGTTAATGAGCAGAGCGGCGGCACCGGCTCGGCAACGGCTTTTGCCGTCGATCCCGCAACTGGCGCGCTTCGCAGCCTCAATACCGTCTCTTCTCACGGCACGGCGCCCTGCCATCTCAGCTTCGATGCGAGCGGAAAGTTTGCCTTCGTCGCCAACTACGTCAGCGGCACGATTGCCGTGCTTCCCATCGAGGCGGATGGCTCGCTCGGCGAAGCCACCGACGTTCAGCAGCATACGGGCGTTGTCGGTGCGCCCAACGGCTCAACCAGTGCTCCTCCGGGAGGCTTTACCGTTGTGGGGCACGACGCTCCGCACGCACATTTTGCTATCCATGACCCGCAGGGCCGCTTTGTCCTCGTCTGCGATCTCGGGCAGGACCGCATCTACACTTATCGCTTCGATGCAGGCGCGGGAAAACTCTCCGTTGCATCTACCACGCCTGTTCCTACAGGCGACGGGCCGCGCCATCTCGCCTTCCACCCCAGCGGCAAATGGCTCTACGCTATCACCGAGCAGGGGTCCACCGTCATGCTCTTCGACTACGATGCACAGACTGGCGCGCTGCGGCAACGTGAGATTGTTTCCGCACTGCCTGAAGGCTTCGCCGGCACCAGCTATGGATCGGAAATCTGCATCCATCCCAACGGCAAGTGGCTTTATGCTTCCAATCGCCTGCATGATTCCGTCGCCGTCTACTCTATTGGAGCCGATGGCAGACTCACCCACACCAGCCAGGCCCACACGCAAGGCGACTATCCCCGCCACCAGAACATCGACCCCAGTGGGCGCTATTTCTTCGTCTGCAATCAGCACGGAGACAACATCCCCAGCTTCCGTATTCACCCGCAGACCGGCGCGCTCACACCCATCGGCCATTACGCCGCCGCTGGAACTCCCGCCTGCCTCATCTTTGCGTAATTGGCCGCTGGCCCGGAACACGCGCATACCGCTCGCGCTTCGGCGCAAGCAGTTGCATCGTCAGCACCGCCGCGGGAATGAGAAAGACGGTCGAGTTCACGACCCACATTCCCGCGCCGGCAGCAGCTTGGTCTTGTAACGGCGTCATGCTCGTGACACGCTCCGCCGCAGCATAGCTCGGGTAGAGAACTTTGCCCGCAAAAACCAGCGAGGCGGAAAGCACCGTGTTCAAAATGTCGGAGCTTAAGAGATACGGAATCACCGTCCATCGCGGCCAGCGCGGACGAACCGGCCAGGGCGCCAGCACCACCCACCAGTAGGCCAGCGATGTAACGAAAAAGCACAGGTGCTCGAAGTCGTGAATCCGCTCCGAGGTAAAGGTCAGCTCGAACATGGCCGGGATGTGCCAGCCGAGATAGGCGACATTCATTGCCAGCCAGATCAGCATGGGATGCGTGACAAAGCGCGCAATCGCGTGGAACCACCGCTGGCGTAGCAGCCTTCCGATTACGCCGCGCACGAAAAAGCGCGGCAGCCCGCGCAGCATGGGAACAACCGGGCTCCCGAGAATCATCAGCGGCGGCGCAACCGACATGAGAATGAAATGCTGCAACATGTGCGCGGTGAGCAGCGTGTCGTCGAGCGCGTCGATCGGCGAGGCCAGCGCCATCCACATCGAAGCCGCGCCGGCTACAAAACACGCGGCGCGCCAGTTGGGAAGCTCACGTGCCCGTGTCTTTCGTATTTTGAGCCACCCACGCAGATAAACGATCAGCGCGAGCGCAAGTCCCACGAACGGAACGAGCGGAAACGACCATCCGTTTAC
>JAATFM010000195.1 GCA_015655195.1 Terriglobales bacterium
AGAGATTGGCCGGCTGCGCTCCGCCCGTTAAATCCTGCGTGTAAGAATCCGCATAAGTGGATGGCGAATACTGCAGGCGAAGCTCATTTGCGATGGTTCCGTGAAACACGCTGTCCGCGCCCAGCAGAAAGACTCTCGTGCGCGGAACCAGCGTGACGTAATGCGGGCCGGACGTAAGGTGTTTCGTCTGCCGGCTTGTCGTATCCGTATATCGCACGAAGAGCTTGGTTCCAGGCCAGACCTGAGCGTCCACACGGAAATTCATGGAATGGATGGCGGCCGGAGAGGAGCCGCTGAAGAGATACGGAGACATTCCGTCGCCGTAGTCGACGCACTGCGAGTTGATCGACGTGTCGCAGTTCGGCGCCGGGAACGCGTTCAGCATGGGCTGCAGCGCCGCCGGAGCGTACTCGCGAAGATTCTTATATTTCGAATTCGAGTACGTCGCCGTGTTGAATGTGCCATTCGATGGAACGTAGTAGATGGTGGCGTTCAGCGGCTGCTCCAGGTGCAACTGTTCATAAGCGCCGAAGAAAAACACACGATCCTTGCCGGAAAAGAGCCGTGGAATGGAAATTGGGCCACCGAAGGTGCCGCCGAAATCGTTCTGCTGTTCGGAAGGCCGAACGATGGCCGGCGTGCTGTGGTTATTGAACCAGTTGTTGGCGTCAAAGACGGTGTTGCGAATGTAGTCGTAGGCGTTGCCGTGATACTCGTTTGTGCCGGAGCGCGACTGGATGCTGATCTGCGCGCCGGGCTGGCGTCCGTACTCGGCCGCATACGTCGAAGTGGAGATTCGGAACTCCTGCATCGCGTCAAGAGGAAGAATCGACTGCGTGGTGCCAAGCGTAGTGGCATTGGCGCCCATACCCATCGACTGCACGCCGCCCCAGTTATAGGCCTGGTTGTTCGCGCTCACACCGTCTACCATGTGGTAGTTCGAGTCCGTGCGCAACCCGTTCACGCTGAACTCGCCGTCGTCGTTGCTGCCGCCCTGCGGAGCATTGGTCAGCACTCCGGGCGAGAGCAGAATGAGGTTCTGGAAACTCCTGCCATTCAGCGGCATGTCGCGCACAAACTCGCGGTCGATTACTGAGCTGACCGAGGCATCCGATGTGTTGATGCTCGTGCTGCTCGCATCCACCCTGACCTCATCGGACGCGCTGCCGACTTTCAGCTTGAAATCGAGCACGGCATTCTGCCCCACATTCAGCGTAATCGCATCGCTGACGGCGGTGCTGAAGCCCGTCGCCTCCACGAAGATTTTGTACGAGCTCGGCGTGAGTCCGGACACGACATACTGGCCTGCGCCATTTGCATGCGTTCTCCGCTCGGTGCTCGTCTGCTGGTCCACCACGCGGACGGAAGCCCTGGGAATTACAGCTCCACTGCTGTCCGCGATCTGGCCCTGAATCTGCGCGTCCTGCCCATAAGCGACTGCGCTCAAACTGGCCATGACAAGAAAGACAAGTGTGGCATAGACGTTACGCAACATCTTTATTCGCTCCTGAAATTGTGACGGTCCGGTTAGTTTTGATCCCTTGGGACTGTTGGGGAAAGGGAAGCTATACGTGCGCGAATTCGTTCGCCCGAGCGGATGAGTTCTTCCGCGATCTCAGGCGCAGGCCGCGACTGGCCTGTTCCGTTGCTGATTAAATCCATGCAGAGCTGCCGATACTGGCGAATCTGCTCATGAATCTCCTGACCTGCTTCACCCGGCTCCACGGCCGCCGCCTGGTTCGCTGTCTGATTAGCCGCAAGAAAGCCCAGCGACCGCAATATCTGTTCGTTGGCGTCAACGCCTGCCAGAATTGTTCCAGCGTAGTTGCGGGCCAGCGAGGCCAATTGTGTGCGCTGCTCCATCGGAAGCCGATTAGCCTCCGCAAAGCGCGGTTGTAATTCTGTAAGATGAACCTCGGCCCGGCTGACTTTGAGGCTTCCATCCAGCAGGTTGTGTGAGATGGAAGCGAGTTGATCAGCCGGCATGTTCTTCGCGTTCAAATATTGCTCGATCGGCGAAGGTTGCGACTCCACCGAGTAGACATGGACAGGCTGTTCGCCGCTCAACGCCGCCCGCGATAGCAGGCGCGTCCCGATCTCATCTCCGCTCAGGATCGAAGCGCGGACATTGGGCAGCATAGTCAGCCGCACAATCAACTCCTGCTTGCGCGCGTTGGTTTCCACCACGCCTTTGATGTCGATCCCGTCCGCTCGGCGAACCAGGTGAATCGGCTCGCCGGTGTCGGCACGCAGTTGGCTCAGCACAGTCCGCGCCGCCAACTCCGCCTCATCCAATTCCAGGTCGGATAACGCATGAGGCAAATGGATTGCCGCAAGAATGCTCGGCGCCGCGCTCATAACCGCACCGGCAGCGGGCTCAAAGCTATCCTGATTCACTGCGGCCCACGACATCACGTCGTAGTTCAGCTCCGCAATTTCCACCTCGCCCGCATCACGCAGTTCAATCGTGCGTTCTACCGGGTGAAAATCACTCTCGCGCACCGTAAGCGACTCTTCGCTTACCAGGCCGCCGGCCTCGGTTGAGGTTGTCAGCTTGAGCAGGTTCTCCCCGGCGCGCGCAACCGTATCTTTCTTTGCCTGCAGCCGGTCCCGCCAATCCGCGTAGTTCTCCGCGGACAAAGGCTCATCCCAGTTCACGCCAGCCTCGGTGAGCTTGTCTTTGATCCACTCATCGCCGGCATTGAGCTCGGTCCGCTTCAGCCGCCGCTTCCGCTGCGGGTCGCGATAGATGGCGCGCTCCATCGACCGGCCGGCGGCGCGAATCCGCACCTTCTGGTAGATCACGCCCGGCCTGTCTGGGCCGCCTGCGGAAATCTCCGCCTGTTCCGCGCGGCTGAGGAGCGACTCCGCCGAGATTTTCGGTGCGCTCCGCGTCCACAAAAAGAAACACAGGACCGAGCAGAATCCCAACAGTACAGCACTTGCCAATAATGGATTCATTCGGGGTCGCGTAAATTGTCCAGATATGCCGGTCAAGGCGGAGAGCAGCCGACGAAGCGGAGAAAGCGCCGCCGCGGGCGGCGCGCCGTTATTCGTCTCCTCCTGCTGTATCTCAATCCCCTGCCGTTCAATCCTGTTCCGCTCAATCAATGGGAAGAACTTCAATTCCTCCTCCATGGCCGCGTCCTGGCAGAAGACCGGGTCCTTGTACATAACACAAACCGTGGGCAGATTGCCCGCAAAGGAAAGTGTCAAGGTCAGCGAGCGGTTGTCGCTCAGCTCCAGATGCTGCTGCTGTTCAAGATCGGGGCTCGATGCAGGCTCCGCGACATGCAGATATGCCAGACGCACGCCACGCTCGCTGAAGACTTCAATAAAGCTCGGCTCTTCTGCCCGGTTGAGCGTGAGCTTTAGTTCGCTCACCTCCGCGGTCACCTTGTGCGTGGTTCTCGTCTCGCCGTTGATCGCCAGTTCCAGGCTCTCCGGGCGGTGCTCGTGGAACTCGCGCATGTGCCGCTCCAGCGCCATGCGCCGCCGCTCACGAACGTCCTGCCGCTTGCCGCGCGTAACCGTAAGCTTCGGCGCATCGCCACTGCCCGCGCCCGGCGGATTGTCGCGCCCGATCGTGTCATCCGGAGAGCGCTCGTCGAGCAGCGGCAGCCCCAGCAGCACATTCCCCAGGTCAAGGCACTTCTTGCAACTCACCAGATGCGCCAGCTCCGGCGTTGAGAACCGCGCCGCGGACTCCGCCGAATAATGCCGTTCAAGAACAGGCAGCGGAAAGCACGGCCCTTCGCATGAGTTCAAGATCGTCTGGCGTATTTCAAGAAACAAGGCCGCAGAGTTACCCGCTGAACCTCCGGAGCGGGCGCGCAGGCGTTCGTTGTGATCTGCCGAAGAATGTTCGTCAGGTCGCTGCTGGCTCGTACGTACCTCCTGCCTGGCAACCTGCAAGGCCCTGTCCACGGCCATTCTGCTCATGCGCGCAATCTTCATCACCTCGCTGGGGTAGTAGCCCAGAAAGAATCGCAGGATGAAAATGCACGCAGCGCGCGACGCACTCTTACGCGCACATGCGGACTCGCAGATATGCTGAAGGTCGGCGCGAACAAGGATCAACTCGTTGCGGTCCACCGCCGCCAGCCCGCGCTCCAGCGATTCAAAATCCTCGATGGAATGCTCGTACCGCAGCCCTTGGCCCTGCCGCCGCAGCCGCGAATAATGCAGGTTGCGCAGAACCTTGAAAAGATACGGCTCAATCTCCCGGATCTCGGCCAACGCCACATTCATGTGAGCGATCTGAAGATAAAAATCTTGAATCAGGTCCTCGGCGTTGTCCCGATCCGCATGAGACAACTGCAAAGCCCATTGCAGCAGCAGCGAATAGTGATCGAAGAACACTTCTTCGTTGCTGCGCAGAGCGCGAATTGGAAATAGCCGGGGCACTGTAGGGTCTCACTATGAATCAGTCAGGGAGGCGGGGAAATCAGACATAGTGAGGCTGTCTATTCTCTATCTCTTAACACTCGGGGATAAGTGTTAAGAGCCGATGAAGGCAGAGTTGCCGCATAGGGATTTTCACTGTCGATTAAGAAACCACTACCGCCGCGAGGGGGTGTCGTATCGGGTAATTGCACCGGTATTCGTTGCCACCTCCACGCCGCAATCGTCGATACTCGTTGGTGTGCGGCGCTCGATTCTGCTTGCAACGGTATGGGTTTTCTCCACGGCCTGGCTGCAATGTGCCGGACAGGACGCGGGACAGGACGCCGCGTGGAAGTATGCCGCCGCGTCCGCGGCCCGCACCGCGCCGGATGCAGAGATTGTCGTCGTCGATCTTGCCTCCGGCCATCTGCTCGCCGCGCACAGGCTGGCGGAAGCCGCGCACACGCTCGCCGCGCCCGGTTCCTCGCTCAAGCCCATCGCGCTTTACGGACTGATTGCGAATGGCCACTGGAATCCCGAGCGCAGAATCGCGTGCAGCCGCACGCTTCATATCGCCGGACGTGCGCTCAACTGCTCGCACCCGGACCTGCCACCGTTTGATGCGCGCCAGGCTCTCGCCTGGTCCTGCAATACCTACTTCGCCGCTGTGGCCGGCAGCCTGCCGCCGGATGAGTTGCGCGGTGTACTGGCGCCTTCCGGCATGCTCTCTGCCACAGGACTTGCCGCCAACGAGGCAATGGCGCGCTTTCGCTCACCGAAGACTCCGGACGAAGCGCGCCTCACGCTGCTCGGCGTGGAGGGAATCGCAGTCACTCCGCTCGGACTTGTTCACGCCTATCGCTGGCTCGGACTGGAGTTCGCCGCGCATCCCGGCACACAGGCCACAGAGACGGTCTTCAACGGCATGAAGGACTCCGCAAGCTTCGGAATGGCGGACAACGCGAATCTTGGCGGCATAGCCGTTGCCGGCAAAACCGGCACCGCAAGCGCCGAGCGGGGCGGACAAACGCATGGATGGTTTGCGGCCCTCGCGCCGGCCACGGAGCCATGCGTGGCGCTCGTCGTCTACCTCCCCTCCGGCCACGGCGCTGACGCGGCTGAGGTAGCGGCACAAGTGCTGGCTCGCTCGCCGCTGAGGACGCGATGAAAGGCACGCGCCTGACCTTCTCTCCCTTCTTGCGCTTCGCGCTGCTTATGCTCTTGTGCTGCACCACTATTGCCAGCGCACAGCAGACCTCGACGCACACCTCGAATCAAGCCTCGACTCTGCGCGTCGGTCTCTGGACTCTCTGGCACGACCACGAAATTACGGTTGCGCCGGCCTCCGGCGGCAGCACTGGCCTGCGTCTCTGCGAACAATGCGCAGCAATACCGTTCGCCAGCGAAACAACGTTCCGCGCCGATGGTAATGCAATCGCCTTTGATGGCCGCCGAGCTGCCTCGCTGTGGCTCGCCGGTTCGCTCTCGCTCTCCACTCACAGCGAGCGGATCAGCCTTCCCTACCCCGTGCATCTCATGGCCCGCGGCGGCGTGCTGACAATGGCCGTAACGATGCCCGGTGAACGCTATGTGGAGCGCGTTGTGGCGAGCGAAAGCGGAGCGGCCGATTCGGCTGAGTCGCTCAAAGCACTCTCCATCGTCGTCCGCACTTTCGCACTCCACGTTCGCCACGGCCACACCGAATACGACCTCTGCGACGCAACGCACTGCCAGCTTTTGCATTGGGGCGCAACAGGCCGCGAGGCCGCGGCACACGCTGCCACACTCTCGACGGCTGGCGAAACGCTCTGGTTCCACAACCGGCGCGTCGAGGCGTGGTTCCATCAGAATTGCGGTGGACATACGGCGTCGTCTAAGGAGGTCTGGGGTGCAAAAGCCGCATCGATGCCTTGGCTCATTGGTCGCACAGACCCGTATTGCACGGCTCATGGAGTCAAGGAGTGGTCGGCAACGCTGTCGCTCGAAGATTTAACGCGGGCGCTCGCTACGCAGGGACTCGTCGCACCGGGATGGAAAACTCTCACTGTCGCGCGGCGCGGCGAGTCAGGCCGCGCCGTAACACTCATGGCCGGCGCAACCGCGGTCTCCGCAGAAGATTTCCGTCTCGCGGTCGGCCGCACGCTGGGCTGGAACAAGATTCCCAGCGCGTGGTTCGAGGTATCGCCGCAGGGAGATGGCTTCCTGTTTCATGGTCGCGGCTCCGGCCACGGCGTCGGTCTCTGCCAGGCTGGCGCGGCGGCAATGGCTGCGCAGAATCTCGATGCGGCTGCGATTCTGGCGCAGTATTTTCCCGGCGCGGAGGCGCGTGACGAGACAAGCGGCCTCAAATGGCAGACCATTTCACGCAACAGTTATCGCCTGCAAACGCTCGACGACGCAGACCGCGCATATCTCCCAGAAATCGACCAGTCGCTCGCCGAGGCACGGGCTCGCTCCGGTTTGCAATCTCATGGAACGATTACCATTCGCGCATTTCGCTCCACTCCGGAGTTTCGCTCTGCAACACTCGCGCCGGGATGGGTTGCGGCTTTCACCGAAGGCAACTGGATTGCCACGCAGCCCCTGCGAACGCTCGCCGGGCGCAAGATGCTTGCGCCCATTCTGCGCCACGAGATGCTGCACGCGCTTGTGGAGAATGTCTCCGGACCAAAAACTCCGCTCTGGCTACGGGAAGGGCTTGTCGAGACTTGGAGCCATGAATCGAAGCCAGCCGCACCTACGCCTGTGTCAAAAAAGATGAGTCTTGACGAAATCAATTGCTCGCTCGCGCATCCGGCCAGCGAGGCAGAATCACAAACCGCGCATGTTGCGGCGCAATTGCACACAGAAGAATTGCTTTTACGCTACGGCCGGGCTCAGGTGCTTGACTGGCTGCGAAATGGACTTCCAACACAAATTTCAGCGGCACAGCTTCACTGAACTTTTGCGGCCTCTTTGCTCCGCAGCAACGCGCAGACCCAGGCCAGCAGCACAATCCAGCAGAAAAACCCGATCAGGTACGCGCCAGTTAGCTTCAGAGCAATGGCCCAGGTCTGCGCGCTGAGCGAGCCATGCGGTGCGCCGCTGAAGAAATGCCCCGGCAGCGCCACGCCGACGAGCGCCAGCACAAGCACAGCGAAAAACCAGCGCCAGTCGTGGATTACATGAAGCGTATTGCGCCAGTGCAGCCGCCAGCCGCGCACGGCAGACGAGACGCCGAGCGGCACGAAGATCGCAGGCACGATGGCCCAGCGCAGCAGCCACTCCGCATTCCCCAACCACGCGGTAATGTGCGGGTAAGTAAAGAGCCGCTCGCGCCACCATGCCGGAGCCTTCGAATTCAGATACGCGGCCCATTGCCAGATGTGATCGTCAAAGCGGTCGAGCAGAGACCAGACAAACCACGCAAGCGCCATCCAAACCAGCAACGACAGCGCGCCCGACACCAGACTGACGCGTCCCTCGCTTGCCGCCATCATGCGGCGCACCGTGCCGACCTCGAGAGCCAGCACCGCGGCCGCAAGCACCAGAGGAATCACGAGCACCAGCGCCACCTGCCAGGCGTGCTTCTCCGGCAGCCGCGTCCAGCCAATGCCGGCCAGCGCAAGTAGTGGAAAGCCAACAAACTGTGCGGCAATCCATCCGCGCGCCTCGCGCAGACCGCCGCCGAAATCCCGCATCAGCTCCCGCGCAGCCATCAGGGTTGCACCTCCAGCATCGCGGGGTCGGTTGTGGCCGTCACTTCCGGTTGATACATCGGTCCCGTCTGCGCGGGGCTGATAACGAACCGGCCCGGCGTTACCACCTTCAGCAGGTAGACATACTCAGTGCGCCGCTCGAACTCCGTATTGAAAAACGCAGCGCGGTCGTCGTGGAACTCTTTGCGTGTGAACCAATCGGCCCACCAGTCGGGCTTGTTGTTGAGCTTATAGAAGTCGCTGTGCTCCAGGAACTCCGTGCCCGCGGGAATCGGGTCCTCCGAAAGCATGTACTGCCAATCCGTGCCGCTCACGGCAAAGCGCACCGCCAGAATATCGCCCACATGCACCGACTCCTTTAGCGGCACAAGATCATACGTAACCGGATCGTCCGGCTTGTCCTGCTTCTTCTTCAGCAGGTAGTAGTCGCGCGTGGCGTTCAATGCCAGATTGCCGCTCTGGTAGAGCCGGCGGTCGGCGTTGTACCACCGGCTCTCAGCGGACCAGTAGGTAATGCCGTTGCCGCTCTTGCGAACCGTCACTTGTCCGCCACCACCAAGCTGCTGCGCGGGTACGGCAAGTTTCCACGGCACGGCGAACATGTCGTCTGGCCCGAAGTGATGCTTGCCAGCGCTCGCACCGTTCACCAGGACCTCCACATCGGAACTGTTGGCCAACTCGCCGCTCAGCGAAAGATAATCCGTCAGCCCGGCAATCACCATCGCCGTCTGCTTGGTGCTCTCCCAGTAGCCGCCATTGCGTTTCTTGCCCAACCACACAGCCGCTTTCGGCATCAGTCCGCTTGTGCGATCCTGGCGCACCAGCAGCTTCAGAGCGAATGCGGTCGCTTCCGCCGAGTCGTCGTCCGCATAGGCCAGTAGCCCGTCGTAATTCGACTGCCAGTAGGCGTCCGTGCTGGTCGTTGTGGCTTTTCCTTCCAGCATCTGCACGGCATCCTTGGCGCGGCTGTCGCCAGTCGCATCAAAAGCCAGCCCGGCTAGCGCCAGCCCTTCATTGCTTAGTTGAGAGCGATCGCTCCACAGTGCGTCAAGCTGCGGCTTCGGCACGCCGCCTGTTGTCGCCAGCGCATACATCACGTAGGCACGCAACTCGCCAATTATATTCGGATGCGCCGCAAGCGCCGAAAACAGCCAGCCGCGGCCTTTGTTCAGGCGGTCCTCGTCAATCTTGTACCCTGCCCCACGCGCCTGCCCCAGTCCGCTCACCACGTAAGCCGTCATAAAGACGCGGCTCGGATCGTCCGGCCACCAGCCCCAGCCGCCGTCGTCGTGCTCGAAGCCATAAAGCCGCTCCAGCCCCGCGTTCACCATCTTGTTCAGCGTCACGCGGTCAATCGGCGATTTGATATGTAGGCGATCTACAGCCTGCGCCACAATCAGGTCCGGCAGGAAGCTCGACATCGCCTGCTCCGTGCAGCCCCACGGATAGCCGGTGAGATAGTCGAGCGAGTCAAAGACCTCCGCGGCCACCGACGGCGCAACCGTCACCGTCACGCCGTGCGTTCCTGCATCCGAGCTTGCCGGAAAGCTGTAACCCCACTGCGCCTGCCCTGTGCCGGAGAAGACCACTCCCGCGCCGGCGCTGCGCTGCTTCACGCCGTATGGCAACACGGGCAGCGGAATTTCCAGCACATCGGACTCCTCATTCGTCAGCGCCTTCGCCGTCAGAGTTGCCGAGCCAGTCGCGCGGGCGCGAACGCGCCACTCCACCACACTCTCGCCCTTCGCCGGCACGTTGATCTCCGTCACCTGACCGCTGAGAACATCGAGGCCTGACACATCCAGCGCGAATGTCACATCCTTCGCGGATTCAAGATAATTGTGCGCAATCACCTTCAGCGTGGCTTCGTCTCCCTGCCGCAGAAAGCGCGGCGCGGCCAGCCGCACAATCAGGTTCTTGCGAACGAGAACGCGCGTCATCATTCCGCCGGCCTTGCCATCGTCCGACATGCCACGAATCGTCTCGCGCCATGTCGTCAGCGCATCGGGGAATGTGAATTCCACGCGCGCATGTCCGTCCGCTCCGGTGCGCACTGTCGGATTCCAGTAAGCCGTATCCGGAAATGCCTTGCGAACCTTCGGTAACACAAGATCCGACCCCGGCTTAACCTGTGCCATGCGCGGATGGAAGAGTCCGTCGCTGTTCATCCGCGCCAGCAGCGGACTCTTTGTGCCCGCCTCGCCGTGGAAGTAATACTCGAACGATGTCTCCGGTTGCAGATAGACGTATCGCTTGGGATAAAACGACGCAAGAATGTCGCTGGTCGTGTCGGGTCTCACGGAGTAAAGCGCCTCATCCACCGCGCCAAAGCTCAGGTCCGCCTCTACCGCCTTGCCCGCCGCATCTTTGGCAAAGACATCGAAGACGCCCTTCTCGCCGGGCAGATACTTATCCTTGTTCGGCGTGGCCGTAATCGTCAGCCTGCGCTCGTCCAGAGGCACCGCAAGGCTCTTCTGCGCAGTGATGAGCTGATCGCCGTGCACCAGCATCGCAGTCACGTAGAGATTCGGCTGCGCCTTCGTGGTAATCGGCACGTCGAAGGAAACCGTCGTGCCGGTCGCGTGCAGCAGTTGGCGCATCTGTACGCTGTTGCCTTCCGCCGTGACCACGGCCCAGAACTCCTGCGCCTGATTCGAGTTTGGCTTCGCGTCCAGCCCCGTGGCCAGCAGAATGTGCGCCGTCTCGCCCACCTTGTAGCTCTTCTTGTCCGGCACGATCTGCGCCTGCACGTTCGCGTTGTAGCTCGCGCCATAGCCGTTGTTGATCCACAGCCATGTGCGGCTCTCGACGTTGCGCTTCTCCGGCGTCTCCGCGCTGGCCACAATCGTGAAACTGCCGCTGCCCGTGATGGGCAGATCGACCAGCGCCGTACCGTCCGCACCGGTCGCTGCGTCGCGCTTGTCCGCCATGGTTTCGCTTACATTGTGCGTGACGGAATCCCAGTGCGTCTGCCGCAACTCGATGTGAATCTGCGTCTGCACCGGCTTGCCGTCGTAGTCCACCGCAGTCACCTTCACCCGCGGCGTCTGCCCCGGAGAGATCAAATAGCTCGTCGGCTCCACACTCACGCGGAAGGAGCCATACGTCACCAGAATTGTCGCGTGGCCGCTCACCTCGCGGTTTGCTTCGTCTGTGACCCGCGCTTCCACGCGGAAATCCTCGTCGAAGTGCTTCGCATCCATCCCTACGGGAATCGCAACACTCAACCGGCCATTCGCATCCAGCACGCCTTCGTGCTCCTGCTTTTCCTCTGCGCCCCATGCGTCGTCCATATCGCCGGCGTTGTCGCCGCTCTCCGCCTCACCGGCCTCGTCACTTGAATCCTCTTCGCTCTCGTCCCACCACCAGTGCGTGGAAGTATGCACCACGTACTTCACCTTGGCCCCGACCACTGGCTCGCCAAAGAAGTACCGCGCCTCGATCACGGCTTGCAACGTATTGCCTTGCAAAATACGCTGCGTGGCGGGCTTGACCGTCACCTGGTACTCGGGCTTCTTGTACTCCTCCACATAGAAGCTGCCCGAGCCCTGAATTGCATCCGGAGTCGGATTCTGCTCCGCATTCTCGCTCGCGTTGCCTCTGTTGATTTGAATGTTGTAGTAGCCCAGCGAAGCATCCGCCGCAAGCGTGAAATCGGCCGAGACCGTGCCATGCGCGGAGACGGGCAGCTCTTTCTTCAGCACGGTCTTGTCGTCGGCATCCTGCACCGTCAACTGCACAGTCTTATTTGCCGGCAACAGCAGCGCGTCATCCTTCTGGCGGCGCAGCACGGCCTTGATGTGTACGTCGTGGCCGGGACGGTAAACAGGCCGGTCGGTATAAATGTACGCGTGCCCGCCGCCCGAGCCATTGCCCGCAACCCCATATCCCCATGGCGTTACCACCGCGGCCTCGCTGCCCCGGCGCGCCATCACCCACAAATTCGCGATCTCCGCGCCGGTTGTCGCCGTCATCGCCAGCGAGGCCAGCCCGTCCACGCCGGTCTTTGCTGTCGATTGCTGGTGTCCGTTTGCCCAGAAAAGCACGTCAGCGTCGGCAATCGGCGCGCCGCTTTTGCGGTCGGCCACAAAGACCTCCACCTTGCCGTTCAGCGAGCGCTCCACCAGCGCCATGCTCGTCACAATCGCAATCGTGTACGCCTTGAAAGTGCCGTCCGTGGCTTCGATCAGATACACGCCCGCGCCGGGATTCTCCACCGGCAGCACCTGCGTCTCGCTCACCAGCGATGGCGGCGTCACCAGCTTCCATCGCGCGACCAATTGGCTTTCATTCAGCAGCGGAATCTGCGCGAACTGCGCAGTTCCGACCACGCGGCTGCGTTTGCCCAGACTGGCCTGCTTCTCGCGCATCGCGTCACGGGCGTCATCGGTGAACTGGCTGCGGAAGAAGTGACGCACGCGCCACCACAGATCAGCCTTGAAGTCGTGCAGCCATTCGAGAAAGGTCCGCTTGTCGATCCGCTCTCCCGGCGACCAGCTCTGCTCGCCGAAGCTGTGCAGATCCTTGAGGCCTGCGAAGAACTTTTCCGTATCGCGCACCTTGTAAACGCGGAACTCAAGCGCCGGCACATTGCGCGCGTAAAGCTGTACCTTGATGCTCTCGCCCGGCGCAAAGGTCCGCTGCGTGGAGAGCGAGAACGACCTCGCATCCCGCGCCCAGGCCGTATGTCCCGCGAGCAATAGCACCATCGCGAGAAACGCAATCCGCGTTGCCGTCTTCATTGCGCGCCTCGCAGAATGTTCCAGCGATAGACACCGAGAAAGTTGGGATTGCCAGCCACGGGCCGCCACTGCGGCTGCGGGTAGTCGAGCAACTCCGCAATCCGCACGCGGCGCAGTTCGCCCGGCCGCCCGTGATCCGGCCCCGTGTGATAGACCACGCGCCCTTGCTCGCCGCTAGTCACCACAATCATCGAGTGCCACGGCGAAGACTGCCCGAACTGGCGATAAAAGAGCAAATCGCCGGGCTCGGCGGCGCGTACATCGCGGCTCACAAAGAAGGCATTGCGCTCGACAAGAGTTTTTGCGTCGGCAAACTGCGCGAAGCTGCCGTTCTTTGCATCCGCCGGCTCAAAGGCTCCGGGCTTCACGCGAAACAGGCCCGCTCCGAGCGGCGTGTCCGGATAGCGCCATGCGCGAATCTCGCCGGGCAGCGCGTCCACCTCGATGCCTGAGGCTAGAAACCACGAGTCGTCGTGCCGCTTCACCGCTTCGCGGTAGGCGTAGCGCAGCAAGCTGGCACAGTCAGCAATCTCCGCCGGCACTTCGCCCTTCGGCCGCAGCGCCTGCTCGTCGGCAATCAGCGCGAACCACTGGCGAAAGGCCGCCTGATCCGCCGGATCGGTGAGGCGCAGAAAGTCCGGAGTGCCGTCGCCGAAGCGGTCCGTCCAGCCGTTTGCAAAAGCTGCGCGGGAGTGGCTCGTGGGCTGTGCCGCTGCGCGAGAAGCCGCCGTCACCCTGCGCTCGGCGCGATGTGCGTCTATCCGCAGCCTCAGCAGTGCAATCGCCAGCCAGATCGCCGCGGCGCACAGGCTAACGCACAAAACTACTCGCAAACTCCAGGCGCGCAATCGGCGCGATGAAGCGTTTGCGGAGTGCAATCGGTTCGGCAGTGTCAGCGGCGACATAGGTCGAGATGCACCATAGTATCCGAAAACCTGCCCGTATTGTGTCATCACACAGAAAATCGACAGCGGCTCAGTTTGAAAAGCTCACCTCGGGGGCTAAATAGACCTATGGCGCTTCTACAATGGCCCGCGAAGCCTTCTGCGCTGTTTGGCATGGCCACTTCCAAACAAATCAGGGTCCATTAAGGAGAAAAATACGTGGTGTATAGCGGTGTTTCATCGCGGTTGATGTCGTGCAATTTCGATCAGTTGCAAGCTGTTGCCAAAATGGCATGGAAGAGGTCATCGGGCCAAAATAAAACGGAAAATCAATGATTTAGCGGATATCGCATTTTGTTGAAAATAATGACAGTCGTCCTCACGCATCTCTCGGTGACCGGACGCCCAGCGAGTTCGCCAGAGAGAGCGCAGCTAGCCGCGCTCTCTCTGCCACATAAAACCCGTCGAAGACTAACACTGACGCCGGTATAGAAAAACTAGGCCCTTCAACTTCCACGCCACACTAATAAACAATCTGGTACAAATTATCGGGCAGACCACATTCTCAATCAAGCTCGCATGGCATTCGACCATCCCATTTTCGACCCGGAAGAGAATCGCACGGTCTTGCTCGACCACTTGTTCCTCATTTCGGCAGGAGATATCACGAAAGCGGCCAAACACTGGCTAGCGGAACAGCTCGATGCCAGCCAGCGTCGGCAGATCGTCTTCATGGGCCGCGACGAGCTACTCGACCACGCTGCAAAAGATCCTTCTCGACCTGAAAATAGAGGAACCGTTCGCGCAGACAGTGGAATTAAGTGACGATGACATCCCGTTCGAGACGTACCTGAGACTTGTTGTGTAAAGATTCGGCGGAAACTCCCTGATTGTATGGAGCTTCCGACGCTTTCCATTCCAAATCCTGTAAAGAATGCTGCGCACAGGAATTCGGATATACCGTACCAAGAGCATTTTGTAAATTTTGCCTGCGTGCACTCTGCCCGTCAGGGTGCTCATCTCAGATCTATCCGGAAGTGATGTCTTAACTGCTTCCCGCAATTTAGAAAGGGATCTTCTTCGCGCTCGGGAATCATCCTCATGCCTGCATCCGAAGGGACACGCCGGACCTACGGCGCATCCCTTCTCGCTGTCTCCATTGTTTACTCCACGGTAAGACTGACATTGATCGCGTGCGATACAGCACCCGTCGCATCCGTTGCGGTTACGGTGATGGTGCTGTTGCCTGGGCTTGCCGAGGTACTGCTGCTGGAAGAGGAAGCTCCGCCACCGCAGGCCGATAGCCCCGCCATTGCCGACAGAAGCAGCAACAACATCAGCCATGAATAGACCTTCCAACGCTTCGCCACCTGCCTGCGGCGGAAGGCCAAGCAAAGCCCGGTGATGCCCGCGGGCAGCCACAACAGTGTCGCCGAGAAGACATCCGCCCTGTGCAGGCGCGACTGCAACTGACCAACCACCGGCGCAGCACTGGTGTTGATCGTAAGAGTGGTCGTCAGAGGAACATTTGAGCCCGCTGGAGCAAGCGTCGCCGGAGAAAAGACGCAGCTTACATTAGCGGGCAGATTGCTGCAACTAAAGCTCACCAGTCCCTGATAGAAGTTGACCGGCGACAGGGCGATAGTAGACTGCACAATCTGCCCCTGAATAACGGAGACCGATTGCGGCGTTGCAGTGACGGAGAAATCCGACACCGGACCGCCAGTGGTGATCGTCAAGACTCCGGGGACAAAATTGAAAGTGTAGTTTGCCGAGTTAAGCGTGCCTGCTGCGACCATGATGGCATAGATGCCGGGAGACGAAGTAACGGTCGCCGTGGTCGAGAGCACGGGCGTTCCGCTGATCGCTACTCCCGACGTGTCGTTGTTGACGAAGCCGGTAATGGTGTAAGTGAAGGCCGGGTTGGGCGTGTTGTTCTGGCGGGTAACGTCGCCTGCCGTCAGCGTCAGTACCGCGGGGACGACGTTGAAGGAGCGCATCACCGTTAAGGCCGGACCGTAGACGCTGTTGCCAGCCTGGTTGGCCGTCACGACAACCGTTCCCGCTCCGATGATCGTCAGCACGTCGCCGGAAAGTGTTGCCGGTCCGGTAACCGCATACGATACTCCGAGTCCCGAGCTTGTCGTGGCTCCCAGCGGAATCGGCGCCGCGCCGTAGGTCACATTTGCAATCGCCGGAAAGGTGATCGTCTGCACCTGCGGCGTAATGATGCTGAGCGTGCCGCTTGCGACAGGAGTGAAGGTGTAGTTTGCCGCAGAGAGCGTACCAACAGCGACAGTAATCGGATACTGCCCGATCGGCGAGTTGCTGGTTGCCGTGGTGGTCAACACAGGGCTACCGGAGACAACTGCCTGCGTATCGCCATTGACGAAACCAGTGATGGTGTAAGTAAAGGACGGCAACGGCGCGCCCTGAGCAACGCTGACGCTGACAGCCGCCACGTTGAGCGCTGCCTTGGTGACGTTGAAGGCCTGCGTTACCGGCGTGGCAGCGGAATACTGCGCGTCACCGCTTTGCGTAGCCGTTACGGCAACGGCTCCCGTGCCCGTGATCGTGAGCAGGTTGCCCAGCACGGTTGCCGGTCCCTGCACGGAGTAACTGATCGGCAACCCCGAGTTCGAGTTGGCCGCAAGCTTGATGGTGGATGCGCCGTAGGTGACATCGTTCAACGCACCGAAGGTGATGGTCTGCGAGACCGCGCCGGTGACGTTGAGCGTGCCATTGGTGAAGAGGAAGTTGTAGTCCGTGGCCTCTGCGGCGGTCAAGGCGAGCGTGCCCTGCGCGATTTTGATCGTGTAGGTTCCGCTGAGCGGCGTTGAGCCGACGGGGTAGGTGGTTCCCGATGAGTCCACCACGGTGAGGGTGGGCGCGCCGGTGGTCGTGGTGGCCTGCGTATCGCTGCCGGCGAAGCCCGTGATGCTGTAGGTCGGCGCGGGCAGCGTCGCTCCGGCGTTGAGCGACAGGTTGTTTGCGGACACGGTGAGCGTTGCGGGAGCCACGGTGAAGCTCTGCGAAACCGGCGTGGCCGCCGCGTATTGCGAGCTGCCGAACTGGTAGGCGGTGATCTTGGCCGTGCCCGCGCCGGTGATGGTCAGCGTGGAGCCTGCGACCGTCGCCGGGCCGGTGACTTCATAAGTAATGGGCTGGCCGGAATCGGCGGAGGCATTGAGCAGGATGGGCGCGGAGCCGTAGCTGAGACCCGCCTGCACCATCGGAAAGGTGATGGCCTGCGGCGTGCTGCCTCCGAGCGAAGCACCTGTACCGGAGAGCGCAATCGTGTTTGCGCCGCTGACCGCGTTGGTGGCGTTGCTGGCGATGCTGGCCGTTGCGGGCAGCGGGCCCTCCGCCGTCGGGAAGAAGGCAATGGCAAGCTGGCAGGCGTCACCGGCGGCGAGCGTGGTGGTGGCCGCGCAGTCTGTGCCTCCGCTGGCCTGCTGCTCGTAGTTGGGAGCGGGGATCGACAGGCCGCTAAAGGTCAGCGGCTGCGCGCCGATGTTCGAGACGGTGAGCGTTTGCGGCGTGGTGGTGCCGAGGCCCCAGCTGCCATATGCAAGCGCCGAGGTTGCACCTGTAACCTCGCGGACGACATCCTCCCCTTCGTCGAACACGTACATGTTGCCTTGGGGATCGAGCGTGATCGTTTTGGGGGTTTTGAGCCGGGCGCTGGTGGCAGGGCCGCCGTCGCCGCAGGGAGCCGTGGCGCACTGCCCTGCTGGCGAGCCCTCGTCCGCCGCATCGCCGATGACGTTGTTGATGATACCTGTCTGAATGTTGACCTTGCGCACGGCGGCGAGGCTGCTGTCCGCGATGTAGATGTTGCCCGCCTGGTCGCCTGCGACGCTCGTGATGCCGTTAAAGATTGCCCTGATTGCCGGGCTGCCGTCGCCGCAGGAGATCCCCGTGCTTGCGCCGCACTGCTCCGCATACGGGCCTTCTGTGTACTGGCCGGCAAAGAGCGAGATGACGCCCGATTTGGCGTCGATCCTGCGGATGACCTCGACGTTTCCACTGGCCTCGTTGTTGTAGCCGACGTCCGCAATGTAGATGTTGTCCGCGGCATCGACGAAGATGCTGGTTGGTCCGACAAGCGCGGCCGAGCTGGCAAGGCCGCCGTCGCCGCAGGGCAAAGTCTGGCAGAACCAGAGCGACGAGCCGGCCGGCCCGGTTTTTCCGAAATCAGCGACGTCTCCGGCGATGGTGGTGATGATGCCGGTCAGCCCATCCACCCTGCGCACCATGCCGTCGTAGTTGTCGGCGATGTAGATGTTGCCGTTCGGGTCCACGGAAAGGTTGCTGACATAGATCTTGGCGCTGGTGGCGGGGCCGTTGTCGCCGCTGAATCCGGACTGCGCGATGCCGTTCGAGCTATACCAGGTTCCGGCCACGGTGGTGATGACGCCGGTTGCCGCGGTGATCCTGCGGATGACCGAGCCATCCTGCACGTAAATGTCGTTGAGCGCATCCACCGCGATTGCACCCACGGAGACGAAGGATGCCTGGCTGACCGGGCCTCCTTCGCCGCAGGGCGTAGGCGAATTGTTCGCGCAGGCGGTTCCATTGCCGATCACATAGATGTTGCCCTTGACCGGATTGGTCACGCCGGGAATCGGTCCATTACCCGAGGCCGTGGCATAAAGGAATACGCTACGGCCTCCCGGAACGTAGGTGTTGCCGTAGCTGTCCACGGCGACGCTGGTTGTATAGGGTTGATACTTGGCTACGGTTGCGGTAGTTCCGTTGACCGGGGTGCCGGTGGTGAAGTAGCTGCCCGAGACCTGCGAGATGAGGCCGGGCGTGAACTGTAGCTGGCCGGAGGAGGTCACGGTAACGGAGACTTTCGTTGAGGCATTTGCGGCGAAGTTGGCGTCGCCGCCGTAGACCGCGATGATCTGGTTGTTGCCCGGAGGCAGCGAGGTCGTATTCAGAGTCGCCATGCCGCCGTTGAGCATGACTGTGCCGTTGGGCAGCGGGTTGGGACCGACCTGGAAGGTGACTGGGCCGGTCGGCACTCCTGCGCCGGAGAACGCCGATACGTTTGCCATCAGGGCGACACTCTGGCCGCTGTTTGCCGTCGTGGTGGAGGTGCTGAGCGTGACGACTGCGGCGGGAGTCGCAGAAACCGTCAGAGACACGGGGCTCGATGTGCTGGTGACGAAGTTCAAGTCTCCGCTGTAAACCGCGGTGATCGCATCCTTGCCCGCCGGGATGCTGCTGCTGGCGAAGGTTGCGACGCCGTTCACCACATTCGCCGAGCCCAGTTGCGTGGCTCCGTTCATGATGGCGACCGTTCCGGATGGTACGAGCGTGTCCTGATACTGCGGCACGATCGTTGCGGTAAAGGTCACCGTCTGGCCGATATTTGCAACCGTCGGAGCACTCGGAGAGATCACCAGATTCGTCGTGCTGCTGGCCTGCGCGGCGGTGCCGGAAAAGCTCGCGGTATTGGTCCCGTCGGTTGCATTTTGCGCATTGCTGGAGATGACGAGATTCCCTGTCGCCGTACCCGAGCCCGTGGGCAGAAAGCTGACCGAAATCTGGCAGCTTGCTCCAGCAGGCAGCAACGTCGTTGCGGAACAATCATTCGCGCCGGTGAGAACCTGGTTGAAGGGCCCGGTAAAGTCGATGCTGCTGAGTTGAAGACCTGCAGTGCCGGTGTTGGAGACATAGAGCGATTGCCCTGGCGTGGGCAAACCAATCGTTCCCGAGTAGTCGAGCGTCGAGGTCGCGACCGTGGACTTGAGGATCAGGTTCAGGCCCCCGTAATTCAAATCCGATACATACAGATTGCCCTTGGAATCAACCGCCAGCCCAGCAAAGGACCCATTACCCACCGAGGTGGCAGCGCAGCCATCGTTCATAACATCAGCCGGCGTCGTGCAGGGAGCAGTGCCTCCGAAGGCCGTCGTCAGGATTCCCGATGGATCGACCTTGTAGATGATGTTGTTGGTGTATATGTTGCTGGTCCCATTGCCTACGAAATACACGTTGTTGGCGCTGTCCGTGGCGATTGCCCCAAACGGCTGCCCACTCGGATTTGAAAACGTCAGTGGCGTAGCCGTTGCCAGAGCTCCATTGACCACAGGCCCGGTCGTTCCGCTGAGAAGGAAGCTGAAGTTGCCTGCGAGGGCATAAATGTAGCCTGGAACGGGATCGGTCACTCCGGGGATGTTTCCGGCGACATAGACCACTCGTACCTCATAGTCCGCCCAGTCAACCACATAGAGATTCCCCGCGGCATCGGTGGCCATCGCGGAAATCGATTCGTAATAGGCCTGCGGCAGAGGCTGGCCATCGCAGACGCCGGTCGGGTCCGGGCATACCTGGCTGGGGTCCGGAGCACTCAACAGGTAAATGTTGCCCACCGTTGGAGTGGCTCCGCCGAAGTAGCTCGGCGGCAGGTTGCTGCCGCCCATGTAGATCATGCGAATCTGGTTTTCAACATTATCCGCGATATAGATATTTCCATTGCCGTCGATGGCGAGCGCGGTGATACCGGGCGTCGTGGCATTGATTGCGGGACCATTGTCTCCGGTGTTATCCGCCATATCGACATTATTCGCGGCGTTGGTCAGCGCATAAATATAACCCTGCCTGGGACTGCTGATTCCGGGCAGCGTCCCCTTTCCGCCATAGATCACGCGAATCTGGCCGTAATTCCGATCATCTACATAAACGTTTCCGTTTGCGTCCAAGATCACGTTATCGCCGTAGACTGAGGCCACGGTCGCGGGGCAGCCGTTGCCCTGCAGGTCCACCCCGCCTGCGCAGGGAATGCTGCTCGTTGCGGAGTTTGTGGTGCCTGCAACGGTGTAAACCTGCCCGGCCTGCACGGCAACGCCCGGTAGAACAGGAATCGGCGTAGTGCCTGCCGCAACCACACGCAGGATCTGGTTGCCCGGATCCATCATGTAAAGGTTCCCGTTCGCATCATAGGTGGTCTTCGCGATCTGTCCGAAGACCAGCCCGCTGGGCAGTCCCGCATAGTTGGGCCCGGAGACACTCGACTGGCCCAGCACATCGCCCGCGTACAGAGAAGACACGCCTGGAGTGAACGAGAGATTCTGCGCCCTCCCTAATCCCGCGGACAGCAGGAGAACCAGAAGCGGAAGAACCAATCGAGACATCCATCGAGATAAGAAACTGCGCATCGAAGCGGCACGTTGCAACATAAAGCCCCTCTCAAATTCAAGAACAGAAATCGTCATTTCTCTCGGCTGCCGTTCTTTGGCAGCCGCCACACAAAGCTGCTGAAAACTACTGCTGATACAGGAAGAACTGGAGCGTCGCATAAGGCGAATAGTGAGCGATAGATTGGCTCAGATCGTTGACGGAGACAAAGATGACGAACTTGCCGGCAACAGTGCCCGCAACTGCGACTCCGGGGAAGGTGCAGGTGGGATTGCCATTGGCATCGGTGCCGCCGAAGGGCACGTTGTTGCAGCCATCGTAGGTGTCGGGAACGGTTACGATGACGTTTTTGTAGAGGCCGTTGTTGGCCGAATCCTGCTGGCCAAGATCGATTGTGATATTGCTGACCGGAGTCTGCGTCACATCGTCGTTGGCGTAACCGCCGCCGGTCATTACCGTTCCCGAGCCCGCTGTCTGTCCGAACATGACAGGATTCGAAGCAGCGCGGTTGAGGCTGACATCGAGCGCGTCGTACTCAAAGCCGAGATATTTTGCGCCGACCAGACTGCTGGCGCTGAGCGGACTCGCGGGCTGCACAACGCCGACCAGCTCCTGCAGATCGGTCGCGCCGGAAACGCCAATGCCCGCGCCAAAACTCGACGAGTCGATATAAGGATCACCCTGCCCCTGATCCATGATGAAAAGCCCGGAGGGGCTGATCGCAGTCGTCAGCGTAAAGTTATCGGTGACCTTCGATACCGCGTTTCCATTCAGATAGTAGGTGTATTGCTCAGGCGCAACCATGCTGATCGCATAGCCCTCCTGCGTAGTGCCGCAGTTCCCTACCGGCAGCGCGTCCGGCGAGAGCGAGTCTCCGGCAAACCCATACATGTTCAGGTTGGAAAAGGTATACGCCGTACCCGTACCGCTGACCTGCACGCTGCCGTAAACCACGTGCTCGTAGATGTCGTTCTGCAACTGAGAGCCGAGCGCGATGAACTGGAAGGTCTCGTTTCCGCTCAACACCGGACAGCTTGCGCTGGCCGCAAACACCGTCGGAGCAACCATGGGCGTGCTCGGCACCTGCACACTGCCCGAGGCAATCACCGTCTGCGTATTCGGACGCACCAGCGCGCCCTCGCCGGGAATCTCCACGACATAACCGCCGCTGCCATCCGGCGATCCGGCCACATTCGGCGTCAGAGAAAAGAACCCGCTGCCCGCAGTCCCACCCGTCACCGGAACCGGCAGCGGCAGTCCGGGCACGCCGAGCGCATTGTTGTTCGCATCGTGTCCGACATTCTGATAGCTGAAGTAGTTATTGGTGTCGTCAAGCGTCAGCACCCAGGCGCCTCCGTAGCGGAAGGTCTGTCCATAGGGAAAATCATTGAAACCGTCCACGCTCTGCGTGCCCGCGTAGGTGTACGACTTGGTTCCCGAAGTCCCGGCGGGAGGCACAGGCGTGTTGCCGTTGCCGCTGGAAGAGCCGCTGCCGCAACCGGCGATCGCAATCAGTAGTCCGAGCGAAAGTCCTGCCAGGGTGAATCGTTTTTTCATATCGAGTGCTGCTCGCTGCATCGTTTTCTCTCTCATCTCAATCTCGTTTCACGGCTATGCTAGAAGGCTAGCTTCATGCCGAACTGGATCGTGCGTGGACGATGCGCATCGACCGGGTGGAGAAAGGAGCTGCCGGTCAGGCAATCCGTGTTCGCGTCTCCGGCGGCGGAGTAGCCCGTCGTTGCCGAACCGGAGTAGCAGCTCACGGTGTTCTCCGGCTGATTGCCGAGCGTGGGATCGTAGATGCGGAACTGCGTCGCATTGAAGATGTTGAAGGCCTCCGCGCGGAACTCCAGGTGAACACGCTCCGTCACGGCAAAATTCTTCTGCGTCGCCATGTCGAAGTTGAGACGATGCGGGTTGTTCATCGAGTTGCGGCCCGCATTGCCGAAGGTCAGGCCCTGCGGCGCGGTAAACGCCGCGGGATTAAGCAGCAGCGGTCCCACGCTCGATCCGTTGTTGCCCGCCGCCTGCCTGTGCCCGTGCACAGAGATGCCTGCGACACGATCCGGATACGATCCCGATCCAAGACCGTTGTAAACACCGGCATTGTCGAGCACGGAGACGCCGCTGGGGCCTGTTCCGCTGCCGCCGTTGACGACAGTAAACGGGATGCCGGACTCGAAGACCGTGATGCCGGAGAGCTGCCAGTGATCGAGCAGCACGCCATACATGCGCGAGGTGAGAAAACTTGCGGACGAGCGATTAACCGCGTGCGCATCCGGATCAGGATTGCTGTTGAGGTTGCCCAGCATGTGCTGCAAGAATGCGCGCACCGGCAGGTTGTAGAGATAGCTGATGTGCAGCAGATGCCGCTCATCAAAGGCCGAACTGGCGCGGTTCGATTTCAGGTCGAACGAGTTGACGAAGGTGGCGTCCGAGCGATCGGAGGCGTTGTCGATCGAGTGGCTGTAGGTATAGGCCACGCCCACCGTGAGCGGTTCGGAGACATGGCGCACCGATAGCTGGAAGCCGTTGTAGGCGGAGTTGGCCACGTTCTGCAGCGAGTAAATCTGCCCGATGCCGGGCGCGTACTCGCGCAGTGTGGCGGGGTCGACCGTGCCGCCGCCCGAGTTGCCGCCGTAGCCGTAGCAGGCCGCCTCCATGTTGATGTAGCCAGGGCTGGTGGGGCGAATCACCGCGCCATTCGGCAGGTGATATGCAAAGCCGTCATAGCCGATCTGAGAACCGCTGCCGGAG
>JAATFM010000023.1 GCA_015655195.1 Terriglobales bacterium
CTGATTACCATGCCGGACGACAGCCTCACGGCGCTCTACAATCTGCTTTCGTCGGCAACTAAGTCCATCGACATGACGATGTACGAGCTGACGGACACAACCGTCACATCGATTCTGACCAAAGCCGCTGCGGCAGGGATTATGGTTCGTGTGATTCTCGACCAGAACAACGAGAAGAAGAGCAACACGACGGCTTACAACACGCTTGCTGCGGGCGGCGTCTCGGTGCACTGGGCCAACCCAACCTACGCCTGCACGCACCAGAAGACGGTGACGGTGGACTCGGCGACCTCCGCGATTCTCACGCTGAACCTGACCACGGAAGATTATCCCACCACGCGCGATTTTGGTGTGATTACAAATAGCGCGGCGGATATTGCGGCGATCGAGACGACATTCAACGCCGACTTTACGAATGCGACGATCACCCCGCCCACCGGCGACAACCTGGTCTGGAGCCCGACGAATTCCAGCGCCGCGCTGCTCGGGATTATCAATGGCGCAACGCAATCGCTGCTCATCGCGCAGGAAGAGATGTCCGACACCGGCATCGAATCCGCTATCGAAGCGGCGCTCAAACGCGGCGTTGCCGTGACTCTGGTGCAGGAGAACCTGACCGGCAGCTACACCTCGACTCTACAAACCTTCATGGCCGATGGCGCGAAGGTGGCGACGTACTCGTCGAAGACCGGCTACTACATTCACGCCAAGGCTATTCTGGCCGATTACGGAACAGTCGCGGCAAAGCTCTTTCTCGGCTCGGAGAATTGCTCCGCACCCTCGCTCACCGAGAACCGTGAGCTGGGGCTGATCTTCACCGATGCCGCCTGCATGGCCGGCGTCGAAGCCGCGATTACGAAGGATTACAACAACGGGCATCAGCTAGTGGTCGATACACACTGGCGCGTTTTCAGTTCCCGCATCGCTTCTGGAAACGGCCCCAACCGTATAGACTCCAATCCATAGTTTGCCGGGAGATCGGCAAAGCGGGCCCGGTTCCGATACGGTCCGGCCCGATTGGAGAGTGCGGAGGATGAATGCCGAGCCCGCAAATGAGCCTATAAGCAAGGTCAATCCCTGGCGCAATATCCCCGGAAGAACCTTCTTCATCTTTCTGGCCGCAGTGTTTTTCACCTTTTCGGCGATGGGCTTTCTCGGCGACATCGCGGGCATGGGCCTTCAGTCGCCGATCCGCTTCGTCGGCGGCGTGGCGCTTTCCGGCATCTTCGCCGTCTTCTATGCCTACGGGGGCATTCGGCTGCGCGGCAGCTTCTGGAAGGCTTTTCTGCCGCTGCTTGTCCTCCAGATTGCCGTGATGAGCTTTCTCAGCAACTGGTTCCCCGATGCGCCGCGCCCCGCGCAAAGGAACGCCGCCGATACGGCCCGGCTGCAAAGCCGGCTCAACTTCGATACCGAGGCCACGACGTTTGTGGTTTTCCTGGGCTATGCGGGCTTTGTTTTTGTCTTTGTCAGCGAGAGCCGCCGGCATATTCGCGTGCATACGGAGAAGGCCGTTCTTGAAAGTGAGATGGAGGCCGCGCGCGAGATTCAGCAGGTGATTCTGCCCGGCAGCGGAGAGAGCTTCTCCGGCTTTCGGGTGGATTCGGTCTATGCACCGGCGCAGCAGGTGGGCGGAGACTTCTTTCAGATTCTGACCGACGGCGCGGGCGGAATCCTGCTGGTGCTGGGCGACGTGGCCGGCAAGGGGCTGCCGGCGGCGATGCTGGTCTCGATGCTTGTCGGTTCTATTCGCACGGCCGCGGAAGAGACCGCAGAGCCGGCGCAAATTCTTAGCACGCTGCACGAGCGGTTGATTGGGCGCACGCGCGGCGGCTTTTCCACGGCGCTGGCCGCGCGGATCGCGCAGGACGGCCAGGTTTTCATTGCCAATGCCGGCCACTTGGCGCCGTATCTTGACGGCAAGGAGGTGGCGCTGCCCGGCGCGCTGCCGCTGGGCGTTACCGGCGGTGGGCAGTGCGAAGAGATGAGTCTCACGCTCGCGCCCGGCAGCCGCCTCACGTTTTATACCGATGGCGTAGTAGAGGCGCGCAATCAGAGCGGCGATCTTTTCGGCTTTGACCGCACGCAGGCGATCTCGACGGAGACAGCGGCGGCGATTGTCGAGGCCGCCGTCCACTTCGGCCAATCAGACGACATTACTGTAGTGACAATCGAGCGCCTACCGGCATGAAAGCAGGCGTGGACCGGTTACAGTGCTCTGGCACGGAAGTCCGGGCGCCCCACATCTCGCAGAGATGTGGGAGGAAGCCTGTTCCACCACAGCTCTTCCGTGCCCCATCCTTGCGACTTTTTTCTGTCGCAAGGGTGGGATAACTACCAACTGTCCACGGTCTACGTTTACAGCGGATAGCGTTCGAGTGCGATGCACTGCTTTGCCACGGCGCGGCTCAGCGTGACCGCATCAGCGGGGATGGATTTCGTCAGCCGGCGCAGGATTGCAAGCTGCGTGCGCAGCTCGTCACCCTCGGCGGATGCGGCCAGGATGCGCTTCGCGGCCTCGCCGACGAGCGCGAGCGATTCTTCGGCGATGAGGCCGGTCATTTTCGCAGAGACGTGGCTTGCAGCAACCTGCGCCGAAGCCTTGCCCGCCGCAGCGAGCTTCTGTGCGCGGAGCAGCGCAGAGTCGAGCGCGTAGACCTGCGCGATCATGTCGGCCAGATCGGCCATGATCTCCTGCTGGTCCTGCAGGGCCGCCATGTAACGCTGGCTTGCCACGCCTGCTGCGAAGAGCGCGATCTTGCGCGTGGCGGCGAGAATCTCCGATTCGTGCGCGAGCGGCGCATCGGCGTCGTCTACGCTGTCGAAAGAAGGCGGCTCAAGAACTTCGTCCATGATTTTTTTGATCGCGGGCAGTAGCGGCAGCTCGCCTTTCATGGCGCGTTTCATCAGCCAGCCGGTCACGATGAGCCGGTTGATCTCGTTGGTGCCCTCGAAGATGCGGTTGATGCGCGAGTCGCGGTAGATGCGCTCGGCGGGATAATCCTCCACGTAGCCGTAGCCGCCCATCGTGGCCACAAGCTCGTCGGCAATGAAGCCGAGGGCCTCCGAGCAATAGACCTTCAGAATCGAGCATTCGACCGCATATTCCTCGATGCGCTTCTGAATTTCTTTTGATTCTTTGGAAGAGTTTTCCGGCAAGGAAGCTAATGCCACGTCGATCATGCCGATGGTGCGGTATGTCATGCTCTCCGCAGCGTAGAGGCGCGAGGCTGAAGCAGAAATTTTGCGCTGGATGAGGCCGAACTCGGCAATGGGCTTGCCGAAGGCGGTGCGCTCCTTGGCATAGCGAATCATCTCGGCCAGCGCGCCGCGCGAGCCGCCCACGCAAGCCGCGCCAAGCTTGAAGCGGCCAATGTTGAGAATGTTGAAGGCGATGTGGTGGCCTTTGCCGGCTTCGCCTAGCAGGTTGGCGGCGGGCACCTTGCAATCGTTCAGCACCAGCGGGCAGGTGGAAGAGCCGCGAATGCCGAGCTTGTGCTCTTCCGCGCCGACGGAGACGCCCGCAAAACCGCGCTCGACGAGAAAGGCGGAGAATTTTTCGCCGTCTATTTTGGCGAAGACTGTGAACAGGTCCGCGATGCCGCAGTTGGTAATCCACATCTTCTCGCCGTTGAGAACGTAGTGCGTGCCGTCGGCGGAGAGCGCGGCGCGGGTGCGAATGTTCATCGCGTCGGAGCCGGAGCTGGCTTCGGAGAGCGCGTAGGCCGCGACCCATTCTGCCGTCGCCAGCTTGGGCAGGTAGCGCTGCTTCTGCTCCGCCGTGCCATACCAGACGAGCGGCAGCGTTCCGATGCCGACATGCGCTCCGAATGCCGTAGAAAAGCTGGCCAGCAGGGAGAGATGGTCAGCGATGAGTGCCGAAGCAGTCTTGTCCAGCCCCAGGCCGCCATACTCCTCGGGAATGTCAGCGGCGAGGAATCCCAGCTCGCCGGCCTTCTGGAGCAGCGAGCGCATCGCGCCCGGCTCCTTGGCCTCAATGGCCTCGATGGCCGGCGCGATCTCTTCGCGGGCAAATTGCGCGGCGGTCGAGGCAATCTGACGGTGCTCTTCGGAGAAGTCCTCCGGCGTGAAGACCTCTTCCGGCGAGCGGGATTCGATGAGAAAGCTTCCGCCAGCGGCGGCAATGGGGAGGGTAGCGGCAGTGGTCATCGGCGGGCGCTCCAGACTTAAGGAGACGATACGCGAGCCAGCCTGCGCCGGACAACCGGACTGTGCGGGCTGGCTCGCGTCAGCCGAGCGGGATTACTGCACTGGCCCCTGCGGGCGCAGACGGCTGAGGTCGATGGCGCAGTCCACGGCGTTCTGCGCATAGAGGCGCAGGTTGTCGGACGCGGCCCAGAGCCAGAAGCGCGAGACCTGCGCGGGGTTGCGGCCCTCCTGCACGGGGCGCAGGCGGACGAGAATGTCGCTCTGGCCGGTGGCGGCGAGGTTCGAGGGCGAATCGGTGTCTTCGAGGACGAGATCGACGTGGTCGCCGCTGAGAGCTTCTTCAATGCTGGAAAGCTCCACGGCGCGGTCAAGCTCGACGGCAATGGAGAAGGTGTGGCCGTGAAAGACGGGCGCGGCAAGGAGATGGAGAGCCGGCGCGGGCCAGCGTCCGCCGCCGAGGGCCGTGTAGTCGCCGCGGATGCGCTCTTCGAGCTTGAGCAGGCTGATCTGCGCACTCTCGCCGAGGCCGCTGAGCAGGTTGTAGGCGGCCTGCGCGTCATAAATAGCGCGGGGAAGGTTCTGGAAGCTCAGTAGGTTCACGGTCTGCTGGTGCAGCTCGTCCATGGCGGCTCGACCGAACTCGCTGGCCGGCGCCAGTAGTGTGACGGCGGCTGTACGGACCGGCGCGGCCTGGCCCACACGGCCGAGCAGCAAGCCCAGCGCCAGCGCCGCCGGATGTGCGGGAACCACGGCCTGGGTGAGCAGATCGGCAGAGCCAGGGCCAACCCCTAGCCCGGTTCCCAACCATGGCGCACGGACCAGAACGCCCGGCTCGCCGGCAAGCGCGCCGGTGAGATCGAGAACCGTGGAGCCGGCGGCAATCGCTTTCCGCCAGTGGATCACAGTCATCTCCGCCGAGCCGCAGAAGAAGGTGAAGTCCATTTTTTCAAAGGAGTCCGGCTCGATGGGCTGGATGAAGGTGACTTCGTCGCCCACCTGGTCGATCTGTCCCTGACCCTGTTCGTCGTCAAGCAGGGTAAAGCTGGCCGCGGCGAGCGGCGACTCGGAGAGCGCGTCTTTCAGTTCCTTGCCGAGAAGCGTCGAGGCTCCGGCAATCGCAATTTTGTACACAGATCGTTCCTTTGCGGGCTTGGATGCCTGTTTGAGATTGTATGTGGCGAAGGTTGGAGAAAAATCTAAGGACGCAGCGGGCCTGCGAGCGAGTCAGTTCCTGTCTCGGCAGTGTGTTGACTCTCCCGGAGCCGCTTGCGCCGGCGCCAGGACCACGAGTAGGCCGCTCGCGCCCAGATGCCGGAAAACATGTAGAGCAGCGCCCCGGTGAAGAGCACGCCCTCCGAGAATCGCACCATGAGAAAGAGCGCGACGGCGAGCACGAGCAGAATCTGCATCGGATGGCTGCGGGCAAAGTTGATCTCCTTGCCCGACCAGAAGCGCCAGGTGCTGACCATGAGGAATCCACACGCGCCGACGAGCGCCAGCCAGATCAGGGCGACCCACCATGCCTGATTGGGGTACGCGCCGCCGAAGAAGTGCACGGTGCTGGCAATCAGCCCCGCCGCCGCGGGAATCGGCATTCCAACGAAGTATTTGCGCCCCGGCCGGCCGGGATTGCGCGGCTGCGCGTCGGGGCTGATGTTGAAGCGCGCCAGCCGTGCCACGCCGCCGATGAGATAAACGAAGCAGATAAAGCCGCCGGCGCTGATAAGCTCCTGCCGCAGATCGGGGCGGATGGTGGCGGGCAGAAAATGAAAGCCCCATACGTAAGCGAGCAGGCTCGGCGCCACGCCGAAGGTGACGGCGTCGGAGAGCGAGTCAAGCTCCTTACCGAACTCGCTGACCGTGTTCGTCATGCGGGCGATGCGGCCGTCGAGCGCGTCAAAGGGGATGGCGAAGAGGATGGCGATGGCCGCCCAGTCGAGATGCGTGTGCGCGTCGCTGCCCGATGCGATGGCGGCAATGGCCTGGGTGATGGAGAAATAGCCGGCGGCGATATTGCCCACGGTAAAGAGAGAGGGCAGCAGGAACATGCCGCGCCGCAGACGCGCCTGCGTCTGTGCCCTTGCCGCCACTGCATCGCGTGTAGGCATCAGATGCCTTCCTCCGGTTCGAGGTCAGGCTCGATCGCTGCCGCAGTAACATCCAGGACACCGGCCGGAGCGACAGCGTAAGCGCCTTCCATGAGAATCGCCAGCACGCTCGAACCGCCCTTGACGCGCACTCCGGGCTTCACCTGCAACTCGGCCTCGGCGGGAACGACGACATCCACCCGCGAGCCGAACTTGATGAGCCCGACGCGCTGGCCGCGCTCCACGCGGTCGCCTTCGCTGTAATTGAAAACGATGCGCCGCGCCAGCAGGCCGGCAATCTGCTTGAAGGTGACTTCTGCGCCCTCGCCGCGAATCGTGACGCTGTTCTGCTCGTTCTCGACCGCGCTGGCCGGGTTCATCGCGTTCAGATACTTGCCCCGCTGGTAGCGGACTTGGGAGAGCACGCCGGCGATAGGGGCGCGGTTGATGTGCACGTCAAAGACGCTGAGAAAGATGCTGATGCGCTGGCGCTCGCCCTGCGGCGTCTGGATGCGGACGGTTTCGGTCACGAGACCGTCGCCGGGGGAGACAACCAGACCCGGAGCGGAGGGAATGGCGCGCTGCGGATCGCGGAAAAACCAGAGAAAAAACGCCGCCAGCAGCACGGGAATAATTGCCCAGGCCCAGCCGTGCGTAAGCCACACAACCGCCGCCGCAACCACCAGAAGACTCAAACCGTAAATGTAACCGTCGCGAACCATTGTCCCAACGATTATACGGTCAGAGCGGCTTCCGCAGGGCTGCTTGCGCCCGGCCTGGAGGGTGACTCAGGGCGCAGTCCCAAGAGCACACTGTCCAGCGGTGGGTCCGTGGCCCGCTTGGTTTTGCCAGAGATGCCTGTGGGAACGCCTTAAACCGCTACAGCGGTTCGGCGTTCGAGGGCGTAGATCAGGTCTTTCGCGTGGAGTTTCAGCTTCTTGAGCCGAACCTCTTCCAACTGTTCTTCCGCGGAGAGATACGGCTTCTCGATCAACTCGTTCAGCCGCTGAGCGTAGCGGTGATGTTCGGTGTGGAGGCGGTTCAACTCTTCGCTCAGCGAATCCTGAGTTTCGTCCATGGGGGTCCTCCTTGGGTTACAGACTCATTACATATAGCTCCGCCACGCTGTGCGCCGCAAGCGGGAAATGATGGCGAAGGAGGGTATTTTCTGTGGATTTTGCGCGTATCGACGGGCTAAGTGACATGAATCACATTTTTTTAGATTTTTTGGATGAGTTCTGTACAGGGGAAGAGATTGTTGCTCCTGTCAAAAGAGCAGTCAGAGGGCGAGCCGGAACAGAAGCGCATCTTCCAGCGTGCTGACGGCAGGATTCGCGTAGTAATTCGTCCTGCGGCCCGTTTCCTCAAAACCCAGCGAACGGTAGAGGCCGAGCGCCGCTTCATTCGATTCGCAGACTTCGAGCAGAAGATCGGTTGCACACGCGCTACGAAGCTCGCCACGCAGCACTTCCACGAGCCGCCGGGCGACACCGAGGCGCTGAAAGGCCGGAGCCACGGCGATCGATTCCAGCTCGGCCTCGGGCGGGAGCAGGGAAGCGACCGCGAAGCCGGCAATCTGCGGGCTGCCGCCCTCGAAGGTTTCGGTGATGAGCGCAATTCGTTTCGGCCGCGCTTCCGGGTCGAGCGCGACAAGATAGCTCTCCCGCGGCCAGTGCGGCGCTGAGGGCAGGCTCGCAGCAAGCGCCAGCACAGCCTCTACATCCGATTCCAACATTTCGCGAACTCGGTAAATCATGGCTTGGGCTCGATGGAAGCTGTCGGCATCGCATCGACCGCCTGCGCCGTTTCGCTGTCTCTTGAAGGAGCGCCCGAAGCGCCCGCTGCTTCGCCGAAATGAATCTCAGCGTCCGGCCTGCGGAGATAGTTCCCGTCCAGCAGCGCCAGATCAGTGAATTGTCCTGCGCGAATGCGTGGAGCCGCGAGCCGCATCGCATCGGCAGCCGTCGGCGCGGCGGTCTGCACCAGCTCTGTGCCGGGCCAGGCCGCGGCAATCAGCTTCGCCGCCGGCTCATCGCAGACAGCAACCCGAGCCGGCGCAGCAATCCCCGTCAATTCCTCTGCCCCAGCCAGCAACTCGTTGATTCCCACGCGCAGAAAGACCTCGTTCCGATGCGCGTCGAGCGCCGCAGCCTCTGCGCCGGCCTTCCCGGCCAGAATCTCCAGCCGCGAGATTGCTACTACTGGAATTCCTGCGCCTCCGGCAAGGCCCTTCACAGCACTCAGCCCCACGCGGACGCCGGTAAAGCTCCCCGGCCCGTTGACGACGACGATGCAGCCCACCTGGCGTAGTTTCAGGGTGCTGCAAGCGAGCAGGTCGGCGATTGTGGCCACAAGCTGCGCCGAATAGGTGCGGCCTTCGAGGTCGGCCTGGCAGAGAATATCGACGGTGTTGCCTGCGAGGCGTCCGAGGGCGGCGGAGCCAGTGGGGCCGCAGGTGTCGATGGCGAGCAGGAGTAGCGGGCTGGCGGCTGAGTCGGACATGACTCACCAGAATGACATATTGCGAGGGCACATCGGGCAATCGCATCCGGTAGTCTAGGACAAGCACACAACCTGCACGACCCGCGACAACCTAGCAAGGAGCAGTTTTTTGGCCGCCACGGCGACAGCACCAGCCCTCTCGTTCCATGACGTCTGGCGCCCCCGTGCCAATCCCTGGGCCATCGCTTTTACGGTTACGCTGGCCACCTTCATGGAAGCGCTCGACAGCTCGATTGCCAACGTGGCAATGCAGCACATCGCGGGAACGCTCTCCGCCAGCCAGGACGAAGCCACCTGGGTGCTGACCAGCTACCTCGTCGCCAACGCCATGGTGCTGCCCATCTCCGGCTGGATTGCCAACCGCATCGGGCGCAAGCGTTTTTACATGAGCTGCGTCTTCGCCTTCACCGTCTGCTCGTTTCTGTGCGGCATCGCGCCCACGCTTGGCGCGCTGGTCTTCTGCCGCATTTTGCAGGGCGCGGCCGGCGGCGGCTTGCAGCCCAGCGAGCAGGCAATCCTCGCCGACACCTTTGCGCCGGAAAAACGCTCCATGGCCTTTGCCATGTACGGCGTCGCGGTCGTTATGGCTCCGGCCATCGGGCCCACCGTCGGTGGCTGGATCATCGACAACTACTCCTGGCGCTGGATCTTCTTCCTCAACATCCCGGTCGGCATCGTCTCGCTCTATCTGTCCAATCGTCTCGTCGAAGACCCGCCATATCTCGCCGCCGCCCGTAAGCGCAAGGAAGGCGTGGATTACTGGGGCCTCGGGATGCTGGTAGTCGCCATCGGAGCGCTTCAGATTCTGCTCGACAAGGGGCAGGAGGACGATTGGTTCAGCTCGCGGCTCATCCTTACCTGCGCCGTCATTGCCGTTGTCGGCCTCACGCTCTTCATCTGGCGTGAGCTGGTCATCGAGCACCCCATCCTCGACCTGCGATTATTCAAGCGACGAAACACGGCCATGAGCCAGTTCGTTCTGTTCATGGTCGGCGTGGCGCTCTACTCGACAACCGTGCTGATTCCGCAGTTTCTGCAGGAGATCATGGGCTACACGGCGCGGCAATCCGGCACAGCCATTGCCAGCGGAGCCATTGTGCTCATGCTGCTCTTTCCTCTTGCGGGCCGCTTCGCGCCGAGATTCGATCCGCGCTGGCTGGTATCGATAGGCTTTTTGCTGACGGCGTTGGGCATGATGCGCATGACCAACCTCAACCTGAATGTGAGTTTCATGCTCGCGGTAAGCTGGCGTGCGGGAATCGCCCTCGGCCTGCCGTTCCTCTTCATTCCCATCAACACGCTCAACTACGCCGGAATCCCGCAGCACAAGAACAACGAGATCAGCGGCCTCTCGGCGCTCTCGCGAAACCTGGGCGGCAGCGTCGGCATCAGCTTCATTACTACGTACCTTGCACGCAGCACGCAACGGCATCTCGCCATGCTGAACCAGCACACCGCGCCGGGCGACGGGCCATTCGAGTCCATGCGCTCAGGGCTGGCCGGTGCAATGATGCGTCAGCGTGCCGGCGCGTATGTTGACGCCGTGCACCGCGCCGGCGCGCAGATTTACAGCATGGCCCAAGTGCAGGCGCGTTTGCTGGCCTATGTCGATGTGGTGTGGATCATGGTCTTTCTGCTGCTGATCCTCGTCCCGCTGCCGTTCCTGATGCAGAAGCCGAAGCGCGGCGGTCCGGTGTCGATGGGGCACTGATGTACATGCACAAATAATAAGACCCTGCCGCAATGGCAGGGGTTCCTGTCTTCATCGGAATAAGCTTACGCTGGAATTTTTGTGCGTTCCACTTCGTATTTTAGTTGCCGCATCCACTTTTCCGAGCCATAAACGCCAGACAAAACTCCAGACACCAGATGCGCTACGTCCAATGCCGGCCAATATAGTCCGGCTCCGAATTCCACGATTTCGATCTGGCTTAGTTGACGCCTCGATGCGGTTCCCAAGCCCTGCAGCAGCCCGCGTGGAATTTTGTGAATAGCGCCATTCTTCATGCGAAGAATGAAGCAATCCGCATGGTACGAATAGCTTGCGCCAATCACAATCGGGTCTTCGATTTCATATTCCTGCGCACGGCGAATTGCATTTGCAATCTGCTCGTCTGTTGTAATGACCTTCGCGGGTTTAAGCGCCATGAGCTTTCTTCCAAAGCTGAATCAACTTGTCGAAGTTTTTTCCTGCCACATTCTGGATATGCTTAACATCGCTCTGGCCTGCATTGCGTGGCTTGACTGCGTCTTTGCGATCTGCGACATCCACGGTTCTTGCAGTCTTATTCAGGTGAACGATTACCCTTACCTCAGCATAAACTCCATGGATATGGATCGGTTCGTGATCTTGTGGATAGGCAAAAATCGAACCCCCTCCAGTCGAACTGACCCCATATCTAAAAAAATACCTCTTTTATGCGGATTATATCAGCGGCCAATTTTGTTAGCCGGCGTCAATTTCAAACGCCTCAATCCCGCACCTGAAAGCGGTCGAGCAGCGGGAAGAGCACAAGCGCGATGACCGAGTTGCCCACCGCCTGCAGAATCATGTCGAGCCAACTCCAGGCAAAATCCATGCCCAGCAGTCCGCGGTAGATGAGGAGATAGATGCCGTTCGAGACGAGCGTGAGCGCAAAGTTCAGCACCAGGCGAATGAGCAGGTTCTCCACGTCGATGCGGATGCCGACCGAGGCCGCCAGATAGCCGGCGACGGTCTTCGCAATGCCGTTGATGCCGATGGCGCGATGCGTGAGCGCGTCCTGGAAGAGCCCCAGCACGATACCGAGAAACATGCCCTGTGCCGGGCTGCGGCGAGCCAGCGCAAAGTAGATGGTGACAACCAGCGGCAGGTCAAAGTATGCGAAGCGGCCCAGCCAGTGCGGCAGCAGCGCTTGCAAAACGAGCGCCACGAAGGGAACCAGCAGGTAGAGCACCGCCGGGTAGCGGTGAATCTCGATGTCGCGCCGCGAGTTGGCCGTCAATACAGGCATTCCGTATCAGTATCCCCTCTACGGGTTGATGTTGGGATTGGATTTCGGAGCGGGCATTGGCACGCTCTCGTCAGGATGGAGCTGAGGCTTCGGCGCTTCGGGCTTCTTTTCCGATGGCGGGTTAGCAGGCTTTGTTGCGGGCTTCGGAGTCTGCGTGGCGGGATGATTCGCGCCAGACGTATTGCCAGTCGGATTATTTCCAGTCGCCGGCTTGGGCGTGGCAGGCTTCGGTGCCTGATCGGCTGGCTGAGCAGGCGGGCCGGTGTAGCCCGGCGTAAAGCGGTCCGAGTGCTGCGGCGTGAGCAGCTTTGGCCCGGCTGGCGCAGCGGGTGTGCTTCCGTCACCTGGCTGGGCCGCATTGGCAGCGGGCTTCGCCGCATTCGGATCGGTCAGGCCGGGCAGCTTCTCTTCCAGAATCTGCGAAGCCTTTTTCTGCTCGTTTAGCGCCGCAGCCTCCACGCTCTTCTCCGACTCGCTGGCGGCCAGGTCCTTCAACTGCTTATCGTTGAGGCGCGGCTCCGAGTCGGTAATCACGAGGACTTCGTCGAGGCCGTTCAGACGCGACGCCGGTTTGACAACGACCTGAATGAAACCGTCGCGGTCGGGGTCTTTTTCCACCTTTTCAACTGTGCCGACAGGCAGGCCGCGGGGAAAGATCTGGTCGCCGCCTGCTGTAAGCACTTTTTCTCCGGGCTGGATGCGCTGGTCGGCGAGAATATTGACCACGGCGGGCTCACCCTGCGCATTGCCGCGCAGAATGCCGCGAATGCGCGTAGTTTCGAGAATCACGCCCGCGCCGCTGGTCTGGTCGTTAATGGCCAGTACCTGCGCCGAGTGCGGATAGACCTCGCGCACCTTGCCCGCAATGCCTTCCGGCGTAATCACGGCCATGTCGCGGGCAATGCCTTCGTCCTTGCCCTTGTTGAGATAGAAGACGCGCGAGAGGTCGGTGCCGCTGCCACCAATAACCTGCGCAATGATTGTCTTATAGAGGTACTTTTGCTGAAAACCGTTTAGTGCTTCGAGGCGCTGCCCGGCGCGGGCATCTTCGAGCAGCTCGGCCTGTTCGAGCCGGAGTTGGTCGATCTCCGATTGCAGGTTCTGGTTCTGCTGGCGCACATTGCGCAGATCGAAGTAGTTTTCCCATATCCAGCCGGCGCCGGATCGGGAGTTCGCCACGGCACGCTCCGGCGGCGAGACCACGGCATTGGCCCACAGGCGGATGAGTTGCACGCCTTCGCTGTCGCGCGGGTCGTAGCTGGTGCGGCCTTCGGCGTTCCGGCGCACCTGGATGGCGAGGCCGAGAATCTGCGCCACCAGCAGGGCCAGTAGCACGAGGAGATTTCGGTACCGGACGAAGAAGGATTCCATATAGAAGCAGGGACTAGGTACGTCGGGACATAGGGACTAGGGAAAACCTGGTATAGCTGGCGCAGTCGCTTCGTGAAGAATCGTACATAGCGAGTAGGATGCGGTGAAGTGTCTGCTTGCTGCCAGTCATCATTTGTTCCGAATCTTTCTAGTCCCTATGTCCCTGGTCCCTTAGTCCCTAATCAATCTTGATTTTCCGGAGCAGCCGGAAGTCGGAGAGCATCTTGCCCGTGCCGAGCACGACCGAGGCCAGCGGATCGTCGGCCACCGAGACCGGCAGCCCGGTTTCCTCGCGGATGCGCTTGTCGAGATTCTTGATGAGCGCGCCGCCGCCGGTAAGCACGATGCCGCGGTCGCTGATGTCCGCCGAAAGCTCCGGCGGCGTCCGTTCCAGCGCCACGCGAATCGCATTCATAATCACGGCAATGCACTCGCCCAGCGCCTCGCGAATCTCGCTATCGTCAATGGTGATGGTCTTCGGCACGCCTTCGATGAGGTTGCGGCCCTTGATCTCCATGGTCAGCGGCTTGTCGAGCGGGAAGGCCGAGCCGATCTCTATCTTGATGTGCTCGGCGGTGCGCTCGCCGATCAGCAGGTTGTACTTGCGCTTGAGGTAGTTCGTAATGGCTTCGTCCATCTGGTTGCCGGCCATGCGAACCGAGCGCGAGTAAACGATGCCGGAGAGCGAGATCACGGCAATGTCCGTCGTCCCGCCGCCGATGTCGACAACCATGTTGCCCGAGGGCTCGGTGATGGGCAAACCCGCGCCAATCGCGGCTACCATCGCCTGCTCGACGAGATAGACTTCGCTCGCCTTGGCACGATAAGCCGAGTCCTCGACGGCGCGTTTTTCCACCTGCGTAATCTCCGAAGGCACGCCGATAACGATGCGCGGATGCACCAGCATCTTGCGGTTGTGCGCCTTCTGGATGAAGTAATTCAACATCTTTTCGGTGACCTTGAAGTCGGCAATGACGCCGTCCTTCATCGGCTTGATGGCCACAATGTTGCCGGGCGTGCGGCCCAGCATATCCTTGGCCTCCTTGCCCACGGCTTCCACCTCGCCGGTGTTCTTGTTGATGGCCACGATGGAGGGCTCGTTGACCACGATGCCCTTGCCCGCGGCGAAGACCAGCGTGTTTGCGGTGCCCAGGTCAATGGCCAGATCGCTCGAAAACATGCTGAAGAGCGAGCGGAAGCCGTGCGTGCGCTGAGAGCGCGATGGATAGCCGTTCGAAGACATTGGGAACTCGGATTTACCTCTAAAGTTATTGTACGGCGACCAGGGACAAAGCCTTAGGAATAGACAGAGCGGAAGCGGTCAGGGCGTTGAATGGCGCCCGTTGCTGTAAACTCTACTGTTTGCCGCGCTCTCAGAATAGCGCAGTTTTCCGGGCCAAAAGGCGCAGAAATGGCCCAAAGCGTGTCAAGTCAGGAACTATGGCGCAGTTTGGTCACATCCTGGAACGCGCTGGAGATTTATTTCGCAGCACACCGGAATTTCGCGAGGTTCCCATGTCTCACACCACGTACTTCAATCTCATCGGCGGCGAACAGCTCCCCAGCCGCGGCGGCAAAACCTTCCTGAACGTCAACCCGGCTGACCATTCGGATATTGTGGGCGAGTTTCCCGCCTCGAATGCCGAGGATGTCGATCTGGCCGTCGCGGCGGCAAAAAAAGCATTCGCCGCGTGGCGGCTGACTCCGGCGCCCAAGCGGGCCGAGATTCTCTACCGCACCGGCGAGCTGCTCAAGGAGCGCAAGGAAGAGTACGCCCGCCAGATGACCCGCGAGATGGGCAAGGTGCTGGCTGAGACGCGCGGCGACGTGCAGGAGGCCATCGACGAGGCCTTTTACGTGGCCGGTGAAGGCCGCCGCCTCTTCGGCAAGACCACGCCGAGCGAGTTGCAGAACAAATTCGCCATGAGCGTGCGGATGCCGCTCGGCGTTGTCGGGCTGATTACGCCGTGGAATTTTCCCATGGCGATTCCGAGCTGGAAGCTCTTTCCGGCGCTGGTGGCGGGCAATACCTGCGTCATCAAACCGGCCGAAGACACGCCGCTCTCGACCTACAACCTCGTCCAGACGCTCATCGACGCGGGCCTGCCGCCGGGCGTGGTAAATATCGTAGCCGGCTACGGGCCGGATGCGGGCGCACCGCTGGTCGAGCATCCCGGCGTGCGTGCGATCAGCTTTACCGGCTCCAGCGAAGTTGGCTCGCTGGTGGCGCAGCGCGCGGCGGCAAACTTCAAGCCGGTCTCGCTTGAGATGGGCGGCAA
>JAATFM010000304.1 GCA_015655195.1 Terriglobales bacterium
TCGAAGCCATTGCCGGCGATCGTCTGCGCCTTGAGGCCGATGTACTGGTACCGATAGTTTGAATGCAAGTTCCAGCCGTCATTGAATAGATGGTCGCCCGTGTATGCGAGGGAACCCTGGGTGCGTGTCACACGATCGTAGTCGGGTTCGCCGAGGAAGGTGCTGATGGGGATGATTCCGTTGGGATTGGTGTTGTAGAGCGTACCGTTGGCTGGAAGGAACTGGCTCCATTTGCTGCCGTCATACTGGTAGTCGGCAAGCACACTAAAGTTGGTTCGCTCGCTCGGATGCCACGTCAGTGCAGGAGCAATCAGCCTGCGATCGTCCGGGGTAAAGTTCGTCTGCGTACTGCTATTACGGATTAACCCGAGCAGTCGATAACGGAAGATCTCAGCGCGATCGAATGAGCCCGTCGCATCGACGGTGCCCTGCCGGCGATCATAGGCCCCAAACTGACCTTCGATTTGCGTGGAGCGTTCTGCAAGCGGCCGCTTCGTGACCTGGTTAATGAGTCCGCCCGGTGGAATTTCTCCGTAAAGCACCGAGCTTGGTCCTTTCAACACCTCCACCGACTCGAGTTCGAACGGGTCGAGCTTACCGGCGAGTGAGTTGAACCGCATTCCATCGCGAAAGATGCCAAAGGTCTGCGCATCGAAGCCACGGATTTTAAGCCAGTCAAACCGGGGCTCAACACCGTACTCGTCCGTCTGGACCCCAGGCGTATAGCGCAAGGCTTCATTGACGGTAACGACGTTGCGGGCCTCCATTTCCTGCTGGTTCACGATGGAGATCGACTGTGGCACTTCCACCAACAAGGAGTTGGTCTTCGACCCGGCATTGGACTCATAGGGAACAAACCCCGTGTCGGCGGTGACATTGATCACGTCCGTAGACGCTGCAATGGCCATCAGGACCTCCACTGTTCCACCTGGAGCGGGAACGTCAACCGTCTGCGAGGCGTTGGCAAAGCCTGGGATGCGTACCAGCAACTGGTACTGGCCTGGACGCAGGTCAAGCGAAATGCGCCCATCTTTCGCCGTGATGCCGTTGTGGACCGTGGCTCCGCAATGCACCTCGACTGCTGCCTGTGGAAGGACCGCTCCCGAGGTATCCTTCACCTCGATTGCCACAGAAACCGGCGTTGCCGTGCTCTCTTTGACACAGCTATCTGCCACCGTACTGGTGGCTTGCGTGCTCTGGGAACTCGCTAACGCGGTAGAGAATGGCCCCCACAATGCGAAAAGAAGAACCAGGGATAAAATTTGCAGTGTGTACGAACGGCGGCTTTTACTTTGCGAACTTTTGGAGCACATGTATGGCAACCCTTCTTATGAAGGAAATCAGTCGGTCTGAGCAGGGCAAAACGAACGCGCAATAGACGCTGTGCGACCAAACACGGCCCACGACAGTTTGCTGATTCCTACTTGATCTAAATATAAGACCAAAATGGTCCTAGTTTCAAGCGAGCAAGATGTGGAGTCTTTTGGCGAAGCGTCACAACCACTCTGGAGATCGACATGACGATGCGCTTAATGCACACTGTGCATCCGGATGACAATTAGGGCACGCCACTCCGAAGTGCTCTGGAATCTTTATACCCCGCGCGACCGATATGTTAACAACGCTGGGGTTGAGAAGCGCATAACCGTAAAAGAATTCTGCAGGCGGACCAGAATCCCCTGAGTTTCCCCGGTGGTCTGCCCTGGGATCTTTGAGCCGGTGGAGAAGAGACACTGGAAACCTGGCTGAGCGCTGTTGGCAGACGCTTGCGGTGCTTCGGAAACGGGATCGCATCGGGCAGGTAGGGCCGGCCCATCGTCTTGACGAACAATGGTCTGCTCGAATCGCGACAAGCGCCGATCCACTGGTCGGCATTCCATAATCGACAGTAGATACAATGATCAGGAACAACGCGAAATGGCAGATGGGGTCGCGTGTAGACCTAGTTGGAAGTCAGGCCGGACCGAATGCTCGGCAGCAGAATTTAGGGCACGAGCCGACTGCGGTTGTCTCGATCCAATCTTCCCAAGGTTGAGATCTCAATGGTTCCGGATCAGACTTGCATATAATTTTTGTAAGCCGCAGGTGCGTCGGAATTATGTCAGAAAAGCGAGTCGATGTCCGGTCCGGCGAAGAGGTGTTGGCTACCGCTCAACAGATCCTTAATGAACACCTGTCGCACCTCGGACTGAAGCGTAGTTCGCAGCGCGACGCTATACTGCGCATCTTCCTGGCAACGCGCGATCACCTCACGACACAGGAGTTGCATACCCTCGTCGCAAAAGAGGAGCCCACGATCGGCTACACCACCGTCTATCGCGCGCTCAGACTCTTCACTCAGTGCGGCATGGCCGCCGAAGTGGAGTTCCGAGACGGGATAGCTCGCTTTGAGCATCGCCTCAACCGTCGTAACCATCACCACATGATTTGCACGACATGCGGCGACTCGGTCGAGTTCTTCTCTCCGGAGATTGAGAGGATCGAGCAGCGCATCGGGAAGCGATTCCACTATTCTACGACACAGCACAGCTTCCAGATTTACGGCACCTGCGAGACCTGCCAGAAGAAACGCGAGATGCCTGGAAAATAAATACCCGTATGGTCCTTTGGATGGTCAGTTCGTGAACCGGTTGGAGGGGGAGCCGAACGCATGGTGTATGTCAGACATTGCAGATGCCGGCTCCCTTGGCTCCAGATATCGTTCTAATGCCTGTTGCAGCAGCGCTGTTGTCCTCAGAAATGTCTCTGGATCCAGATGAAGCGTAACAACGCCGATGTTCAGGTTGATGGAGCCGCATTCGCAGATCCGAACACAGCCGACGCCTTGATACTCCGCCAACGCTACATTTGTACTCTTCATCCCGACTCCTTAAGCGAGAGCTACGTTCATTGCCAGAAAAAGCCGTTACGCCAGTCTGTTACTCGATACAGATTCGCCACACGGGTCGATACCGGACTGAAACTGCCACTTTCGGGCGCCATCGGAATCAGCCTCCGTCTCTAGACAGCCGGAGGGACAGACGCCAGATTTGCGCTCGATGTTCCTGGGTAATTGTTTTACGAGAGCTGCCATCAGGCGGGTTGCGCAAACGCTGGTCAAGTCTTTTCCTGAAAGTCCATCCCGGTCTTCCCTCGCCTGTTGGAGAATGGACATCCGTTTGGTGAGCAGAACACTCAGATCCTGGTCGATCTCATCGATCTCTCTCCATTGGTTGCAAAGCTGTTCGTTCGCTTCGCCTACACCCGAACCGGAGATGGACACGATATTGCGTGCGAGTTCTGCGAACTGCCCAGGAGACAATTGTTGTCCGGGATCGCTCAGGGCCGATTCGGGTCGCCAATGACACTCAACCATCAGTCCGTCGAGCCCAACTTCCAGAGCCTCCGCTGCAACTGCAGGAACATATTGCCGCGCACCGCAGATATGGCTGGGGTCGCAGAGGATCGGGATTTCCGGCATCCTGCGCCGTAGCTCCAACGGAATGCGCCATAGAGGCTGATAGCGATATTTGTGCTGGATGTGCGTGGAAAAGCCGCGATGAACTGCAACAATTCTTTTCACGCCCGCGTGCCGAATCCTCTCGATTGCTCCGATCCATAATCCCAGCTCAGGGTTCATCGGATTCTTGATCATGACCGGAATATCCACGCCGGCCAGCGAATCCGCGATTGCCTGCACCGCGATCGGGCTTGTTGTCGTTCTGGCGCCGATCCACAGCACATCGACGTCCGCTATCAGACAGCGTTCGACATGAGCCGGGGTTGCCACCTCGGTGGCAACCGGCAATCCGGTCGCGCGGCCAGCAGCCCTAAGCCAACTCAAGCCCTTTTCTCCGATTCCTTCGAATGAGCCTGGACTCGTGCGCGGTTTCCAGATGCCACCACGCAACAGAGTGATGTCATTCTTCGCCAACTCCCTGGCTGTTCCCAGAATCTGCTCTTCGGTTTCCACGCTGCACGGACCGGCAACCAGGCACGGACCGCTGCGATGCATGAGCCAACTCGAGAACTTATCAGTTTCCGTAGGCAACGTCACCGGCAACACCTTTCTCCTCTTCGAGCCCAACCGTTGAGACTGCATCAAGCTCTATTTCAAACAGCAGATCGTCGCGGCACACAGTTGCATTCACCGGCACCATCGGCAGCGGCGCAATCCCGCGATCACGACAGCACTTCTCAAAGGCTGGCAGATCCCCAATATCGCGGAAATAGCCGACCGCACGGACTGTGTTCTCCCAGGCCATCTTGCGCGACCGCAAAATCGCTTCGACGACGTCGAGGGTCAGATGAATTTGTCCGTGGACATCGTTCGTGAACACGCTCTTTCCGTCGGCTGCAATACTGGCCGTTCCGGAAACGATCAGCATCCGGCGATCGGGGGATGCCACTTCCACGGCACGGCTGAATGAGCTGCGATATTCGGTTGCAGGGCATTGCAGCGGCGATGGCACTTCCTGTACATGGACGCGCCCGTGCCGAGGCCGAATCGCCAGAGCGCCCGCAGCCAGAGCCGCACCCGCGGGGTTACGTGCGCCAATGCCCGTGCTGGCAGGAACCAGACGCTCAAAAACACCTCGCGATTGGAAGAACTCGGTGCGGACCGCATTGAATTCGTCATACCAGGCGAGCAGATCATCCAGATAAAACCATGTCCGCACCAGGTGCGAAAAATTCATCCCCGCCTTGTGCAGCGCAATCTCGATTTGCTGCATACTGCTGATCGTCTGGGAGCCTCGGGTGTCGCCGGGATCGGCGGGCAGGATGCCGGCCAACAGGCAATAATCCGCGTTCTCGTCCGACCACAGGCTGCCCACTATTCGATCGGCGAGCTTCACACGGTGCACGGAGCGGCCATCGAGGATGAAGGCTTGCGTGCCGGACAGACGAGTTCCCGGACAAACGTCGCCCTGGACCCAGAGCACGGGCCATTCCGCCCCGAACATGCGCGCACGCGCAGCCTGCTCAAAATCGCATCCGCCAAAGACAAGCTGTGCGGTCATTTCGCCGGAAGAGGGTGGAAATCCGTCAAAGATTGATAGATCGTCAGAAGCTTCACGCCTTACGGTGACAAACCTCTCCCGCGCTTCACCACGGTCGAACGCAATCACATCGCAATGCTTAGATTGTTGGCAAGTGGTATCCATACTTCTCTCCTCATCTTTATGCGGCCGCGCAGCAGGATTTCCCGCGCTCTTGCAGTTCCGCCGATCAGTGCGACTCGAAGAGGCGCTGACCGATATACTCGCCTTGTTTCGCACCGCGCGGAACAGCGAACAGTCCGCCTCCAACATGGGTCCAGAACTGATTCAGCTTGAAGTCGCGATTCGCCATTTGACGGAAGACCGCAATAAAACCAGTTCGTGGGTCCCGCTGAAAGCAGACGAAGAACATCCCCGCGTCGTACTCCAAACCCTGCCGCCATGGCGGCCAACGCTCTGAGATGAAATTGACTCCATCGTTGTACGAATAGGACCGGCGAAGCATGGAATCCCTGCCGGGTGAAACGATCGCGAGATGCGCTGGAACACTATCGTCAGTGGCGGCGTTATCCGTAGAGGGTTTCTCGGTTGTCTGCGCCTGATCCGCCTCCATGTGGGGGTGCTTCATCGCGCCAATTGCCGACTCCTGGTAGGCCTGCGGCATCTGGTCCCAGTGTTCGACCGCGAACCGAATGCGGCGGACGACGATGTAACTGCCGCCGCGCATCCACTCAGGTCCATCTTTGCCGACCCATATGGCTTCCCCCGACGGGGCATTCATTCCTGGAACCTTTTCCTCGGCCGAAAATCCGAGCAGATGGCGATCCCCCGCGATGGGCCTGTAGCCGGTCTGCACCCAGTGAATCGCCGCTACACCTTCAGCTATCCTTGCCAACTGCCGTATCGCGTGGAATGCTACCTGAGGATCTTCCGCACAAGCCTGAATCACAAGATCACCACCAGTATGCTCTGGAGCCATCTGATCGATGGCTCCAAAGTTCGGCATGTCGACTAATACCTCCGGGCGTTGCGCGGCAAGTCCAAAGCGGTCTTTTCCATCCTTGCTAAAGAGTCCCGCACCGAAACCGAAGGTGATGGTCAAGCGTGACGGAGGCATCCCCAGCACTTCGCCGGTATCGGCCGCTCTCGGACCTGGATCGGGCATTTCGGAGGCATCGCCGCCTTGGGGCGGCGCAGGAATGACAGCTAGCTTCAGGCCGCCCTCCATCGGTTGTGCCGTTTCGCCGTCTGTCATACGTGCAGCGGCGGCTGTCCACGCTTTCAGCAGGCTGATCACATCTTCACGTTTTGTCGTGGTGAGATCGAACGCGGCAAAATACGTAAAGTGTTGCGGCTTCGTCGCGATGCCGCCCTGATGCTCACCCCAGAAGGGCTCCGCGCGGTTAGGATCCTGTGTTTTTCCCCAATTCGCTGTCACCGAATCGTTCGAAGGCGCTGACTGTGCTGCTGCAGCCGAACCGGATACGGCAATCCCCATCAACCCAATTGTGAGGGACGAGAACATCCAGCGGACGAAATGCGGCGGATGGTTTGTGAACCAGTTCATTGAGTTGCCTCCACCAGGGTGTTCACATCGTCTTCCACGTAATAGAATCCTTTCCCGTCAGGCCTGATAGCGAGTCCGAACAGGTCGCCGTTGCCAGGAGGCGATTGCGCGGGATTGTTGTCGATCCATTGCGCTCCCAATTGTTCCCCGGTGTTTGGATCGATTTCGACAACCTGGCCATTCTTGGCGTTCAAAGCAAGGAGATTCCCATTTGGCGCCATGGTCATCGCCAGAGGCCGCCGCAGAAGTCCGTCCTTGCTCACGGTGCGGCCCAGACCCGCGCTGTCTTTGCGTGTTGTGGCGTCGGGAATCGCGACAATCTGATTGCCCAGAGCGTCCGAAGCAAGAAGCGTTTTGCCGTCAGCCGCAATGACTAATCCCGTGGGGCCGATCAAAAACACATCACGGTCCGCCCTCTGGCCGAATCCATTTGCGATGACTGTCTGATCTGTAATGACCGGAGGTTTGCCCTCAGGAATGGATAGACTGATGCGCAGTATCGTCCCTTTGTTCACGGTAACGGGATAACCAGTGACAGGATCGCGAACCTGGAGCGGAGGAACATCGAAGCCGGACATGCTGGCAAACAAGGTAGCGGTACTCCCATTGTCAATCCACGCCATGTTGCCCCAGGGGCAGCGGATATTGTCATTCGCCCAGGTCGCTGCCAGTTGCCCATTGGAGTCGAAGACGAGCAGACAGCCAGCGCCGAGCGTGCGGGTCGTTCCGTCGGTGCTGGGCGCACTGCCGACGATGACCCAGCCGCTCTTGAGCATCGTCAATGCAGTACTCAGCCCAATACCGCCTGGACATTGAGGAAGATTGCGAGGCACTTGCGCGAAAGTGGTCAGCCGTTTGGTGGAGGGATTGTAATCAACGATCGTGGTTCCTGTTCCCTGGAGATTCGTCAGACCATTGAAATTGGTGATGAGGACGTCGTCCTTTTGAACGCGTCCGGCCGAAACGGGCGCGATGATCAGCGCATAGGGATTGAGATCGCCGTTGTCCGGGATGGTCGAGACCAGCGTCCTGTGGTGACGGATGGTTTCGATGTATGATTTGGGCTTGTCCGCTCGCAGAGAGGGGATGGCCACTGTAAGCAACGCGGTTAAGAGGAGGAATGCTTTTGCGTCGATGCTGCTCATGATGGCGCCCTTTCAAAATGCGAAGTTCATGCGAATGCCAAAAACTGCTTCGTCCTGTACCTTCTGTCCGGAAGGCGATTTAGGGTTGACAACGCCCGCGCCCGGATTAAAGACATACTGGAAATCCGGCTGTACCTGCCACCAGGGTGTCACCTGGTACTGATAGGTTGCTTCCACAAAGGTTTCTCCACTGCGAATCGGTAAACCGTGAGAGTTCGAGAAAACCCTCTGATCCCTGTCCAAGTTCGACGCATCCCCGCTTACATGGGCAAAACCCATACCTATGCCCAGCGTGTCATCGTCGCGGTGCATGATTGGTTCGTTGAACGTGAGGCCCGCGTTCATGCTGAAATCGATCCCATTGCGGTCCGAGAGTGGCGTTCCCATCGGGCGAACAAAAACGCTTATCGTGCGATCGTTCTCACGCGGGTCTATCCAGAGCATCTGATCGGCGACAGCGTAGAGCGCGTAATCGCCATGATGCGTCTTGGCGACTCCCGTGCTTGCCGGATTCGCCAGAGAAAGACCTGTGTTGTCGAATCGCTGATCGTCAAACTTGACCGTGTCGTACCAGGCTCCAACCTTGTATGTCCTGGCTAAAGGCGTCTTATTGTCTGAGCGGACGGTCAAGCCCAGCGATGGGTAGGAATACTGCAATTCGGCAATACCGAGCAAGCCATCGGTCGGAAATGCGGTGCCGGAAGTGTTTTGCTGGTTCGCATTGCCCGTAAATGCGCCGGCAAGCAGTGTCCACGAGTTTCCTGGGCGTGCATGCGCGCGAAGCCCAAGTGCGGAGAGAGGATAAGCAGGGCCGCCTCCGGGCATGTCGGCTGAAGGCACCATCGGCCAGCCGAACATGGTGTTGACGAATACCAGCGCGTTCTGGCTAACCATGAATTCCTGATCCAGGCTCTGCTGGCCGATCTTGAAATCGTATCGGCCTTCCTCGTCCAGTTTCTGGTCGTACCAGAGCTCCCACAGGCGTGTCGCACGATCCGACTCGATGCCGCTGGCGGTCTGCAACGTGTAGAGATTGTCTTCGCTCAGATTTTGGCCATGGATCTGGAGCGCGCTCACATTGAACGTGCCGCCATACCAGTGAAAGGCGCGCTGCGTGTCGAGCTGGAAAATCGCCTGGGTGAGACCGTCGTATTCAGGTCCTCGATTGACTCCACCGGTGGCATTTCCCAGCGCCTCGCTGGTCTCAATCAGCGTCAGCGTGCCACCGTACTTGTTCAGCCAGCCGCGCAGTCCGCACAGGTCGCCCAGTCCGTAACTGCGTCGCTTGATGCCCTCGAGAAGATTACAACCATGGATTCCTTTGTTGTTTCCTGCGGCCGTCATTCTCGGCGGCCCTGCCGCGAAGACCTGACCGGTAAGCAACAAGATAAAAGTGAGTATACCCAGCAGTCGAACTGAATGGATTCTTCCGCAGTGACAGCCGACGAACAGAAAGCTCTTCACGCGTCCAGTGTTTTTCATATATCTACTGAATAGCGGAATCCGCAACATGGCGCTAACGGTCGCTTGCCATTCTTTGTCGGAGAATTGCTAAAGTGCATTTCGGTACTGGAATTCGGCATGTGGATCATGTCTCAAGCCGCCATTCGACTTATACACAGAGTTCGATTTCATGCGGACACAAGACACCTTTCTTTGTTTAGGCGCCGTTGAATCCTGTGCGGACAAAGACTGTCCCGGACGTGTCCACTGCAGTCTTGCCAGCTAGCGAACGCTTTCAAGCAACACGTCAATCTCAGACTCTGCTCGGTCGCCCAATCGCTGGTTCTCCTCAAACATCTGCTCTCTTCCGTTTGAGCATTGACCTGTGCAGGCGGTGGATTCTGTTTCGAGACCTGATGAAGAATATATATTCGGGCAACAGCCAATCGTCTGGCAGAATGCCTGGCTGAAATGGCTAAGGCTCGAGTAACCCACAGCCATAGCTGCCTCGGTTACGTTACACCTGCCGCTCTTGAGCAGTTCTGCGGCATAGCGCATGCGAAGTGTGCGAAGGCACTGGGGGATGGTCATGCCCATCTCTCGAGAGAACGTGCGGCTCAGATAAAAGGGGCTGCACCCTACTTCGTGTCCTATTTCGTCGAGGGACGGAGGATCGGCCAGATCGCGTTCCAGAATGGCTACCACCTTCCGCGCGCGCTCCAGCCCAAGGCATTTCTGCCGATCGCACGAGGATTCATTGCCGCAACATGGCCGAACCAGGAAGTCTGCCATCAACTGCAGGACGATGCCTTTGCATCGGAGTTGGCACGGCCCTTCAACGCATTGCGGACGCAACAGCAACGAAATCAGGTGTTCGTGCTCTCGCGTGAGTTGGACCGGCTCGGCCAGACTTGTAAAAGGATCGTCGGAAAGCACAAAATCTCTGACGACCGGATGAAGCGCCCGTTCACACTCCGTTAGTTGATCGCGCAGAAAACTTGCCGAGAAACCGATCGTGAGGAAGCGATGATGTTCGCCGCGATTCCTTCGTGCGCGCAAATCGGCATTGCCAAAAGTGTAGAGAAAGCCAGTAAGCGGCTCAAAACTCACTTTGCTGTTCGCGGAGTGGAGAGCCCCACGCCCGGCTAGATTCAAGCACAAGTTCAAGCCAGCTTGGCAGGAGCTATCCTGCCAGGCGAAAGTGTCTTTGGCAGCCAGTTCGAAGTTATGCCATGCGACGACAATCCCCTCGTCCTCTAGATCGCCACAGATGTGGCAAGACTCCCTTTGCGTCGACAACCAGAAGGCTGTTTCACCCAAAAGTGAGCCGGCCGTATTCTGCTCGGACCTGTCCTTCTGTTGCTGCAACTTCAAAGGCTCTGCGGTTGCTGTACTTGTCATTGTGCCCTATCGAAATTCTGGGCAGAAGCTAGTTGTGGCATGATCCCGGAAAGAATCAGAATCAACCAACGTGGGTTCCTCTCCCGATTGATTGATGTGCCATGAGGAAAAACCTGCCCCGCTTCGCCAAAGGGCCGGAGTCGCCAATCTCATCGTCGTTTTTTCAGTTATGCAGCGTTCCGGAGGCAGTTGTCGTCTTCTGAACACAGCTCAGTTTTGCAACCGGAGTTCTGCAGCGTCCGGACGAACAGCAGCTTGCCGAAGATTCGCAACAGCACTCGAAGTGCTTTCCCGTAAGTGTCCGCCACCTCTTGCGAAGCTCGCCCTCACCATTAACCTCCATGAGGCGTGCCTGTTGCCCGACGGTGAGATCGCTAAAGGTCATTGTCTCCGGCTCCTTCTCACTTCCGCTTTTTGTCTACGAAGTACGGGGAATGCCTGATATTTTCTGGATGCGCAGGCACGAGAATTCCCTCCCCGAACCCGAACAAACCATGACAATGAAAATGCTTTTCAACTTCATAGTCGCCAACAGAGGGATTACCGTTCAGTGACAGCTATCACTGAATCGGAAACCGCGCTTTTCAATCCTCCGTCCGCCCCGCAGGCTCTCGAGATCGCATGGGAGCGGATGCGCGCGGGGCGGGGTCTCAGCACGAAACTCGGCTTGACTGAAAACGGAGGCTGCTCAGCGTGTCGTTCAGGCTCTGAGCTGGTGCGTGATGCTCCCGCGGTGGAGACTGGTTAAACGGCTTGGAAAAAAGGGCACCTCGCAACGTCGTCGTCACGGCCACCGCCAACAAGCTCGCTCGGATCGCTTAGGCTATGCTGTCCAGCGGTGACCCGTTCAGGCCCGCGAACCTGGCCCTCACCGCCTGATCTTCCGGACCACAACCAGCGTCCCGCAACCGACCTCACCCACCAGGGTCTGCATAGGAAAAGCGAAGACGAACGAACAGTCACAACAGCGTGCCTGCAATCTGCTTCCGACAATGATCTTACAAACCATTCGGCTTATAAGAACAGGCACGCGCGAATCTCATCATGGCCAGGAGATCAGTCTCCAACCAAAAGCCGGATACATTGACACAGACTGCTTCTCCTCACCCTCAGCTTTTTCCTTGCAGTCGTGTGGCGGACCATACATTGTCGGAAGGGATCCGTTCTATCGGAAGAACTCTCTACTTCATTGCTCAATGAGCGGTTTGCACAGTACACAATAGTCGAAATTCGAGCTGTAGGGTTTGCTGGACACCGGGCCGACTCGTGAGGATTTTGGGATGCCGTTCACGCGAACAGGCGTCGCCGCACCGGGCTAGACGACGGTGACTGCTGGGTAGGCTTCAATGTACTCCTCGCCATTGCAACCCTGGTAGGCCACTGTGCGCGCATCGAGATCCACGTCATAACGCACGACGCCAGCTCGCCAGGAGGCTTCCAGAAACTCAGGAAAGGTGCTTTCACCAGCCTGATCCACACGTAGCGCCCCGATGAGAGCCTCCTCATCAAAAGCTGGTACATCGACCACACCAGTCACCAAGGGTTCGCCCTGCATGACGACCGGACCCTCCTGAGTCAGGAAGAGGCTTTGGCCGGACGGAAGCGACCAGACATTGCGTGTCACCCCAGCTTTCCGCAGAACCTCGGCCAAATACGGGAACCCACCCACACGAGGACGGATCACTTCTGCAGCCTTCATGGCCTCTGTCAGGTTATCGATTGCTTCGCTCACTAGATTTCTCCTCATTCGGTTGGAACATCGTGGATGCGGTTATGCTCTGCAAGCTTGATAAGTAGTTCCCGAAGAACAACCTTTTCCTTTACACTCAGGCAATCGAAGTAGGCCGAATCATTCTGGTCCGCAATCTGAGCCAGAACGGGCAAGCTGCGCCGTCCCGCACGCGTGAGGGAAAGCAGCCGGTATCGGTTGTCACCCTCTTTCGCATCCGTTTGGATCCAGTCTTTCGCTTCGAGCTTGTCGATGATCCTGGACACGGCTCCACGGGGCAGTCCCAAGATGTCGGCCAGCTCGCCCGAGCAGCTTTCCCGCGCTCGTGAAGCTCACGCAGCAGCACCCATTCCGCAACGGAAGTCTGCTTTTCTTGTAAGGCACGAGCGAACGCTCCTGAGACCGAATTGGAGACGCGTCTCAGCCAATACCCAAGATGGCTTTCCAGGTCAGGCAGGTACGGGGCCTTGTGAGCTATAGTTTCCATAGAAACTATATGTCAACATAAACTTTGACTGAAGTGCCGGACTATTTCAACCGCGAAGACAGAAATTACCGACTGACAATGCGAATCGAATACTATCCGGGGTACTATGCCGCGGATGTGTTTGATCCAGATGGTTACTCGTTCGAGGTCGTCCATAAGAGCTAATGGTCGTAGCCCAATATCGCAGCAAATCGAGGCTGCATCATGGAAGTACGATGGAGAGTCCTCTTAAGCAGCATCCGGAACCTCTTTGGCCAGCTATCCCGGCTCTGTTTGTTGTGGGCGGCGGCTTTCACTTTCTCTGTATCTTGGCTCTCTCGAAAGGTTCGATGGGTCTGAATAAGGGCCATGGTCCACATCGCCAAGTGCAGATCTACCTCCAGGTGGGCGATGGGAAATGTAGGGAAGTGCGTATCGAAAATCCAGAGGCTGCAAAATGATAGGCAAAAACACTGTTAGGAATGCAAGACTATGTGCGTTAATCCCCTTCCCGGCCCGACCCCAATTGCCCACCGATATGGCCGCGATGAAGGGCCTCGCGCCGATCACCACGTCGTCGGATACATCTGAAGGCCGGGCAGCGCCGGCAGCGAATTATACGGTCACGGGCGGAATCCAGACCGGCCCGATTCAGCAAGCCACGTTCCCACTTTTCGCTGAACAGCGGCGACAAGCACTTCCGCCTTATAAACAACTAGACGGAGTCGCGTTGTGAACAACCAGAATGACATAGGCGAGGAATTGTCTCGGCTTGCTGAAGACCCGCAAGTGCGAGTGCGAAAAGATGGAACTCCCGCGAGAGGCGGGAAAGTCGTTGTCTACTGGATGCAACGGGCAGAGCGAGGGATCGACAACCATGCTCTGGACGTGGCGGTGCACGTGGCGAACGAGCTTAGGCTTCCTGTGGTGGTGTACTTTGCGGGCATCAGCAATTTTCCGCATGCGAACCTCCGGCACTACTACTTCTTGAATCAAGGCCTTCGGGATGTCGAAGAGGATCTCTCTGAGCGAGGAATTGGCTTTGTGATGCGGAGAGCGCCGCATGAAGATCATCTGCAGTTCTTTCATGATGTGGGTGCGGCAATGGTGATCGGAGATGAAAACCCGATGCGCGAGCCAGAGCGATGGCGGACACTCATCTCGAAACGGTTAACCATTCCATTCTGGACGGTCGATGCGGATGTGATTGTCCCATCGCGGATGCTGGAAAAGGCGCAGTTTGCCGCGAGGACAATACGGCCACGTCTGAAACGGCTATTACCGGACTTCATGCAACCGTACGAGAACCCGAAGGCGGCAAAGTCATGGCAGAGACCGAAGGGACTGCTAGTAGACGATGTGAAGTTGGACATGACTCGTGGATGGAAAGAACTGGACCGTAGCGTCCTGCCCATCGAGGAGTTCGCTGGAGGAACACACGCGGCAAGAAAGCGGCTGAAGATGTTCGTCGGATCTATGCTTGGAAGCTATGACCGGGAACGAAATCGCCCCGAGGTGGATGGAACGAGCATGCTGTCGATGTATCTGCACTTTGGCCACATCGGCCCGCTGACGATTGCGCTAGAGATAGAA
>JAATFM010000031.1 GCA_015655195.1 Terriglobales bacterium
CGACGTGTTGCCCGGCTTGGCCGACCGCTCCATCCAGTCCCTGGCCGAGCTCACCCCGACCGCTTACGCCGCCAAGATGGCAAAGTAGCCTATCCTCGGCTGCCCAGACCCGTCAACCATGGTGTTGGCCGGACGCGCACGCTCAATCTGCTCTTGGACGCATGGAAGATCCAGGGATACTGGACCGCCGCGTTTCAAAACGTTACAGGCAATGAATCCGTCCGAAGGGTCTTTCTCGCCTCTCCGGAAGAACCGGGGGAGCTGAGCCAGGCCATCGCCCGCAGTCTCCTCGCTCACATCACACGACTTGCAATGCAAGATGGAGCAACACAGCTTGGGCGGGGTGAACGCGAACAAATTATCGATGTCCTGATGGCCGACTGGGAAACCCGTGTTGCCGGCCTCGGCGGTTTTCTTGCGAGCTTCCTTGGAGCCGTTGTGTCTGAGATTGCGACGCCATTGGCGGCAAATAGCCGAGCCGATTGGGCGGCGCGATCTGCTCCCAATACCGGCGATATCCTCCTCTATCAGGTGCGGGGCAGCGCGATACGTGAGTACATTCGGAAGATCGTGACAGATACCGAAGGAGAAGTTGTGCTGCTCGGACACAGCCTGGGCGGAGTTGCATGCGTCGATTTGGTCGTGTCTCAACATATTCCCCGCGTTACGCACCTCATCACCGTCGGATCTCAGGCTTCCTATTTGTATGAGATTGGGGCCTTGCAGAGCCTGCCGCCATCGCAACATCTCTTACCCGAGCACTTTCCCCTGTGGCTGAACGTTTACGATCCGTTTGACTTTCTTAGCTTCCCGGGCGAAAAACTTTTTGGGAATCGCATACGAGACGCACGAGTCGAATCGAAACAGCCGTTCCCGGCATCTCACGGCGCTTATTGGACGAACAATCTTACGTGGCACTATATCAAGAAATTCCTGGAAGAAGCCCATGACTGATCCTCAGACAACATGCGCCTTGGTAATCGGAGTAGGACACTGTGTTCGAGGCAGCAATTGGAACCTGCCCTTAGCGGGACCTCATGCCATTCAGTTCGCGGAATGGCTAGCTTCGAACAGAATAGGCGTACCTGTTGACAATATCTTCTTGTTTCTCTCCAAGAAGGACATCGATCAATACAAAGCGCGAATCAGCCACACCGAGATTATTCCGCGCCACGCGAATCGAGAAGAGTTTCTCAAGGTTCTGGAAGATATCCTTTACAAAAGGGATGGTTCCCTTCTCTACTTCTTTGCAAGTGGGCATGGCTTACTAGACAGCAGAGACCACCAATTGCTTTTCCTGGAAGACTGGACCGAAGATTTTCACAGCCGGTCTATCGATGTTTCCTGGCTCTTGCGGCGTTTGAAAGCGCATCCCTACGGCTCACACTTCCCAAACCAGATCGCATACCTAGATGCCTGTTCACGCTATGCGGAGGAGGTCATTGGAGGATCCCGAGTCGAAGGACTGAACCCAGCTTCCGTTGGAACATCAATACAGGGAGTTCACCAGGCTGCACTGTTTGCCGCGAGCCGAGGCCAGATTGCATACGCCGGCGAGTTCGGCGAACGCCTCTTAAAGATATTGAAATCGGATTCGCTGGAGAGTCCTCACGATATCGACAGCGTCTACTCCAAGATGATGCAAGGCTGGAATGTTGAAGGTCAAGATCCGCTCTACATGTTCCATGTCGATGGGCAAGGCACGGAGAAGTCGGAGTGGGTTCACAAAGAAGGCGGTATTTATTCTGCCGCTAACCTGAAACGCGACCCGAGATTCGTCCACCGCATTGAGCTGTCGCAGGGTTTTGTCGGAAGACAGGCAGAAAGAGAGTTTCTTGTTGGCTGGCTCGATAGCGGGACGCAAAATGTATGCGTTCTGGCAGGTCTGCCTGGTATGGGAACTACATCAACGGCGTGGGTCTGGTTGCATGAAGATGTCTTGGGAATCCCCATTCTCAGTTCCTCCAGTCCCAGACGAGATAAGCAAAGCTTCCGACCGGAGAGTGGACTGGAAGGTGTATTTTGGTGGTCTCTAAAAGAAGATCTCGATTTGCGCAATTGTCTGAAGCAGGCTCTTGCCTATATGTCGGATTCCACGATTGATACGAAGTTGTCAGATCATGAATTGGTTGAGGCTCTCTTCGAGATCTTTCGCGAAAAGAAGTTCCTGATGATTCTTGATGGATTCGACCGGCTATTTGATCCGCAATCTGGGACCTTAAAGGCGCGGGAGAGGAAAGACGCTTCTGACCCAATCGAGGCGGAGACCACACTTTCTGCGCGCTTTGTTCGTGGGGTAGTTTCAAATGTATTCCTTAGCCGGCTGCTCTTCGTGACCTATCTGTTGCCTCCAGAATCACAACTGGACCAAGTTGGACCAAGCGAGGAAGGAGGGATAGCTGTAAGTGATTGATTTGATTGGTGGACGCGGTAGGAATCGAACCTACAACCTGTCGGTTAAGAGCCGAATGCTCTGCCAGTTGAGCTACGCGTCCACGATGGTTGGACAGGAGGGCTGATTTGCGGCCTTCGATGCGCCTGAGAAGCGCCCGTTGAGCTAGAAAAAACGCTCATCCGCCTCAATGAATATAGCACAGAGCGACGTGGATTCCAACCCTGTTCGCGGCATGCTACGCCAGAGCAGAAAATGCTCGTCTCCATATCTGCACGAGGCCGCTTTTAGAAGGTGAAGGCCAGCCCGGCACTCAGGCTGCGCTGGTCCTGCGCGAAGATCAGCACCGAGCCGTCCGGCAGCACATATTGCCGGTACCCCTGGCCGAGCAGGTTGCGCGCGTCCACCATCGCGTCCACGCTGCGCGTATGCTCGCCGTGGGCGCGGCACATCGGCTGGCGCAGGTGCACGTTCAGAAAAGGCTCCGAGGCATCGAGCGCGTAAGACGCCACGCGCGTCACTGTCTCTTCCGGCTGCCAGCGATAGCTGGCGCGCCAGCGTGTGCCGGTTCCCTCCAGCGTGCCGGAGAGCGAGAGCGAATACATCTGTGCCCGCCGCAGATGGGCCGCAGCCGCAATCGCGCTCAATCCCAGCGCTCCACGCGGCGAGGCCGGCAGCACCAGAGCATCGCCGTTGGCGTAACTCAGCCGGATAGAGTTGCCTCCGTGGAGCCGCTTCTCAAAGGTTGCCACCACGCCGGCGGTCGAAAACTCCGGTCCGGTAGTTCGCAGCAGGCCGCTGGCGCCGTCATAAAGAGCTGGCCCAGCTGCAAAACCTGCCGCGCCGTTCGTTCTTGCGCTGGCTTCGAGCGCTGGATTGCTGAGCCTGTCGGAGTAAACCACCACCTGCACGCCGGAGTCGTCCGTATGCCGCTCCCAGCCAATCTCCTGGTGCATTCCGTGTTCGAGCGCCAAACGCCCATCGCTCGTGACCGAGAGTGCCGGCAGCACGTCCGAAGCTTCGGAGCCGTTTGCGCCGCCGTCCGCGGGCACGGCTGTCGCCAGCGCATAGCGGAATGTCGAATTGCCCTTGTGCCAGCCAACCGTGGCAAAGGGCAGTGCAACCACAACGGTATTCGCGCCGATACTTGGATTCTGCCCGCCCTGGCCAAAGCGTGCCAGCACCTGCTCGGAGCCAACCTCGGCGTCTGCCATGTCACCGAACTGCATCCGCGTGGAGCTGCGCACGGCCGCTTCTTCAAGACCAGAACCGCCCGCCGACGCCATCTCCGGGTGAATCGCCACAGCAGCCACTGACTCCACCGAGCCGGCAAAGCCCAGATCCTGCCGGAAGCCGAGCATCGATTCCATACCCGCGTTCGTCGTCGGGTCAAAGTCCACCCGCGCAAGCAGCTCGCGGCTCGTGGAAGGCGTATCTTCGACCTCGATCGAGATGCGTTCGCCGTTCTCGCCGAATGTACCCTTCCCGCCGCTGGCAACCAGCCGCGCCTTCAGCCTGGGATGCGCGTTCGGCCCCTCGGAGACCACCACCAGAGGCCCATCCTCAAGCCAACGCAGCAGCGGGCGGTTGGCCGCCGAGCGCAGCGTCCACTGCCAGTCGTCGGTCGGCGTTGAGGCTGTCCGCGGCTGGCTGGGCAGCCACTGCATCACTTCATAAAGGGTGTTGAGGGTGAGATTGACCACCGTGGCGGTCCGGACGCGCACATTCTCCCTGAGCGAAGGCAGGAACGAGGTTCCCATCGCCTTCAGCGCGTATCTGCCGGGCATCACCGAGGCAAACGTGAAGCGGCCTTTGCTGTTGGTGTAGGCACTGGCAATAACCGTCAGGTCGGGGCGCAAAAGCTCGACCTCGGCGCCGATCTGGGGAACGCCGTAGGAGTCATGTACCATGCCGGAGACAGAGCCCTGTGCGCGCGCCTCAGTGGAAGCCGCGGCGAGACCGGTCAACAGCAGAAACAACGCGAGATGGAGCCTGCGTACTATCACGATTCGAGTCGGTGATTGCGCAGCGTCTCTGGCAAAAAACTGCAATCTCCACGCCAGCCCTCGGTCTGATGCCGTGTAGCTGTCTTGCGGGGAGCGATTGTTACTATTCCACGTCAAAAGGCGCCGATTGCGCAATCTCTTGTTTTGAGACTGTGTCATTGACCTTAATGGTCACTTTGTACTTGCCCGGGCTGAGCCCGGCAATCGGAAGCGACTTCTCCACTGTTAACTGGTCGCTATGCGCCCCCAGGTCCTTGGATTCAATCTGCTTCTCAAAGATCACGTTGTTCGTGGCCGTGTCCACAATCTGATAGGTCACGGTTGCCATGTTGCTCTTGCTCTGCTCGTCGATGCCGAGGTTGTAAATCTGCATCCAGAAGGCCAGGTTCTGGCCCCGCTTGTAGCTCACCGGTTGCGTTTGGCTGGCCGCCACGCGCGGGCAGATCTTCGTGTTCCCGATGACACACGAACCCGTGCCAACAGAGTGCGAATCCACCGGCGCCATGGTATCGGAGAGGATCAACGATGAGGTCGAAAGCTTGTCGTCATTGTACTCCGGCACGTTAATACCGCGCCCGTAAACACCCACGTGGTCCGTGTTGTTCACGTCCTTGATGGCAATGTCGAGCCGGTAGAGCCCCGGCTTGAGCGGCAGCGCCTGCCAGTAAATCTTCTTCTGGTCGAGCACCTTCTGTAGAAGTTCGGCCGGCTCCTGAACCGAAACCGTGTCCTCGAAGGTCTGCACTGTCTTGTGCGTCAGAGTGGTGACTTTGCCTAGGATATTGATGGAGGCCGTGGAAACGCCTTCCTTGGTCACAAAGGTCAGGTCGCGGTTTCTCACCTGCACCGTCACCGGCACCAGCACCGTGCTCTCGGTTACCTTGACGTAGTCCGTCCGCACGTCAAAGGGCAGCGGCGGCCCGGTCAGGATGGTGTGCTCGGAGATGAAGCCTTCGAGATCCTTGAACTTGACCGGCGGAGGCGCAAAGAGCTTGGCGGCCAGCTCGATGCGGTCAAACTCTTTCGAGTTCTGGCTGTTGCCTTGCGGCCCCAGTCCCAGCGACTCGCCGCCGCCCTTGAAACGGTCGGCTTTCTTCGCCTGCCCCATCTGCTCCCACTGGGTCAGGCCGGCATTGGGAACGTGCAGCAGCGCGTCCTTTTCACTGCGATCGATGGTGAAGTGATAATCGCCGCACTGGCAGGTATCGACAAACTCAATGTCGATGTTGTCGCCGATGCCTTCGAGATAGCGGTAGTGCCACGTCTCAAAGGGGAAGGTCGAGGTCTCGCCGCCGCCTTCATCGGTGGGGCGCTGGTAGCTGCCGCCCGAGGGATGCGAGTCAATCGAGTCCGGCGCGCCAAAAGAGATGTAAATGTGGCCGCGATCGGTCTTCCATCCCGGCTTGCCCGCCGCATAGTGCTCGTTGGCGTAGGCGATACGCCGGTAGTGCTCGTCGCGAAACTCGTTCTCCGGGGAATCGGGATTCGGGTTGCGCCGCTGCCAGAAGGTCTCGATGAAGGCCTCGCGCTCCTCGTCGTTCGACAAGCTCTTGAACGCTTTGCGCTCCTCGTCGGTGATGATGTAGGAGACGTCCTGATCGAGCCAGGTTCGGTAGGCGCCCTTGATTTCGGTACGAAGCTCCTTGCGCGCCTGAATCTTTTCCTTGTCGCTGCGCTCGCGCTTGAGCGGATCGGGCTCCTGCGATGCCGGTGCCTGTCCGGCGCTCTGCGCCGCCGCGTCCTGGGCCGGCTGCTGCGCCGCAACTCTGGAAAAAGGAACGACAGCCAGACCGCAAATGGCAGCGGCTGCAAGCAAGGTACTGCGATGGGACATCATGGCCTTCAAGGTGCTCCTGGTTTCCCCGATCTTGTTCCCCGATCCGGTTCCCCTATTGTTGATTGCCCTATTTTACGGCCCCGCGCCTCCCCCGGCAAGAAATTCCGGCGGGGCGCATTCGGGAGTCTTCTTCAGATTGGACGGCGACAACGGCGAGAGGTCATAAGGCAGGGAACAAGGGTTATGGATAAACGGCAAAAGCTTATCAATAGCCCCATCCTTCGCTCAGCCACCCCACGGACGAAAACCTGTCCGTGAAGCCCCCTGCAGAGCGAAGAATGGGCACTCCTCTTAGCCTGATTTGCATCGCAGCTTGGTCCCTCAACGCACTTTTAACTGCACTCGCGGAACTCCTGTCACACTTTTTGCGTAAACTGGAAAAGCGGAACCCATACGGGAGCAAGCTCACCTCCATGAAGAAGATTCTTTTGATTGCCCTCATCCTGCTTGTTGTGGCCGGCCTGGTGACGTTTATGGTCGTCAAGCAGCAGTCCGGATATACCAAGGTGCTTACCGCCAAGCTCGTCCGCCAGGACCTGACGACGGTCATCAGCGGCACGGGCCAGATCAAGCCCAAGACCTACGCAAACCTGGGCGCCACGGCGATGGGCCGCATCACACACCTCTACGTGAAGGAAGGCGACCACGTGAAGAAGGGCCAGCTCGTGGCCACCGTGGAGAATGTGCAGCAGGAGGCGCAGGTAACGGGCCAGCAGGCCGCCATCTCCGCTGCCAAGACCGACATTGCCAGCTATATTGCGGCGGAAAAGACCGCCGAGGCTAACGTGGAGCACGCCAGGGCCGACCTTGAACAGAAGAAGCTCGACTGGGAGCGCGCCCAGGGTCTCTACCAGGCCGGCATCCTGGCCAAGCAGGACTACGACGCCAAGAAGGCCGCCTACGACACTGACGTTGCCACCCTAGACCAGTCCGTGGCGCAGTTGAATCAGGCAAAAGCGCAGACCGACTCGGCCCGCGGCCACCTTGGCACGCAGGTAGCCACGCTCAAGGCCAACATAAATGCCCTCGACATGACACACGCCATTGCGCCCTTTGACGGCATTGTGACCAATCAGCCGGTGCGCGAGGGCGAGACGGTCGTCGAAGGCATTCAGAATGCCGAGGGCTCGACGTTTATGACGATTGCCGACATGAGCGTCGTCACCGCCGAGGTCAAGGTAGATGAGACCGACATTGTGAACGTCCTGGCGGGTCAGGATGCCGACGTGACCGTGGACGCCGTTCCGGGCAGGGTCTTCAAGGGCCACGTTACGCTTGTGGGCGATCAGGCCCTGCTGCGCTCGACCGGCGTGGCTACCTCGCAGTCCACCAGCGGCACCGAGGAGGCCAAGGACTTCAAGGTCGTCGTCACCCTCGACCAGCCCGACGACGCGCTGCGCCCCGGCCTTTCCGCCACGGCCAAAATCACTACTGCGCACAAGCCCGGCGTGCTGGCGCTGCCCATCCAGGCTCTGACGCTCAAGCCGGAGGGAACCACAGGCTCGGGCGCCGCTGGTTCCAGCAGCGTCCAGGCGGCAACAAAACCCGCCGCGGCGTCAGCCGGCAGTGCCGACCAGCAGGGCGTCTTCGTGGTCGATAAGGACAAGTCCGGCCGCCTGCGGGTGCACTTCGTGCCCGTCAAGACCGGCATCACCGGCACTACGGAAATCGAGGTTACCTCCGGTCTGACGGAGGGCCAGGAGATTGTCACCGGCCCCTACAAGACGCTCCGTGTGCTCAAGGAAAATGCGCTGATTAAACGCGATACCGACAAACCCGCCCCTGCGGCGTCTACCACGTAAGCCGGGGAACGAAAGCGCAATCCCTTGCGTACCGCATGGAGTACGCGCGCAGGACAAGCACGACAGGCTCGATTTGCCTGCCTTTAAAGGCAGAGAAAAGAATGGAAATGGCTCTGGACACTGTCGGAACCGAAGCAGCCGCACTCCGGCCCGCGATCCCCGCGGGCGACGTCATTGTCGTCGATAACCTGTGGCGCACCTATGACATGGGCTCCGAGCAGCAGGTGCACGCGCTGCGCGGCGTCAGCCTCCGCATCCGGCATAACGAATATGTCGCCATCATGGGTCCGTCGGGTTCGGGAAAATCCACCCTGATGAACCTGATCGGTTGCCTCGACACGCCTTCGCAGGGTAAGTACTGGCTCAACAACCAGCTTGTGAGCGAGCTTGACGACGACCAGCTTGCACGCATCCGCAACAAGGAAATCGGGTTCGTCTTCCAGACCTTCAACCTGCTGGCCCGCGCCACCTCGCTGCACAACGTGGAGCTGCCGCTGATCTACAACGGCACCCCGGCGGCAGAGCGCCTGGAGCGCGCCAAGGAGTCTCTGGCCAGCGTGGGCCTCGAATCGCGCATGATGCACAAGCCGAACGAGCTTTCCGGCGGCCAGCGCCAAAGGGTTGCCATTGCCCGCGCCCTCGTCAACCGCCCCTCCATCATCCTGGCCGACGAGCCCACCGGCAACCTCGACTCAAAGACCGGCGTGGAGATCATGGCCCTCTTTGATGCGCTCCACGCGCAGGGCAACACCATCGTCCTCGTCACCCACGAACCGGACATTGCCGAGTACGCCCACCGCGTCGTGATGATCCGCGACGGGGAGATATTTTCGGATGAGCCGAGCAAGCGGTACAAAGGCAGTGGTCAGTCAGCCTGACTGCCTGCGAACAAGGGGCACTGCCATTCCTAAGTGTCCCGATTTGAAACAAAGCCCCCACAATCCTCCGAGGGGGCTTTTTCGGACAACTGACAATTGATCCCTGCCCACTGCTCCTAACGTTTCCTCCCTGACCGCCGATGAAACACCTGTTGGCTGTTTTTCAGCCACCGGGCCATTTTCTTCGTGCCCGCTTTTTATCGGAGGCAGGCACATTGAGCACCGTTTATCAACCCATCTCCCATCGCCCCCAGATGCCGGCCGCGATTGCCGCGGAACCCATCTACGCGGAACCGGTTTCAACGGAGTCGGCTTCCATGGACTTCACCATGACACACGAAGTGCATCCGGACGCGCAGGCCGCCGGCATCGGCGCGGCCTGGCGCAAGCTGCTGCTGCAGGCTGAGATGGCCGCGCCGCATGTGCAGGTCGCGTCCATCGAGGGCGAGCAGGGCTCCGGCAAGCAGACGCTGGCCCGCTACCTGCTCGGCCGCTCGCCGCTGGCCCGGTTGAGCTTCCAGCGTCAGGACGCCCGCGAGTGGCTTCTTGGCGATGTTGAGACGGCAAGGCTCTCCGGTTTTCTTTACCTTGACCGCGTGGACCTGCTGACCGCACCGGGGCAGAACCTGCTGCACAACGTTCTCAAAGGTATCGAAAGCCGCAATCCGCAGCGCCATTCGATGCCGGGCGCTTCCTATACAGAGGACCGCTCGCAGAACCGCCTCCTCATCGTGGCGTCTTCGCAGACGGGGCTGCGGCAAATGGCAAGCCAGGGCCAGTTCCTGCCCGATCTTGCCTTCCGGCTCACCGCCTGCCGCTTTGCCATTCCGCCGCTGCGAATGCGGAAGGAAGACATTGCGCCGATCGCGCAGGCCATTCTCGACCGCCTCTGCGCCCGCTACCAGCAGCGCCCGGTGGCGCTTGGCCCCGGCTCGCTGGCGCGCCTGTTGCAGCACAACTGGCCCGGCAACGTGCGCGAGCTGGCCAGCGTGCTGGAGGCCGCGATGCTGGAGTCCACCAGCGACACCATCTTGCCGGCCAACCTGGCATTGCCTACGCCGGGCCAGGTCGCGTCGGGTCAGGCGCAGCCGGAGGACGCAACCGGCCAGCCAGGCGGTCCGCTCAGCCTCGACGACATCATTCATCGCCACGTGCAGTATGTTCTCGACCTGAACCGCGGCAACAAGCTCCGCGCCGCGCGTCAGCTCGGCATCAGCCGCTCCACGCTCTACCGGCTGCTCGAAAACGAGTCCGCGCTCACGCAGTAAGACAGGAACAAAGGGAACAAGGGTTTATAGAGAAACGACAAAAACTATAAAAATCCTCTACATCCCACCCTGGCCGGAGAACAAAGACCCGGCGAGGGTGGGACACCGATCAGAATTCGTTTGCGCCGCAGCTTGTTCCCCCTTCCCTGCTCCATGCCCCGCCAGCGAAGATAGAACCATGCAAACCCTGCGGCTCACCACCGCGCCGGACGATCTGGCTCACGCTGCCGACATCCTCCGCTCCGGCGGACTCGTCGCCTTTCCCACTGAGACCGTCTACGGCCTGGGCGCGAGCGCGCTCGACGCCGAAGCCGTGGCCCGCATCTTTGCCGCGAAAGATCG
>JAATFM010000262.1 GCA_015655195.1 Terriglobales bacterium
ATCCTTTAAGATAATTTCATGCCTGCTTCAAACTCGAAGACACTGGAGTGCAACAGCTACCGGTTCGATTCGTTTGAAGTGTGCACTCGTCCGGGCATCCTGCTGCGCGAGGGGCAGCGGCTCAAAATTCAGGAGCTGCCGCTTCAGATGCTGCTCGTCCTTCTCGAACGCCCAGGGGAAATCGTTACCAAAGAGGAATTAGGACGCCGGCTGTGGGGGCAGGAGACCTTCGTCGAGGTCGACAAGAGCCTGTACGTTGTGGCGGCCAAATTGCGCGATGCGCTGGAAGACGAAGCTGCCTCGCCCCGCTACATCAAGACCGTGTCCGGCCGCGGGTACCGGTTCATCGGAGAAGTGACGCCGGTTTTGGATTCCGCCGCTCCCGATTCGCCGGAGCGGTCTGCGCTCCTGCCGGAAGAGTCAAAGCGCTCGTTTCTCGCCGGAGGGCGCGCCTTCCCTTCCGTTGCCCGGATTGCGGTGGCAGCGGTTCTTGTGGCTGCGGCCTCCTATCTCTTCTACCGCTATACGCAGCGTCCGCTGGCCAGCGATCACGACAGGATCGTGGTGGGAGGATTTTCGAATGGCACTGGAAATCCCGATCTCGACGGCATTTTGTCCTCCGCTGCGCGGCTGAAGCTCCAGGAGTCTCCATATCTCAATCTGATCCCGGATCAGAATTTTCACTCTCTTGTGAAAAATCCCGATTCGGCGCCGCTGAACGACCAGGTTCATGTCTGCGCATCGTTGGGCGGTCAAATCCTGCTGAGCGGGCAGCTTCTGGCTCTGAAACGGGGCTATCAGGTGCTGCTCACGGCGCGGCGCTGTGTCGACGGCCGCCTTATGACAACGCAAATGGCCACGGCGGACTCCCAACCGGCAATCCTGTCCGCGCTCGATCTGGCAACGGAGAGAATGCGGCGCAGGCTCGGGGAGCCGGACAGCTCGCTGCAGAAATATAATCTCCCCTCCGCGCAGGCCATGACCGCATCGCTGGCCGCCCTGAAGGCCTTTACCGTGGGCGATATGAAACGCGCGCAGGATTTGAACGAAGAATCCATTGCCAGTTACAAGTTGGCGGTCGATCTCGACCCGCAATTCGCGCTGGCCTATGCGCGCCTCGGCATCGTGTACACAAACACCCGGCAGCCCTCTCTCAGCCGGCAGTACTATAAAAAGGCTTTCGATCTTCGCAATCGCACCACTGACCGCGACCGCCTGTACATCATCACGCACTACTATGCGTATACCACCGGCGAGATCAATCGCGCGATCGAAGACTATGAATTGTGGAAGACGCTCTATCCCCGCGATTTAATTCCGGCCAATAACCTGGCTGTCGAATACCTGCAGATTGGCCAGCCGCAAAAATCCGTGGAATCCGCTATCAGGGCCATTCAGATCGACCCGAACAGCAAATTTCCATATGCCATGCTGGCCCAGGGTTATCTTCGGACCGGCGCGTACGACAAGGTGCATAAGCTATGCACCGAAACAGACCCGGCGAAGATGGACATCATCGCGTTCCATGACGTCTGCTTTCAGGCAGCCTTCGCACGGAACGACGAAGCAGGAATGCAGCGCGAGATGCAATGGGCTCATGGCAATCCTCAGGAAAGCATTCTCATCACCAATGCGGCATGGGTAGCCATGTACCACGGAAAGGTAGCGGAGGCGCAAAAACTGTTCGCGGCTGCAAGACAGAATGCCCTGCAGCATAATCTGGACGAGTCCGCTGCGGATATATCCCTGGACAAAGCCAATGCGGAGGCGGATCTGGGACTTCTTCGCGAGGCACGAGAGGATGCCACCTCTGGTTTACAGGAGCTGGGCTCAGGCAGCGCTGCGGCGGAGCAGGCATTCGCGGCGCTCGCCCTGGCTCGTGCCGGCGACATTGCCCGTGCAAAGACCGAGGCCACGGAAGCAGCCTCCCAGGCGCCGCTCGATACGATTCTGAATTTCGCGGTGCTGCCTTCTACCTACGCTGCCATTCAACTCCATAAGAATGATCCGAGGGGCGCTATTCAGTTTCTGGAGAAGACCCGTCCCTACGATAATTGCGACAACCTGGAGCTCTCACCGGCCTACTATCGGGGACTGGCTTATCTTCAGAGCAAACAGTTTCCACAAGCCATTCGGGAGTTCCGGCAGGTCCTCGCGCATCGCGTTCTTGAGCCGAACTCGCTGTATGTTCTTCTGGCGCAGCTTCAGCTTGGCCGCGCCTTGCAGTTGTCAGGCGATCGTGCCGGGGCCGCACAGGCTTATGCGGAGTTGGAACAGCTCTGGAAGAACGCGGACACGAGCTTTCCCCCTCTGCAATGGGTCCACTCCTATCAGCGGGAACTGCATGTGCAGTGACAGTGGATGCAAGGATCTTCACCGGCACCATTGCACATTCGTGGTGTCCATAACCTTTGAAAACTTGTACTACGCAGATCATCAGGTTGAATTAGTAGATGAGATTGAAAAAATGAAAGGCTCGTGTATTCAATAAACAAGCTCTTCCATTGCAATGGAAGAGCTTGTTTAGAAACGGAACCGTGAATCCCTTCCTCGGCACCAAAATATGAAATCTTCTGGATGAGCCACCTTGCGGTGGCTCAAGTCATTTTGGCCGGTCTTGGCCTTGCCTGGCCTCAGCCCTTGCGCGCCTTCACGGCTTCGCGCGCATCCGTCGGTCCATTGGCCGGAACTTCCGGAACTTCCGCCTTTGACGCCGCGCCTATGGCGAGCTTCTTCCGCAACTCGCCGTCCATTTTGGCAAAGGTCTCCTTGTTTTCCTTGAGGAAGCTCCGCGTGTTCTCGCGGCCCTGCCCGATGCGCTCGCCTGAGTAGCTATACCACGCGCCGGACTTCTCCACGATGTTGTTCGCAACGGCGAGATCGAGCACGTCGCCCTCGCGGCTGATGCCTTCGCCGTAAAGAATGTCGAACTCAGCCTCGCGGAAGGGTGCGGCAACCTTGTTCTTCACGATCTTTACCTTGGTACGGTTGCCGGTCACGGCGTCGCCTTCCTTGATGGCGGCGATACGGCGGATGTCGATGCGGACGGACGAGTAGAACTTCAACGCGCGGCCTCCGGTTGTCGTCTCCGGGTTGCCGAACATCACGCCAATCTTCTCGCGAATCTGGTTGATGAAGATCAGTGCCGTGCGCGATTTCGAGACCGTTCCGGTCAGCTTGCGGAGCGCCTGCGACATCAGCCTCGCCTGCAATCCGACGTGCGAATCGCCCATCTCGCCGTCGAGTTCTGCCTTGGGAACCAGCGCCGCCACCGAGTCCACGACAAGCACGTCAATCGCGCCCGAGCGCACCAGCGCCTCGGTGATTTCGAGCGCCTGCTCGCCGGAGTCCGGCTGTGAGACCAGCAGATTGTCCACATCCACGCCCAGCTTCTTCGCATAGCCGGGGTCGAGCGCGTGCTCGGCGTCCACAAAGGCCGCTAGGCCGCCGCTCTTCTGCGCCTCGGCGATGATCTGCAGCGTAATCGTCGTCTTGCCCGAGGACTCCGGCCCGTAAATTTCGGTCACGCGGCCGCGCGGAATTCCACCCACGCCCAGCGCCGCGTCAAAACTAATGCTGCCGGTCGAGATCACTGCGATGGGAATCAACGCCTCGCGCGAGCCCAGCCGCACGATCGATCCCTTTCCGAACTGCTTTTCAATCTGCGAAAGGGCAAGCTCTACTGCTTTCGCGCGGTCATCGGCAATGGCCATTGGACGGTCTCCTTCACTTCGTTCGCACCCTGTTGTTCGCATATAGAGAATAGAGTCTCGATGCGGCTTGGTTCAAACGCACCTTCTCCGCTCGCGCCATCGCGCGCCGCAGTCAGCCTCTATCCTCGTGTTGGGTGTATTTTGCGTGGATTGTAACAAGGTTCAGATTACCAAAGAAAGCGTAAAAAAGGCGAAAAATCTGGTGGCATGCCGATTTTTTCCCGTGCACTGCCGGGCGGCGCGTCTCGGACTATGATTGAGTCGTCATCTAGACAGGTATCAGAGGGTGCAGTGCACGGCCCTGATAAAAGGAGCACCATGCGCCCTCGGCTTCAAATCTCTTTTCTGGCTTTGCCGCTGTCCTTCGCCCTTGCATTGGGTCTTGCGGAGTCGCGCTCCACCGCACAGAGCGCGCCTCCGCAGCAGCTTGTCACTCCGAGTCAGACCGCGCCCAGTCAGGCAGCTCCCGCGCAGGCAGCCCCGGCTCAAGCGGCCGAAAATCCCGGCCTGACCGCCAATGCCAATTCCGTCACTCTCGATGTCTTCGTCGGCGATAAGCTCGGCCACCCCGTCCACGGCCTTACACAGCAGGACTTTACCGTGCTCGACAATGGCCAACCTGCGCAACTGACCGGCTTCCGCGCCGTGGACGCCAGCACGAACCCCAACGCATCCAGCGTCCTCGTCGTCGTGGACATGATTAACAACAACATTGTCAGTGTTGAGCGCGAGCGGGAGCAGGTGAACCAGTTTCTCTTGCAGGACGGCGGCAAGCTTGGCCATCCCGTCAGCATCGCGGCCATGACGGAAACCGGCGTCAAGATGATGCACGGCTACTCGCAGGACGGACACGCTCTCAGCGAAGCCTTCAAGCAGCTTCAGAGCCAGATTCGGGCCGTGGGCCGGTCGGCCGGCTTTTATGGAGCAGCGGAGCGGCTGCAGGAATCGCTCACCGCGCTGACGCAAATTTCTTTCTACCTCTCCAAGCAGCCCGGCCGCAAGCTGGTCATCGTCATTGGCCCCGGCTGGCCCATGCTGCCTGGCGCCGGCACACAGGAAGGCGAAAAGCAGCGCGACTGGGTCTTCAATACTCTGGTGCAAATCACCAACACCCTGCGCGAGTCCCATGTCGCACTCTACAGCGTTAACCCCTTCTTCCTCGGCGCCTCCGACCCCTTCTACTACCAGGCCTATCGCAAGCCGGTAAAACAGGCCGATAAAGCCGAATTCCCCTATCTCGCGCTGCAGGTCTTTGCCGAGCACTCCGGCGGACTTGCGCTGGAAAGCGGCAATGACGTTGTTGGCTCCATCAATACCATTCTGCGCGATGCCGGCGCTTACTATCAGCTCACCTTCAGCGGAGCGCCGGCCGACCGGATCAACGAGCTCCACACTCTGCAGGTGAAGACCACAAAGCCCGATGCGACCACGCGTACGAATTCCTTCTATTACGCGCGCCCGACGCCGCTGGGCAATGGCAAAACCGTACCGCCCAACCGCGCCACGAATCCGCGATAGGCAGTCTGATAAGTTGCGTCAGGGCCTGGCCTCTGATGCGCAACGCTGCGCGTCGAAATATGTCGATACCGTCTACGCCGTGAACGCTCCGATCCGTGTTTCGCGGTCGGTGAGTGTGTCGCACTCGCGGTCCATTGCCTCGTAGGCGGCATCGTGCTCTTTGCGAAAAGCGCGATAGGCATCCTCGCTGGTCCAGCGATCAATGGTGAGGTAGGAGCCGGGCACGTAGGCGTCGCGTAGCAGCTCGGTTCCGTGGTACTCGGGCGACGAGCGAAAAAGCTGCGCCCACACACCCTCCGGCCCATACGCCGCCTCAAACGCGGCAATTTTCTCCTCGGCAACCTCAAACTTCCAGATGACGATAAACATGAGAGCGACCCCGATTCGATGGTAGCGCACGGCTGCGCGCGAGGCCGCACGGACCGCGAGCCAGAGGCCGCCTGCAACATTTTCGAAGCTCAATGAGTGACTTGGCCGGGCCGGCTCGTACCTCGATACCTACTGAATTTTCTGGCGGGCCAGATAGAGCGCAATCTCACCACTCAATTGCGGTCCGCGGTTCGTGTCCTTTACCTTGGCCGTCATATCAGTGGAAGCCGCAATACTCCCATTCACAATTCCTTCCAGATTTTTCTGGTTGCGTTCCCAACGGGCAACCACCGCCGACGGCATCATTCCCAGTCCCGCAGGCGTAAATGTCCGTTGCGGAATCTGCCCCTTCATTCCGAGAGCGATCAATTGCCGCTGTAGTTGTGCCACATGCCCAGTACCGAAAACAAAGACAATCCGCTTTGCCGAACCCGCCCCAGCCAGGCAGTTTTCCACGATCATCCGGTTACGTTCATGCCATGCTCCTGCCGCAATATCAGAAGGCGTGTTTTCTCCAATTACATCCTCGAATAAGTGATCAACCATGGCCTGAAATTGTGGCGACCCATTCGTATAGTCATAGAGCGATCCTCCGGAGAATGCGTCGTAATAGGCCTTAAGTTTGCTCTGCTCGGCATTCACTTCGGCAGCTTTCGATTTGTTGTCGGCTTCTTGTTTCTCTCCTCGCGCCTGCCATGCAAAGCTGATCCGCCAATCGGCAGGGATGAAGCGTACACCCCAGCTTGGAGCCATCTCGGCCAGCATGGCCGCTTCCGGAGGGAAGTTGCCTTCCATGGGACCATTGAGATCCTCCGGTGTGATTTCACCGCACACGACATCGGGATGCAGAGATTGGACCTGAGCCTGCAAATCAACAAGTGAGTAGTGATAACGCTCCTCGAAGTGCATATTATGCACACTGCCAACCAGGTAAATCTCCGGAGCGGAGACCACAGGAGTGTTCGAGATTGCATTCTGGGCTAGAAGCGGTGTGATCGAGACCATGCCAGCAAGCAGAAGGCCACGTCTTTTCATGCCGCCAACGATAACCATTTTCAGTTCGGAGGTAATATGACCACCATCACTGGCGCTGCTGTCTCAGTAGCGCAAATTTCCCTGGAATCCGGGTGACGGTGCCCTGCTTCAATCTCAACGTGCGCAAAATCTCTAATGCACGCATCGAACGCAGATATGGAACGCTAAGTCGGCCTGTGTTTACTTGAATTCCTGCGCTGGGTGATAGATTCTCCGAGAACAGGACAAAGCTCTGACAGATATTCGGCTGGATAACTGAATGGGCTTTCAGAGATCTCCTTCTGCGCTGCCTTTGTTTGCGGGCACCTCCGCGTACAGATTTCGGCGCCTCCTATCACTGCCAGCCGCCTCCCAACGATGCGTAGAGCTCGACCAGCGATGCCGCCTCCTGCTGCTGTGCCTGGGCCAACTGCAATTGGGCGTTGTAGAGATCGGTATCTGTCGTCAGGACTTCCAGATAGCTCGTATTGCCGCCGGCGTAGCGTAGCCGGGCAAGCCTCACGGCATCGGCAGCCGATGTCACCTGAGCGGATTCCTTCTCGCGGCGCTCTCTTGTTTCCTGGTACGAAACCAATGAGTTCGAAACATCCTTGAGCGCGTTCTGGATGGCCTTCTGATATTCGAGCAACGTCTCCTGTTCTTGCGCTTTCGACAGGCGATAGTTGTTTCGGATGCGCCCGCCGTCGAAGATGGGTTCCGAGATCGAGCCAGCCGCATACCAGTAGGAATTTGCTCCTGCGAAGATGGAATTCAGTTGGCTGCTGGCCGCGCCGCCCAGGCTGGTTAGCGAAATCTGCGGGAAATATTGCGCGCGGGCAACGCCGATGCGCGCATTGGCCGCGACGAGCTTCGCCTCAGCCTGTTGAATGTCCGGGCGCCTTTCCAGAAGCTGCGAGGGAATGCCGACTGGAACCTGCTGCGGATGAGGCTGTTCCTCAATGGGCAGGCCGCGATCGATGTTACCGGGATTACTGCCGAGCAGAATGCTGATTGCGTTCTCCTGCAATGTGATCTGGCGGCGCAGCTCGGGCAGGTTGGCCTGCGCGGCGTTATATAGCTCCTCGGCCTGTCGAACATCGGCGAGCGAGCCTGCGCCATGCTTTTCGAGCGACTGCGTGAGACGCAGCGAATCCTTGCGCGCCGCAACGGTGTTTTGCGTAATGCTAAGCTGCGCATCGAGGCTGCGAAGATCGAAGTATGCTTCGGCAACGTTCTGAATGAGAGTGATGCGGACAGCGCGCTGGCCCCACTCGCTGGCCAGCAGATCGGCCCGCGCTGCCTCCGACTGGCGGCGATAAAGTCCCCAGAAGTCGAGATTCCATGCGGCCGATGCGGTCGGGCCTCCGCCACTGGCAAAGGCGTTTGCAGGCGTGTTGAGGCTGTTGTCGCTGATGGGGGACGTAGCGGTTTGCAATGCGGAGTAGTCTCCGCCTGCGCTGATGGAGGGCAACTGCTGCGACCGCGTGATGCCGACCTGGGCCTGTGCCTGAAGCACGCGCTGCGCGGCGATGCGGATGTCGAAGTTATTGGTCAGCGCGTCCCTCACGAGCCGTTGCAGTACCGGGTCCTGAAATATCCCCGGCCACTGCTCGTCGGCGATGGATGGCGTCGGCGAGCTGGCCGAAACATCCGGCGCTAGCGCCTGGCGATAATTGGCCGGCGTATCAACCGACGGCCGCTTGTAGTTGGGGCCGACCTCGCAACCGGCTGCGAGAAACGCAGTTACTGCGAGCAATGCGATCTTTTCAATTCGATTCCCAAACGAAACGCGAAACATGCCAGCCGTCCTTCCTGAATAGCGCTGCATAGAGATGACGCTCAACGAACTTCTACATTCTGCCCATCGCGGAGCAGGTCATTGGGGCTTGCGACGAGCGCATCTGAGCTTTGGATTCCGCTTAGTATTTCCACCTGGTTGCCCATGTCCTTGCCGATGGTGACGGGCGCGAAGTGGAGCGTTTTGTTGCCTGCGATGGTGACAACGTGCATGCCGCTGTGGTCGATGACGAGCGAGCTGGTGGGGATGATGAGCGCGCGGTGCTGCCCGGCAAATGTGAGCGCAACCTCCGCGTACATGCCGGGAAGCAGCGAGCCGTCGCTGTTCTCGACCTGCACTTCGGTCAGCATGGTTCGCGCCGCGCTGTCGAGCGCATCCGCATTGCGCACGATGGTTCCGGTGTACGCGCGGCCAAGGCGCTCCTTAACGGTGATTGCGGCCTTCTGGCCGTCCTGAATGTTGACTGCCTCGGATTGCGGCACATCGATGCGAATGCGTAGTGTGCCGCTCTGCGCGATGCTGAACATCGGCTTGCTTGCGGCGCTGCCGGTGGTAACGAGATCGCCGCGCTCGACATTGCGCGCGGTGATGACACCATCGAATGGCGCGAGAACCTGCTCGAAGCTCTGCAACTGCTGCAAGCGGCCAACGTTGGCGCGATTCGCCAGCACATTGGCCTGCGCGGCTGCGATATTTGCCTCCGCGGCGGTAACATCAGCCTCGCGCGCATTGCTGGCCTGCGTCGCTTCATCCACAATCTGCTGCGAGATGGCGTGTTCTTCGCCGAGCGGCTGGTCGCGCTCCTTGGTCAGCCGCGCCAACTCTGCATTCGCCTTGGCCTGTTGCAGAGCGGCCTGCGCCTGTTGAAGCGATGCCTGGGCCTGCGCCAGCGTGGCGTGTGCCTGCATCAGTTGCTGATCCACTTCCGGCGATGAGATGACGGCCAGCACTTGGCCAGCCTTGACATGCGAGCCAATGTCCACGTTTCGCCGGTCGATGTAGCCTTCTGTCCGCGCATAGACATCCGCGCTGTAGATTGCCTCGATGTTGCCCGGCAGCAGCAGCGTCGATGTTGGCTCGCCGAACTGCGGATGAATGGCGGTAACGATGGGATGCGTGACCGGGGACTCACGCACCGCGGCAAGCGCGGCCTGCTGGCGCGCAAAGCGGGGAAGCACGCCGAGAGCCACGAGCGCGACGAGGGCTGCCGCAGCCACGGCGATTGTGGTCTTGCGGATGGAGGTCGGCTTGCGATTCTCCTCAGTGGGTACGGCTTGAATCTGGTTCGTCATAGGGCCTCCTGGGGTGCGTTGGTGTTCTTTTCGTGAATGAGCGAGAACATCAAAGGAACGAAGAACAGTGTGGCGAACGTGGCGACACTGAGGCCGCCGATGACGGAGCGCGCCAGCGGCGCATTCTGCTCGCCGCCTTCACCAATGCCAAGAGCCATGGGGAGCATTCCGATAATCATGGCGAAGGCAGTCATAAAGATGGGGCGTAGCCGTGTGTAGCCCGCGGTGACTGCTGCTTCGAGCGGCTCCATGCCCGTTTCCCGCAGTTGGTTGGCGAACGTGACGAGCAGAATCGAATTCGCCGTCGCAACGCCGATGGACATGATGGCGCCCATAAGGCTGGGCACGTTGAAGGTGGTCTGCGTGAGGAAAAGCGCCCACACGATTCCGCAGAATGCGCCGGGGAGTGCGCAGATGATGATGAATGGATCGAGCCAGCTCTGGTAGTTGACGACCATGAGAAGATAGACGAGCAGCGCCGCGAAGGCAAGGCCGATTCCAAGACGGTTGAATGCCTCGTTCATGCTCTCCACTTGTCCGCGCAGAACGATCTTGGTTCCCGCCGGAAGGTTTTTGCTTTCCTCTTTGACGACGCGGTTGATTCTGTCCGCGACGGAGCCGAGGTCGCTGTTCTGCGTATTTGCGTCAATGTCGAAAACCGGCGCACCGTTGTGGTGATTGATGACGACGGGCAGAACGGCGGGCGTGAGCGTGGCCATGTTGCCGAGCAGCTCGCTGCGATTGTTCAGCGTGTGAATGGGGATGGGCGTATTTTGAAGCGCGTTGATGGAGTCGATGCGGTACTGCGGCGTTTGCGCGGCCACCGTATAGGTAATGCCCATCTTCGGGTCGAGCCAGAAGTTCGGCTGCACCGCGGCGCTGGAGCTGAGCGAGATGTAGATGCTGTTGGCGACATCCTGCTGCGTGAGGCCGAATTGCGCCGCGCGCACGCGGTCGATGTCGAGATGAAGATCGGGCGCGTTCACAACCTGGTGCATGTGAACGTCGGCGGTGCCGGGGATGGTTGCGATGCGCTCCCGCAGCCGGCGGGCGATCTCGTAGTTGGCCGGATCGTAGCCCTGCACTTGAACGTCGATCGGCGCGGGAAGCCCGAAGTTGAGAATCTGCGTCACGATGTCCGCTGGCTGGAAGAAGAACGTGAGGTCGGGAAACTGATCGTGCAGCTCGCCGCGCAGTTCCTTCACGTAACGCTCGGAGGACTCGTGGCGCTTGTTGAGTGCGATGAGGATTTCTCCATCCGCGCTGCCGATGGTTGCGCCGTCTCCGAATGCGTAGTTGAAGGTCTCCGGGCTGAGTCCGATGTTGTCGATAATCAGGTCGAGCTGGTCGGGCGGAATCGTCTTGCGAATCCGGTCCTCGACCTGGCTGAAGATTACTTTCGTGGTTTCAATCCGCGTTCCCGGCAGCGCACGCACATGCAGGCGAATCTGGCCGGAGTCAACGGACGGGAAGAAGTCGCGGCCAACGAAGGGCAGCAGGAGGAAAGCGCTCGACATGATGGCAACCGATGCAATCAGCGCCGGTTTGCGATGATGAAGAACGGTTCTCAGCGCCGCGGTATAGCGGTCCTGCACCCAAAAGTAGCCTTCGTTGAAGCGGTCGTTGATGCGCGCGAAAAACGAGCGCTTCGGCGGGATGTAACCCTCCGGCTCTTCATGGCCTTCAAAGGTGTGCTCTTTGCGCAGCAGGAAGCTGACAAGCACGGGAACCAGAGTTCTCGAAAGCAGATACGAGGCAAGCATGGCGAAGACGACGGCAAGCGCCATGGGCGTGAACAGATACTTCGCCGGCCCGGTGAGGAAGACAACCGAAACGAAGACGATGCAGATGGTAAGCGTGGAGACGAGTGTGGGAGTCGCAATCTCGGATGCGCCGATGAGGACCGCATCCTTGAGCGGCTGCGAACCCATGTGGCGATGAATGTTTTCGATGGTGACAGTGGCATCGTCCACAAGGATGCCAATGGCCAGTGCGAGGCCGCCGAGCGTCATCGTGTTCATGGTCTGGCCCATAGCGCTGAGCATGATAATGGAGCTCAAAATCGAGAGCGGGATGGAGATGGCGATGATGAGCGTGCTCCTCCAACTGCCAAGAAAAAGAAGAATCATCAGCGCGGTGAGACAGGCCGCAATGACGCCCTCGCGCAGCACACCTTCAATGGAGGCGCGAACAAAGAGCGACTGGTCGAAGAGCTCGGTGATCTTCATTCCCTTCGGCGCGGCGGCGCGCGACGTGGGCAGCACATCTTCCTTGATCTGCTTCACGATGTCGAGCGTCGAGACCGAGCCGGTCTTCATCACGGTGAGCAGCACGTTGGGCTTGCCGTCCGCACGTGACACGTTTTGCTGCACCGCCCATCCGTCTCGCACATGCGCGATGTCCCGCATGTAGACGAGCGAGCCGTTCACTGTCTTTACCGGCACATCGTTCAGCGTCAGCGCGTCAATCGGGCTTGAGTTGGTGCTCACGGTGTATTCGCGGTCGCCAATCTTTGCGCTGCCCGAGGGAAGCGTTACGTTCTGGGCATTGATGGCCGCGGTCACATCGATGGGCGTAACGCCCTTGGCCAGCAGGGCGTTCTGATCCATGTCGACCATGATCTGGCGCGATACACCGCCGTATGGCGCGGGCAGCAGCGCACCCGGAACCGTTGACAACTGCTGGCGGACACGGAAGAGGCCGTAGTCGTAGAGTTCGGATTCGGAAAGCGTGTCACTGGACAGCGACAGTTGAATGATGGGAACGGTGGACGCGCTGAAGCGCAGAATCCACGGAGGATTTACGCCGGGGGGCATTCGGAAGCGGATGGAGTTAACAGCCGCACCGATCTGCGACATGGCCGCGTCAATGCGCACCTGTGGCTGGAAAGAAATTTTGATGACAGCCGCGCCATTGACGGTCTGCGAATCGATGGCTTTGATGTCGTTGACCGTTGCCATCACGAATTCGCTGAAGGTGGTGACGCGCTGCTCCATCTCCTTTGCCGACAGGCCAGAGTACGACCAGATCACCGTGACGACCGGAATATCAATATCGGGAAAGATATCCGTGGGGGTCGTGACAATCGAGGTGAATCCCAGGACCAATATGAGAATGGCGCCTACAATGAAGGTGTAAGGTTTGTTCAGCGCAAGTCGGACAATCCACATTTCGATCTCTCCATTGGGCGATTCGAGGGCGTACTTTTACTTCGATGAGAGTCGAATTAGTTGGATTCATATATTTCGATTCCTGTCGAAGTATGGAATCGAATTTCCTTTGCGGCTAAAATGCAACTGGCGCATCTGAAAGAACATGGAACGAATGACGGACGAGGAAGTTGCGCAGATCGGGAAGGCCTTAGGCGACCCTCACCGTCTTGCAATTTACACACAAATTGCGCAGCACGATGAGTTGTATTGCGGCGAGATTCTCGTCAAGCAGAGCATCTCCGCACCAACTTTGTCGCACCATCTCAAGGTGATGTCGGAGCTCGGGCTGATTGCGTCCCGCAAAGACGGATTGAATGTTTTCTATCACGTCGTTCCGGAAAAATTTGCCGAGTATCTCAGGTACTTGACTCACCTGGCGCCGAAAGTTCGTCACTAGCAGCAGGTCGCGGAAACCATGGCTGGTCGCGACCGCAATGCCAGCGGGCTTTTCATACTTTGCAGCAGAAATTTCCTACGGAGTGTTTGTGGAGCCGCTTCGGCTGGCCAGTGCTTCGGCGAAATGCACGGCTTTGCGTTGGCCTAGCTGCGAAATCTGCTCACGGCAACTGAAGCCGTCGGCGACTACGATCGTCTCCGCATCCGCCGCTTCGATGGGGGCTAGCAGGCCGAGGTTCGCGATGCGCTTCGAGACTTCGTACTTGTCCGCCTCGAAGCCGAAGGGGCCAGCCATGCCACAGCAGGTGGTTTCAATCGGCTCAACCGTTGCTCCGGCGGCTCGCAGCAGGGAGATTTCATTTTTCGGCCCGCCGAAGACGGCCTTGTGATGGCAGTGGCCATGGATCAGCACACGTTTGCCCGCGAGCCTGCCTGCGACGGATTCCGGCGCTTTTGCCGCGAGCCAGTCGGCAAGAAGCCATACCTGTTCCCGCAGGCGCTTCGCGCGCGCGTTGTTCGGGAAAAGCTCCGGCAACTCATCCTTAAAGACGCTGGCGCAGCTCGGCTCAAGAAATAGAAACGGCAGACCCGCGTCAATCTGCGGAGCCATCAGGTTAAGCACGCCGGCAAGATACTTCTTTGCCTCATCAAGCAGGCCGAAATCATAAAGCGGGCGGCCGCAGCAGACGTGGTTGTGCGGGGTCTGCACGTGGAAGCCGGCCTGGGTAAGAAGCGATTCCGCCGAGGCCAGCGTCTGCGGATGATAATAGTTGTTCCACGTGTCGGCCCATAGCAGCACTTCCGTTTCCGCTGACTCCACATCGCAGCCTTTGAATGGAAGTTTGTGAGTGTAGGGCCTTGGCGCAAGCCTGGGCAGCTCCCGCTCTTTCGCGATGCCGACGATGCGCTTGATGAGTGGACTTGTGAGCGGGCCGGTGAGAATGGCGTTGGTGAGTGCGGGCGTAATCGAGCCCCACTTTGCAAGCTTATCCGCGAATCCGAAGACATAATGATGCAGCGGGTGCAGGCGGCCCTTGTATCGCTGGGCAAGAAACTCCGACTTGTATGCGGTCATGTCTACCTGCGCAGGGCACTCGGTCTTACAGGCTTTGCAGCTCAGGCAGAGGTCGAGGGCTTCGTTGACCGTTTCGCTGCGGAAGCCCTGGCCACGCAGGTCGCCGGCCAGCATCTCCCATAGCAGTCGCGCCCGGCCGCGGGTCGAGTGCTCCTCGTCGCCGGTGGCGCGGTAGCTGGGGCACATTACGCCGCCCTCGGTTTTGCGGCAGGCTCCGACACCGACGCATCGCTCGGCGGCGCGTTTGAGTGAGCCGGAGTCTTTGGCGAAAGCGAAGTGCGGCTCCCACCCTTCCTGAACAGAAGGCGAGATGGAGGATACACCCGATGTTTGCGCGGAACCGTATGGGCCGTGGCGCAGGTTCTCTACCGGATCGTAGACACGAACGGCATCAACGAGCTTGCCGGGATTCATGCGGTTGGCCGGGTCCCACAGTATCTTGAATTCGCGGAAGGCTTCCATCAGCTCGGGACCGAACATTTTCGGCAACAGGGCCGCGCGGGCCTGCCCGTCTCCGTGCTCGCCGCTCAGGCTGCCACCGAAACTCAGCACCAGGTCGGCGGCGCGGTCGAGAAACTCGCGGAAATTTCTTATTCCTTTTGGAGTAGAGAAATCGAAGTTGATGCGGAGGTGCACGCATCCCTGCCCGTAATGGCCGTAAAGCGCGCTGCGATAGCCGTATTCGGACATGAGGGCCGTGAGTTTTCGCAGGTACGCGCCGAGGCGCTCTGGCGGAATCCCCGCATCCTCCCAGCCTTCCCAGCCATCTGGCTCGCCGGGCACAAAGACCGTGGCTCCGAGCGCGGATTCGCGCACTGACCAGACGCGTTTTGCCTTCTCCGCATCGTAGATGCGCGTCGAAGGGACAACAGGCCAGCTCTGCGCCGCGCGCACTAGCGCTTCGGCCTGCGCCTGTGCCTCTTCCTGAGTCCACGCGCCCATCTCGACGAGCAGAAAGCCACCGCCCTCGGGCAGCAGGCCCACATTTTCAACCGCCAGATTCTTGCGCCGCATGAAGCTCAGCAGCAGGTCGTCCATGCCTTCGAGGCCGATGGGCTTGTGTTCGAGCGCCTGCGGCACGGCGTCGGCGGCCAGGAACGCATCGGGAAAGCCAAGCGCCGTCAGCACGCGATAAGGCGGGCTTGCCACAAGGTTCAGCGTCGCGCCCACTACGCTGGCGCAGGTTCCCTCGCTGCCGACGAGCGCCCGCGCCACGTGGAAGCCGTTTTCAGGCAGCAGTTCGTCGAGGTTGTAGCCGGAGACGCGGCGGGGAATGCGCGGAAACCTTTTTCGGATTAAATCGCCATATCGGTCCGCAAGTCTTTTGAGGCCCGCGTAAATCTCGCCCTCGCGACCGCCGAGGCGAATTTTCGCGGCAAGCTCCTCTTCGCTGGTCCGGCCCACCGTCATCCGCGTGCCATCGTAGAGCGCAAGATCGAGCCGCTCGACGTTGTCGGCCACCTTGCCGCCGAGCAGCCCATGCACGCCGCAACTGTTGTTGCCGATCATGCCGCCTAGCGTGCAGCGGGAGTGCGTGGCCGGATCGGGCGCGTAGGTCAGATGGTGCGTCTCGGCGGCTTCGCGCAGCCGGTCGAGCACAATCCCGGGCTCGACGACGGCGAGCCGCGACGCAGGGTCGATGCCGCCCAGCCGGTTCATGTATTTCGAGTAATCGAAGACAACCGCAACGTTGGCGCATTGGCCGGCGAGGCTGGTGCCCGCGCCGCGCGGTAGCACCGCCGCTCCCACTGCGCGGCACTCGGCCAGCGCGGCTTCCACATCCGCCATGTCGGTGGGGAGAATAACGCCGACCGGCAACTGCCGGTAGTTCGAGGCATCGGCCGCGTAGAGAGCACGCGAGCCTATGTCGAAACGGACCTGACCGCGCAGCACTGCCCGTAGCCGCGTCTCAAGCTCACGGTGCGCGGCAAATCGTTCGTGTTCGAGCGGTCCCATATTACCGGGCTCTTGATTCAGAATCGAAAATGGCGAGGAGCTCACGAAAGCAATCCTAGCCGAAAAGCCCCTGGGTCTGCTGTGTGCCCTGCTCTTGCGTTTTTCTCTCTCACCAAGACCTCGCACTTCCTAATCGAGCTTCGGATGCAGCTTATGAAAGCCTGTCGCCTCCTGATAGGCCGCTCCGAAGGCTGCGAGCTTTGCGTCTTCATAAAGGCCGGCGAGGAAGGTAATGGAAACCGGCGTGCCGGGGCCGCCGATGTTATCGCTCTCGCCATCGTCTTCCTTCGGTGGGTGGGGCGCATCGGAGCCACGCACGCCGTTTGGCACGATGAGCGCAGGATGGCCGGTGAGGTTCGTCGCGGTAAGCTGCGTTCCACCCGACGGCGTGACGATGATGTCAACCTGATCGAAGAGCGCCGAAACCTGCTCGACGGCGAGTTTGCGCGCCCGCGCCGCTTGAATGTACTCGACCGCTGGATAGAAGCGTGCGACGCGAAAGATATTCGGCCAGTCGTCGGCAGATTGCTCGGTCAGCAGTTTGTCGCGACCCGAGCGGGTGAGGTCGTCGAAAGCCGCCGCGGCTTCAGCTTCGAGCATCGGCGTCATTGCGCCGTAGGGCAGCTTGGGCAGCTCGACGGGAATGAGATTTGCGCCTATCGCACGCAGCTTGTCGAGTGCGGCAAGATCGTATCGGCGGTCGTAATCCGCTCTCGCCCGCGCGGCTGCCATCCGCGCGTTGTGCCCGTCGCGCTTCTTTGCTTCTTCGGGCGTCTCGTTTGGCGTTGGCTTCATCAACTCCAGCGGCTTTGGCGCATCGAAAGCGCTCTTGAGATAGCCGACACGGAGAGTCTTCCAGTCGAAGGTCGGATTCAGCTCGAATCCTGCCGGATAGACAGACGCATCCTTTCCATCCGGCCCGGCAATCGCTTGCAGAACCAGCGCGCAATCCTCCGCTGTGCGGCACATCGGCCCCAGCTTGTCCATCGTCCAGCTCAGGGCCATTGCACCGGTGCGCGGAACCAGACCGAAGCTGGGGCGCAGGCCGGAGACTCCGCAGCGTGTGGAGGGCGAGGAGATTGAGCCGAGTGTTTCCGAGCCAATCGCGAAGCCGACGCAGCCGGCAGCAACTGCCGAGGCCGGCCCGGCAGAGGAACCGCTTGACCCCTGCTTGGGGTTCCATGGATTGCGCGTCTGTCCGCCGAACCACTTGTCGCCCATTGCCAGCGCGCCGAGGGTGAGCTTCGCCACCAGTACTGCACCGGCCTCATCGAGCCGTTTCACCACGGTCGCGTCCTCGTCGAAGGACTGCTTCTCAAAGCCGCCCGCGCCCCAGGTTGTCGGATAGCCTTTCACGGCGAGCAGGTCTTTTGCGCCCCACGGAATGCCGTGCAGAGGGCCGCGATATTTCCCGGCGGCGATTTCGGCATCGGCTTGCACGGCCTGCTTCAACGCGCGCTCCTCGGTGAGCGTGATGACGAAGTGCAGCTTTGCGTCATAGCCCTTGAGACGCGCAAGGTACATCCTAGTCAGATCGACGGAGGTGATTTTGCGGAATCGCAGAAGGTAGCCGAGATCCCGAACACTCACAAAGGCGAGCTCTTCGAGGTTTGCCGGAACCGGAGGAAGCGCGACGCCCTCATCAATGACCTGAAGCGCCTTGATGGCTCCAAATGAGGCTGCGGCAGGAAGTTTCGCCGCCGGCTGCGGATGAAAGACAAACGACGGTGCGGCGGAGTTCGGCAGCTTCAGCCGGCGGATTGCCCTCATGGAGCCGTTCACATCCGTCAGCGAGTCGAGCATCATCTGCTTCTGCTCAGGCGGGAATGGGCCGATCCCAGCGAGAATCGCAGCCTGATCGATCAGCTCCGGGGTAATCTTTGGCGGCTTCGACTGGTCCGTGCCCCCAGCTTCCTGCGCCTGCGCGGCAAGCGTGTAGAGCACGCCCGGAAAGAGCGCGGAGGAGACGCCCGCGACGGTTGATGCGGAGAGAAATTTGCGGCGGTCCAATGTCACGGCAGACCTCGGGGCTTTGCTCAAAAACTTTGAGAGTTTGCCCCGCATCTCCTATCCCATCTCACCCAATACCTTGCGGGAGAAGACGCTTCCGGGCCACAGGGGAAACTGGCAAAAGGGACAGCTAGCGCGTGACGTGAAGATTCTGAACGTCGGACTGTTGAGGCGGTTCGTTCAACTCAACGCTTTTGATGGCGAATGCCTGGACGGTCATAGAGATAAGCAGGCCCACAGCCAAGCCCAACAGAAAGTCGTGATAGTTTCCCGACTTGATGACAAGCATGGCTAGAAGTATGAGTATCGTCGAGACCAGTGGGACGATACGAAGGAACCAGAGGCCCCTTCGAGGCGCTGCTTTCGTGCCAAAACCATCCGATCCGAATAGATTCATGGCGGCATTCTAGCATGATGATTGACCTTTCATGTCATTTCCTTCGGGGCTTTCGGAGCAACGCCAAACTTCGGCATTGAACCTGTTCGCAACTATGCCGAAGGCGGCACGGCCTGGCTGAAAGCTGTCGTTTACCATCGGCTCATGGCGCTCGTCGAGGTCCAGTCGGTCACGAAAACCTATCCCCGCGGCGTTGGTCTCGGAACCACCGAGCGAACCGTCGTCGACAATGTGACTCTCTCGATTGACGAGGGTGAGACTCTCGGGCTGGTGGGCGAATCCGGCTCGGGCAAGACCACCGTGGCTCGTATGATTCTCGGCCTTGTGACGCCTTCGAGCGGCATGGTGCGGGTGGATGGCGTGGATGTTTCCAATGCCTCGTCCAAAAAGCTAAAAGCGCTTCGCCGCCAGATGCAGCCGGTCTTTCAAGATCCCTTTGCCGCGCTGAATCAGCGCATGAAGATTCTCGACATTGTCACTGAACCGTTCCGCATTCACTCGCCGGCGCTCGGCCCGAACGCCCGCCGCGCGGAAGCCTCGATTCTGCTTAAGCAGGTCGGTCTCGACGACTCCGCGATGCTGCGCTACCCGCATGAGTTCTCCGGCGGGCAGCGGCAGCGCATCAACATTGCTCGCGCGTTGGCGCTGCGGCCTAAGCTACTGATTCTCGACGAGCCGGTTTCGGCCCTTGATGTCAGCGTCGGTGCGCAGATTGTGAACCTGCTGCGACAGTTGCAACGCGAACACGGTCTGACTTATCTATTCATCTCGCATTCAATGCCGCTGGTGCGCTATCTTTCGACGCGCATTGCGGTGATGGAGCGGGGAAAGCTGGTGGAAACTGGCGAGGCGGTGGCGCTCTGCGCTGCACCGCGGGAGGAGTACACACGGCAGCTTCTGGCCGCAACACCGGAACTGCCGACGACAGCTATCAGTTCTTAGCTACTCAAGGCACTGCTATTGCGAGGAAGTGCACAAGAAGTAGTGCAAAGTGAGAAAAACGGAAATTTTATTTCAAAGGATATTTTCTTTAACTTATAGATTTTAAAAATCCTAATATCGATTCTGTTACCAGAGTTCCGAATTTTTTCTGCGACATCGTCGCTGGGGAAGGACTGATTCCGGACAGGAATCGGGCTGGTTCTTCTTGCGGCTATCGCTCTGGATGTTTCCCCACACTGACTGGTTTCTCATATCGTGGTACCTCAGAAGGGGAGGGCCTCTTCCCTGAAAACGAAACGGCCCGA
>JAATFM010000032.1 GCA_015655195.1 Terriglobales bacterium
CGATTCGCCGGGGCCGTTGACGACGCAGCCCATCACGGCGAGCTTCAGCTCCTCCACACCGGCGTATTTCTTGCGCCACTCGGGCATCGAAGTCCGCAGGTAGCCCTGAATCTGCTCGGCCAGCTCCTGGAAATAGGTGCTCGTGGTGCGGCCGCAGCCGGGGCAGCTTGTGACCTGCGGCATGAAGCTGCGAATCGAGAGCGATTGCAGAATCTGCTGCGCCGCCAGTACCTCTTCGGTGCGGTCGCCGTTGGGCTTTGGCGTCAGGCTCACGCGAATGGTGTCGCCAATGCCCGCCAGCAGCAGCGGCGCGAGGCCGGCTGTCGAAGCAATCAGCCCCTTTGCGCCCATGCCGGCTTCGGTCAGGCCCAGGTGCAGCGCGTAATTGCAGCGCGCAGCGAGGTTCGTGTAGACATCAATCAAATCCCGAACGCCCGAAACCTTGGCGGAAAGAATAATCTGGTCGTTGCGCAGGCCGTAGTGTTCGGCGGCTTTGGCGGAATCCAGAGCACTGACCACCATTGCTTCCATCATCACGTCGCGGGCAGGCTGCGGGTTCGCGCTCTTCGAGTTTGCGTCCATCATGCGGGTCAGCAGCGCTTGGTCCAGCGAGCCCCAGTTGACGCCGATGCGAACCGGCTTCTGATTCTCGACCGCGCATTCGACCATGACCTGGAAATTGTCGTTGTCTTTCTTGCCAATCGACGCGTTGCCCGGATTGATGCGGTATTTCGCCAGAGCCCTCGCCGTTTCGGGAAACTTCTTCAGCAGCAGATGGCCGTTGTAATGAAAATCGCCGACGATCGGCACGCGGATGCCGCGCTTGTCGAGCCCCTCGACGATGGAGGGAACCGCCGCAGCGGCCTCTTCGTTGTTCACCGTCACGCGGACTATCTCCGAGCCGGCAAGGGCAAGAGCCGCCACCTGTTCGATGGTGCCGGCTACGTCGGCCGTGTCGGTGTTCGTCATTGACTGCACGACGACCGGAACCTCCCAGCCCACACGAACGTTGCCGATCCGGACCGTCGGAGTCTTTCTGCGCTGAATCTCTGGCATAGAAACCTCACTTCCAGTTTACTAGGAACCGGCAATTCACGGCGCAGGCCGCATCTTTTGGGTAGCGGGTCAGTTTGGAGCGGAGGCTAAAGCCCCAACCCATTTGGCTGGGCTTATTGCCGGGGATAAATTCCCGGCCTACCAGCCGTGCCCTTTCAAAACCGGGATAAATTAGGGCGCTGTCATCTTTTGGATTATTTTGGAGAGAAGAGGAATCGAATTCGTATGACGATCTTTATCCCCACGCCGCTGCGCCAGTTCACTGATGGAAAAGACACTGTTGAGGCCGGCGGAGCGACCGTCTCCGAGGCGCTCGACGCGCTCACCGCGGCCCATCCCGAGCTTCGCAAGCACCTCTTCACGCCGGAGGGCAAGGTTCGCGCCTTCGTCAACCTGTACCTCAACGACGAAGATGTTCGCTATCTGCCGGAAAAGGAAGCTACGGCAATCAAGCCGGCCGACACGCTTTCGATTATTCCGTCCATCGCCGGCGGCTGTCAGGGGAAGATCGCGCAAGGTAAAATGATCGATATGGCCCTGTAGCTCAGGTGGATAGAGCGACGGTTTCCTAAACCGCAGGTCGGAAGTTCGAATCTTCCCAGGGTCACCAGAATTTTTGCTCATCACCCCAGCGGCCCCGCTTCTGTCCCGAGGGGGACACGAGGAGAGCCCATGTTCTTTCTGCTTTTGCGCGGCAAACTCCGCCGCATCGCTGTCACATTTTCAGCCTTCACTTTCCTTGCCCTGGCCCCCGTCTGTCTGTTCGCCGCTTCCATTCGCGGCACGGTAACCGATACCACTGGCGCGAATGTCTCCGGTGCGGTCGTTGCGCTGCTTCAGGGCGGCAAAGTTGTCAGTTCATCCGTGACCGGCTCCGATGGCTCGTTTGAAATCAGTACCGGCTCCAGCGGCCGCTTTTTCCTTGTCGTTTCCGCGCAGAGCTTCCGCCAGCTTGAAACGCCGGTCTTCTATGCAGGCAGCCTCGACAGCATCGAGCGCTCCATTGTGCTTGAGCCCCAGTGGGTCCGTCAGTACATCGTCGTTACGGCCACGGGCACACCCACGCCGCAGGCGCAGACCAGCTCCGCCACCAGCGTTCTTACCTATGCCGACATTGCCCAGCGCAGTGATTTCGTGAGCCTGCTGCGGCTCATGCCCGGTGTGGTTTCCACGCAGGAGGGCCAGCGCGGCGCGCAATCCTCGCTCTTCATCCGCGGCGGCAGTTCGAATGACACCAAGGTCATGATCGACGGCATCGATGCCGGCCAGTTCGGCAACACCTTCGACTTCGGCCCTCTCGGCACAACAGCAATCGAGCGCGCCGAAGTCTACCGCGGCACCAACTCCGATCTCTACGGCGCCAACGCCGACAGCGGCATCGTGAGCCTTACCACACCGCGCGGCACCACGAGCTTTCCGTCGATCCTGCTTGCCGCGGACGCGGGCAACTTCCACACCTCGCACGAAGAGGCGCAGCTTGCCGGCGCGCACAACAAGCTCGACTACCTGGCCGCGTATAGCTGGCTCCAGACCGCGAACGCGCTGCCGAATGACGAAGTTCACCTTGGCTCCGCGGCCGGCAACTTCGGCTACCAGCTCAACTCCACTACACAGCTTCGCGGAACCGCGCACTACAGCGTGGCCGCAACCGGCTCTCCCAACGCGTGGGACTTCTACCACGTTGCCGACGACGCAACGCAGAAGAACCAAGACCTCTACATCTCAGCCTCGATCGACAACCAGACCACGCCGGGCTTTCACAACATGGTCCGTTACGGGGCCACGCGCAAGCGCGAGCAGTACTCGCTCTGGCATGCTTCCGGCGAGTACGTGAAGGACTACGACCTCAACGACGACAATGCCTATCTCGGCAATCTTGTCACCATTACCGGCGCGAACGGAGCATCCGTCACCGGACAGGCGATTCTCGACTACGACGACGAATACCCCTTCCAGTACCAGCTTGCCTCGAACCGCGACCAGCTTCTCTACCAGGGCGATTTCACCTTTATGCAGCACCTGCAGGGGTTAATCGGCTTCCACTACGAAGACGAGCGCGGCTCCGAGGTTGTTCCTTCCTACGAAGAAAACGATACGATCGAGGCCAGCAACTACGATTACATCGCCTCGATCCACGGCGACTTCTTCAAGGGTCGTTTCTTCTACTACGCAGGCGGCAGCCTGCTGCACTACTCGCTCTTCGGCACATATACCACGCCCCGTGCCGGCTTTACCGTCTACGTGCTCAAGCCGCGTTCCGGCGTTTTCAGCGGCACGAGGATTCTCTTCAACTACGGCGACGCCATTCGCGAGCCTGCACTGACCGACGAAGTTGATTCGCTTTACAACTTCCTCGTTACCAACCACGACTACTCCGACGCGCAGCAGCTTCACATCGGACCGCTCGCGCCGCCCTCCTCGCGCATGTACGAGGGCGGCGTGGAGCAGTCTTTTCTCAGCGAGCACATTCTCTTCCGCGCCAGCTACTTCCATAACGAGTTTGGCCGCCAGATCGATAGCGTTGGCGGCCGTCTGCTGCCGGACATCCTGGGCCTCACCGGCGATGCTCGCGCGCAACTCATCGCCGCGCTCGGCTACTACTACAACGACGATTACCCGCTCTCGGTGAACACCGGAGCCTTCCGCGCGCAGGGCATCGAAACCACGGTCGAGGGCGGTATCGGACGCAGCATCTTCCTCCGCGGCGGTTACACCTATCTCGACGCGGTGCAGCAGCGATCTTTTGACAGCGACAACGTCCCTTCGCCCGGCACTTCCATTCCCACGTATAACGGCATCCCAATCGGAGCCATCACGCCGCTGGTTGGCGCGCGGCCCTTCCGCCGTCCGCCGCATACTGGCTTCGTCACGGCCACGTACTCGCAAAGCAAACTCGCCGTGCTATTCGGCGCATTCTTTGCCAGCCGCAGCGACGACTCGACCTATCTCGAAGATGCCGACTCCGAGGGAGGCAACAGCCTCCTGCTGCCCAACCGGAATCTCGATCACGGCTATGCGAAGATCGACCTCGGCGGCAGCTACAATCTGCTTACCTGGCTCGGCATTTACGCGCAGGCGGAAAACCTGACCAGCAGCCAGCACATTGCGCCCATCGGCTACCCAAGCCTGCCTTTCAACTTCCGCGCAGGCCTGCGGTTTCAGTGGGGCAAGCAGTCGCAAAAGTAGCCTCGTACCTTGCCGGTGCAGGGACGCACGTCCCATTCTTTGAACCTTTCGGCTCGAAAGATGGGACGGTGCTGCGTCTTGCCTTCCGGTAAGTTGCGGAAGCGCATGAAGTTAAGATGGCATAAGGAAATCGCTGTTTGTACGGTGTTTTCCACACTTCCATGTAAAAAATCCGCCCGGCCCGCCTTCTTTTCCCTTTTCGATTTTCGATCTCTGTAACAAACTATTCACGTTCTGTTTGCTTTTTTTAACTGACTTTTGCCCCCTGAACGTTCACCCTTAAATGAGAGTGCATCCGAAAGCAACAGGGGAATAACTCCCAAACTGTTCAAACTCAAAAACCAACTCTTTTGCGAGGCAACACCATGATGCGTTGTTCAAAAAGGCTTATTGCCTTTTCCAGTTTGCTATTTCTCTCCATTCTTTTCTGTTCTCTGCGGGCAACGGCACAGCAAACGCTCGGCTCCATCAACGGTACGGTGCTCGATCCTTCCGGGGCGGCCATTTCCGGCGCTGCGGTAACGGTTACAGACCCCTCCATCGGAGTGGTTCGCACCACCACATCCCAGTCGAACGGATTCTTCCAGATTTTCAACCTGCCCATCGGCACCTACTCCGTAAAGGCCGCTCAGAATGGTTTTGAGACCACGGAGGTGAAGGGCATTGCCGTCCGCGAGGCACAGGCCAGTACGGTCAGCGTTGCCATGAAGGTAGGCCAGGCCTCGGAGTCGGTGGAAGTCACGGCCAACCCGATGGTCAATGCCACGGATGCTACGAACGGTTACACGCTCGACGCCGAGCAGATTGCCCTTACGCCGCTCGCCACGGACAGCTTTACGCAGCTCGCCGTACTCTCGCCGGGCGTGAACTCGGAGCTGCTCAGCGGCCTCGATTCCAACGCCGGCCTCGGCAACCAGAACATCTGGGCCAACGGGCAGCGCGCCACATCGAACACCATGCAGGTGAACGGAGCCGACGTCAGCAACCTCTTCAACGGCATGACGTCCTCGGGCCTCACCTCGCAGCGCTACAACTTCAACATCGGCGGCGGCAGCACCTCGTCCACCTCGCCGGCCGGCGGAGCGCCCATTGCCGGCGCCAACGGCACCAGCACTTCGGTCTACGGCTCAGTCGGCAACGCGCTTCCTTCGCCGCCCACTGCTTTCGTCGATGAGCTTCGCGTCAACACCTCGATGTACGACGCGCAGCAGGGAGCTACTTCCGGCGCGCAGATCGATGTAAGCACCAAGGGGGGCACCAACGAGTGGCATGGCGCCGTCTACGGCACCTTTGCCAACAACGCGCTCAATGCCTCTCCCTACTTCTTCAACCAGGCGTACCAACTCGCCCAGAACGGCGTCGGCGCATTCCCCGAGTCGATGCAGAATCCCTACCTGCAGCGCTGGACGACGGGCGGAACCGTCGGCGGCCCCATCCATCGCAACAAGATCTTCTTCTTCCTCGGCTATCAGCACCTTTCGTCTATGGACGCGGCCACTGCCATGTCGCAGTTGACCGTGCCCAGCGGCCTCAGCGACGACCGTTCCGCTTCAGGTCTTGTGGCGGCGGATACGTCCTGGGGCAGCACAAAGCCAATCTCCGCTTCCGCCATTGACCCCATCGCCTTCTCGTTGATGAACGCCAAGCTCCCCGACGGCAGCTACCTCATCCCTTCCGCACAGACACCGAATCCCTACGCCTACGGCGTGCCAAACGTTACACTGCTCGGCCGTTCGGCGATGACCGGCAACCAGGCCACCGCCTCCGTCGATTATCAGATCAGCGACAAAGACCGCTTTGGCGTCAAGTATTACTACCAGAATGACCCCATTACTTCGCCGTATCGCTTTTCCTCTACCGGCGGCTTCCCCGTCTGGCAGAACAACGGCGGCCAGGTGGCGGCTCTCGACAACACCATTGTCGTTACCCCGCACCTGAACTGGGAGCAGCGTCTTGGCTTCGTCCGCATGTCGGCCTACAGCGGCTACACGCAGGCGCTTACCAATCCTAACGGCGGTGCGAACTTCGGCATTGGTGGCGCCAACACCGGCTTCAACATTCCCACCGACAACGGCATGATCTCCGGTATGCCCGGATTGCTGCTCAGCGCTTTTGCTTATAACCTGAATGACGCACCGGCAATGAAGGTAGGCCCTTACAGCTCCTTCGCCAATACCGGCTTCTATCAGAATCGCCTCAACCCCTCCACCAACCTCATCTGGGTCAAGGGCAATCACACCCTCGTTGCCGGCGGCGGCTACAGCTATACCCAGCTCAACATCACCAATAACCGCCAGGGCATCGCACAGATCAAGGCCAAGAACTTCGAGACCTTTCTTGAGGGCGCGGTTTCCAGCTCCAACATTCTGGAAACCACTGATTCGGAGAGCAACCGCAACACCGCCGACCGCTACTACCGCGCGAATGAGATTGCCGGCTACGTGCAGGACAAATGGCAGGTGCGCCCCAACATCAGCATCACGCTTGGTCTTCGCTACGACTACCACGGCGGCCTCACCGAGAAGTACGGCAACATGTTCAACTTCGATCCCTCGCGCTACGACGTGACGGGCGATACTACCAACGGTTTCACCGTCAACGATGCGGGCTTCATCATCGCCGGCAACAACAAGTACAACCCTACCGCCGGAGTAAGCGACTCCACGCTGACCGGCCGCCAGTGGGGCCTCTCGCCGCGTCTCGGCTTCGCATGGTCGCCACGGGCCGATCACGGCGCCATCGTCGTCCGTGGCGCCGTCGGCCTTTACTACGACCGTGGCGAAAACTTCCAGTACCTCTCGCAGCCCGCGGGCAGCGGCAATGGCGGACCTTTCGGCGTTACCGAGTCGGCCCCGCTGGCCAGCTATGTCGTCGGCAACGGCAAAACTCTCACAAACCCCCTCGGCACGGCGCTTACCGGGTCCACTTATTTCCCCCCCAGCTCCAATCCGAGCACCATCACGGCACAACTCGCACAGACGCTGCACGAACTCGTCAGCGACGAGCCCCAGTACACGTCGGAAAACTACGGCAAATACTGCGGCGCCGTGGATAACCAGGAAGGCTACACCGACTGCCCCGATGTGCTGAACTTCGGCTCATATGCCCGCAATAACGTTCTGCCGTACACCATCAACTATTCCTTCGACGTGCAGTGGCAGCCGCGCGGCGACCTGGTCTTCACAGTGGGCTACGTTGGCAACCGCGGACGCCACGCCGTCATGCCCATCCCCTTCAATGCGCCCGGCATCGCCACACCCACCAACCCCATCTGGGGTGAGACTGCCACCTACGGCTTCCAGGTTCTCAACCAGAACAGCCTTGCGCCGAATACATACGGCGCCGACTACAATTCCATCGCCGGCGAGCCATGGAACACCGAAGACGGCGGCAACACCGACATGCGTACTCCGTATATCGGTTTCAGCCCCAACGCCGCGCTCTTTAAGACCACTGGCAACTCGGCCTACGATGCCCTGCAGACGCAGCTCCAGAAGCGCCTCTCGCACAACTTCCAGTTTGGCGCAAGCTACACCTGGAGCCACTCGCTTGACGAGCAGAGCGACCTGGGCCTCTTCTTCACCGGCAACGATCCGAAGAACCTCCGCAACTCCTGGGCCTCGTCGGACTTTGACCGCACCAATGTCTTCTCGGCTCACTTCGATGTCAAGGTTCCCAACGCCGTCAAGGACAGTTCCAAGCTGGCCTACCTTACCAACGGCTGGGAGATGACCGGCCTCGGCATCGTGCAGAGCGGCGAGCCCTACTCGCTCTATGAGTTCTACGGCGCGGTGGGCAGCATCAACTTCGGTGACTACCCGACGCTGATGAACCCGATCATCGGCATCAAGAACCCATCCAATCCGAAGAGCGCACTGACCGGCAACGCCGGCACGAAGCGCACCACCGGCGGCAGCTACATTCCGACCATCGATCCCTCGCAGATTGCCATCAACTACGTGCAGCCTGGAACCAGCGGCGTCCCTGTTTCTACCGGCGACGACCCGCAGGACATCTACGAGACCACGTTCGCGTCGCCGCAGCGCAACATCTTCAAACAGTCTGCGCAGAAGCGGCTCGACCTCTCTTTCCGCAAGACTTTCCTTGTGCGCGAGAAGTTCAACATCCGCTACGACTTCAACATCTACAACATCACCAACACGCCGAGCTTTGACGTGCCGATGAACCAGGGCCAGATTCGCCAGACCTCATCCTGCTCCAACACCGCCGTCAGCGCAGCCATCGCGGCGGATGCAGAGGACGTATCCCTGAACTGCTTACCCGGCAAATACTACTACGTCAACTACGGCCAGATCGTCACCAGCTCCGCCTCTGCCGATCAGCAGTCTGCCCTGGCCAATCTTGACCAGTTGCCGTACTCGACCGGCACCGGCAAGGGCCTGCAGATTCCCACCATAATCCCTGAAAATACAGGCACCTGCTTCGTCGGTGCCTCTTACGATATTCCCGGCGTGGGCTGCCCGAACAACGCCGCCAACTTTGGCTCGATCAACAACACCATCGGAAGCAACCGCATCATTACCATGGCGCTGCACATTACCTTCTAGCCGTGCGGCACATGCTCGCACCAACTGAAAACGGGGTCCAAACGGGCCCCGTTTTTCTTGCCAAACGCCCTTGGCGAGCTACAATACGGCACATATAGATAAAACCGGTTCCTGAAACCGGTTATTTTTGCTTAGACTTTTTCCATTTCCAGCTCAAGTATTTGCCCTTGATTGCCGACGAGTATGGAATTAGTGTGGAAATCTTCGCGCTAATCTTCCGCTGTTGCAAACGGAAACATGCTGTCCGAGGTGTCTACAGTGTCCTGTCCTAAGTGCAAATCCGAAGCCGTTTCCACCGTCCCCGCGGAGATTCGCCTTTACCGCAACGGTCCCCGCACGCTCAGCCACCCGCCCATGTACCCCTCGCCGGACATCAAGATATGTCTTGAGTGCGGCTGGAGCGAGTTCACTGTTCCCGATACCTGGCTCGCCGCATGGCTCCGGCCCCAGCCCAGGCATCCCGAGCCGCAGCCCATCGCCCAGCCCATTACCCAAAAGGTAATGCGCCCTATCTCGGTCGCCGTGGCAAGCTAGGCGCGCCTGCCCGGCGCGGTAGGCAGGGAAGTGTCCTTCGCACAGCAGCGCAGCTATTTCGCGCTATGGCCCTCGTTCTCTGTGCAAAATCAAAGGCCCCCGGCTTTCGCCGGAGGCCTTTCGTGTTTCTAGCCATACCGCCAGTTACCAGCGATCCGGGGCAGGTCAGCGAGAAACTGATCCCTGCCCCCTGATCTCTGTTTTAGTACATTCCGTCCATGCCGCCGCCGTGGCCGCCGGCCGGAGCAGCAGCCTTGGGCTCGGGCAGCTCGACGATCAGTGCTTCGGTCGTCAGCAGCAGGCCGGCAATCGAAGCCGCATTCTGGAGCGCCGTCCGCGTCACCTTGGTCGGGTCGATGACGCCGGCTTTCACCAGGTCCTCGAAGGTGCTGGTCGCGGCGTTGTAGCCGAAGGTCTTGTCCTTCGACTCCAGAACCTTCGAGACCACCACCGCGCCCTCTTCGCCGGCATTGGCAACGATCTGCCGCAACGGCTCTTCAAGTGCGCGAAGCACGATCTGAGCGCCGATCTTCTCGTCGCCTTCGAGCTTCTTCACCAGCGCCTGCACTGCCGGAACGGCGCGAACCAGGGCCACGCCGCCGCCCGGAACAATGCCTTCCTCGACAGCCGCGCGCGTCGCATGAAGCGCGTCTTCCACGCGAGCCTTCTTCTCCTTCAGCTCGGTCTCGGTCGCCGCGCCCACCTTGATGATGGCCACGCCGCCGACGAGCTTCGCCAACCGCTCCTGCAGCTTCTCGCGGTCGTAGTCGCTCGTGGTCTTCTCGACCTGTGCGCGAATCTCCTTCACACGGCCGTCAATGTCGGCAGCCTTGCCGGAGCCGTCCACGATGGTCGTGTTGTCCTTGTCGATGGTGATGCGCTTGGCACGGCCCAGGTCTTCGAGCTTCACGCCTTCCAGCTTGATGCCGAGGTCCTCGGTGATGGCCTTGCCGCCGGTCAGGATGGCAATGTCGCCCAGGATCGACTTGCGGCGGTCGCCGAAGCCGGGAGCCTTGACGGCAGCCACGTTCAGCGTGCCGCGCAGCTTGTTCACGACGAGAGTCGCGAGCGCTTCGCCTTCCACGTCCTCGGCAATAATGAGCAGAGGCTTGCCGCCGCGCGCCACCTGCTCCAGCAGGGGCAGCAGATCCTTCATCGCGCTGATCTTCTTCTCGAAAATCAGGATGTAAGGCTCGTCCAGCACCACTTCCAGCCGCTCGGCGTCGGTCACGAAGTAGGGGCTCAGGTAGCCGCGGTCGAACTGCATTCCGTCCACGGTTTCGAGGCCGGTGTGCATCGTCTTCGACTCTTCAATCGTGATGACGCCGTCCTTGCCGACAACCTTCACGGCCTCGGCAATGATGCCGCCGATCTCGGCATCGCCGTTGGCGGAGATGGTGCCAACCTGCGCCACGGAACCCTCGTCAACGGGCTTCGAAAGCTCGCCCAGTGCGCCCTTCTCGGTCCACTCGCCGTCCTTGTTACGCACGCCGATCACCGCAATCACGGCCTTGTCGATGCCGCGCTTGAGCGCCGTCGGGTTTGCACCGGCAGCCACGGTCTTCACGCCTTCGCGGAAGATGGACTGCGCCAGAACCGTAGCGGTCGTGGTTCCGTCACCGGCCACGTCGCTGGTCTTGGAGGCGACTTCCTTCACAAGCTGCGCGCCCACGTTCTCCAGCGCGTCCTTGAGCTCGATTTCCTTGGCCACCGTCACGCCGTCCTTGGTGATGGTGGGTGAGCCGAACTTCTTTTCGATTACGACATTGCGGCCCTTGGGGCCGAGAGTCGCCTTCACCGCGTCCGCCAGGATGTTTACACCCCGCAGGATCGCTTGACGGGACTCTTCACCGTGCAAAATCTGCTTTGCCATTGCTATCTCTCCAGTAATCAGTTGTCAGTGATTGGAACCGCTGACTTGCTAACTTGCTATCGCACGAAGTGCGGCTAACTCGCTAACTCCGAAACACACACGAAGCGCGGCTAGCTCCGCTTTACTTCTTCACGATGCCGAGGACTTCTTCCTCGCGCATGATCAGAAATTCCTCGCCGTCGATCTTGATCTCGGTGCCGGAGTACTTGCCGAAGAGCACGCGGTCGCCCGCTTTCACGTCGAGCGGGAAGACCTTGCCTTCGTCGTTCGATTTGCCCTTGCCCACGGCGATTACTTCGCCTTCCTGCGGCTTTTCCTTGGCACTGTCGGGAATGATGATTCCGCCACGAACCGTCTCGGTCTCTTCGAGACGCCGGACCAGAATCCGGTCGTGGAGCGGAGTGAAGGTCGTCGTTACAGATGTTGCTGCCATTGCTTCCTTCTCCTTCGCACGCGAAGCAGGGAACTCGCCCCGATCCGCGTAGTTGTTTGATTTAAAACTACTTGGAAGTCTTGGTCGGCGGTGCGCGCAGGGAAATCCAGACGCAATGCGGATTGCAGGCAAGCAATCGCGCCCAGTTCTTGCTAGCACTCTCGCCTTCCAACTGCTAAATTATGAGGCCGTCCCTATATCTGTCAAGTCACTTTCGGTAAATCTTAGCGTAATTCACTCATATTTAATCCGGAGAACGAAATTTAACTCGAAGCGCCGATCTGTGCCGCCCACCGTCCAAACAGATACAATGGGAACCATGTTTCGCCGCACGCACGTCCGTTTCGTTGCCGTTCTTATCGTTCTCGCTCTCAGCTTTGCAGCCGTCAGCCTCCACGCGCAGGACAATAAGCGCGGCCGCAAGTACAAGTCTCCGCCGGCCACCTCGCGTATCGATGTGACTGTGCTGCGCGATTCGAGCGGCAAGCCCATCGAGGCCGCTTCGGTCGTCTTCCATCCGCTCGACGAAGACGGCAAGGACGCCGGCAGCATGGAACTCCGTACCAACGAGGACGGCAAGACCTACATCGACGTCATCGAGACCAACACTACCGTCCGCGTGCAGGTCATCGCCCAGGGTTTCAAGACCTACGGCCAGGATTACCGGATCGACAAGCCGCAGGTGGCGCTGGAAATCCGCATGAAGCGCCCCGGCGAGCAGTATTCGATCTACAAGCCGCACCCGGACCAGAATCAGCAGCCAAACCCGGACAAGAAGCCAGACACCCCCAAGCCGCAGCAATAGGCAGGCCGGGAATTTATCCCCGGCAATCGGAACTCAACATAAAATGAGTTGTCATCCTGAGCGAAGCGAAGGATCTGCGGTTGCCTTTGCTTTTCAGGAAGCCGATTCCGCATAAACCTCCGTGCCCCATCCTTGCGGTTTCTTTTTACCGCAAGGGTGGGACAGCACAACCCCCAATTCAGCACGAACCGCTAACCTGCTAACTCGCTATCCGCGCGCAGCGCGACTAACTCGCTAATCTCGTTCAACATCATGTCCATACCACCGCTCCACAACCAATCCGCCCTTGTCACCGGCGCCGCCAAGCGTCTCGGCCGCGCCATCGCGCTCAAATTGGCTGAAGCCGGAGCCGACATCACCATCACCTACAACGCATCGGAACGCGAAGCCGCCGAGACCGTCGCCGAAATCAAGAAACTTGGCCGTAAAGCCTTCGCCATCCAGTGCAACGTCCGCAGCGAATCCGAGATCAAGCGCGCAGTCGCCGAAACCCTCGCCCAGCACGGCAAGCTCAACATCCTCGTCAACAACGCGGCCATTTACGAGACCGTACCGCTTGAAGAAATCACCGTCGAGCAGTGGGACGCGATTTTCGAGACCAACACCCGCGCACCCTTCCTCGTCTCGCGCGAATGTCTCCCCCATCTCCGCGCCACCAAAGGCCGCATCATCCAGATGGGCTCGCTAGGCGGCCTGCATCCGTGGCCCACACACGCGCATTACTGCTCTTCGAAAGCAGCCGTGCACATGCTGACGAAAACCATGGCGAAAGCCTTCGGCCCCGATGTAGCGGTAAACGCCGTAGCCCCTGGCTGGATCGACATGGATTCCGAACCCACGGAGCAGACAAAGCGCATGATAGGCAAGACGCCCATGCAGCGCAGCGGCACGCCCGCTGACATTGCCGAAGCCATCCTGTGGCTTGCCGCAAACGCCAGCTTCATCACCGGCCAAATCCTTCCGGTGGACGGCGGCCTCGGCCTATAGGGTAGGCCGGGGCTTCAGCCCCGGCAAAAAAGATCGCTCAACACACAAGACTTGTCATCCTGAGCGTAGCCGCACTTCAGGCGGAGCGAAGGATCTGCGGTTGTCTTTGGGAAGCCAACGCTCGTGAGAACGAGTCATTGGCGGAATGTGCAACGAGCTAAAAGCTGACAGCATTAGCTCCCGTTATTTTGCTGCCAGCACTGAGATCATCGACTCAAAAATCTTCCACCCATCCACGGAGCCGAGCAGCTTTTCGCTCGAACGGTCCGGGTGCGGCATCATGCCGAGCACATTGCGGCCTTCGTTCAGGATGCCGGCAATGTTCGAGAGCGAGCCGTTGGGATTGGCTTCGTCGGTAACATCGCCCTCCGGCGTGGCGTAGCGGAATGCGATCCGGTCCTCGGCTTCGAGCTTGGCAAGCTCCTCCGGCGTGCAGAAGTAGTTGCCTTCCGCATGGCCGATGGGAATTTCGAGAACTCTGCCTTTAGTGAGCGCATTGGTAAAGGCTGAGTCCGTCGTCTCTGTGCGGAGATGCACCTGCTTGCAGATGTACTTGAGGCCCGCGTTGCGCATGAGCGCGCCGGGCAGGAGACCCGATTCCGTCAAAATCTGAAATCCGTTGCAGATGCCGAGCACGAGGCCGCCGCCCGCGGCAAACTTCTTGACCGCGCCCATGACCGGCGAGAAGCGAGCAATCGCGCCGGTGCGAAGGTAGTCGCCGTAGGCGAAGCCCCCCGGAACCAGCACCGCATCAACGCTCTTGAGGTCTTCGGAGTCGTGCCAGAGGAACTCGACCGGCTGGCGGGCAATCTCCGCAATCACGTTGTAGGTGTCATGGTCGCAGTTGGAGCCGGGAAAGACGATTACGCCGAATTTCATGCTTCTAGGTTATCAGCTTCAGAATTGGGACGCACCCATAACCCGGAATTGTGCGCAACTTGGAACTGTGCGTTGCTGAACCGCATCCCGGCCGGCACAAGCCGCGTTACTTTTTCACCGGCTTCTCGAAGGGCTGCTTCTCGGTGATGCGCGGCCGGTCTTCGGCCTGAAGCTCCTTCGAGACCTCCTGCACCTGGCGGAAGACGCGCAGCAAATTGCCGCCGAGAATCTTGCGGCAGTCCTCGGCCGAGTAGCCGCGCTTCATCAGCTCCGCCGTAATCTTCGGCAGGTCGGCCACGGAGTCGATTCCCTCCGGCAACTGCCCGCCCACGCCGTCGAAGTCCGAACCGATGCCGACGTGGTCCACGCCCGCAACCTTTGCGATGTGGTCGATGTGATCGATCAGGATCGATAGCGGCGGGCGCGGAATGCGGTCCGCATATTCGCGCTCAATCTTCGAAGTCTCCTCGTAGGTCACTTCGCGGCCTTCGGCTTTGGCCTTTGCCTTGAAGTCCGCAAGCGCCTTGTCTACCTCGGGTTTCTGCGCCTTTTGCGCGTCGCGATATGCCTGCGAGAGAAACGCCGAATAGAAGTTCACCTGTACCACGCCGCCGTTCACGGCCACCGCGCGCAGCATCTCGTCCGTCATATTGCGCGGCGCATCGCAGAGTGCCCGCGCCGCGGAGTGCGAGGCGATGACCGGCGCGCGAGAGATGATGAGCGTGCGGTAAAAGGTCTTGTCCGAGACGTGCGAGATGTCCACCATCATGCCGAGGCGGTTCATCTCGTAAACAACATCTTTGCCGAACTCGGATAGCCCTTCTTTCGTATGGGGAACCGTGGTGTCGGTCGCGTCGCCAGAGCTGTCCGCCCAGCCGTTGGAGTTGGACCAGGTCAGCGTCATATAACGCACGCCGAGCGCGTAGTAAGTCCGCAGTAGCGCCAGCGAGTCCTCAATCGAGTGGCCGCCCTCAATGCCCATCAGCGCCGCGATTTTGTGCTCGCGGTGCGCCTTTTCAATGTCTTCGGGCGATGTGGCAAACATCAACTGGTCCGGATGCTTCGCCACTTGCTGCTTTACGGCGTCAATCAGCACCAGCGTTCGCCGCGCGTACTGCCCTTTGTAAAGCGTAGGCTCAACCCAGATCGAGAAGAACTCCGCGCCCAGGTTGGCCTTCTTCGCGGACTCCAGGTTCCAGTTGCCGCCCTTGAGCGGATCGCCCAGGTCGTAGTTCTCATCCACAAACCGCTGCGGCGTGTCGGCGTGCGTGTCGATCACGATGGCGGAGCGGTGCACTTCTTCGGGCGTCAGTTTTTCAGTCATCTTTTTCGCGGGGACGACGGGTTTCACGGCGGTCTGGGCGTAACTTTGGGTGGCAATCATGCCCGGCAGGACGGCAAGCAGCGTGAGAGTCGGGATCGGGTTCCGCATAGGCTTGGCGTCAGTATAGTATTTCGCGGCTGAAAGTCAGAAAAAACGGTAAATCTAATCCCGCCGCTTTTTCGCGGCGCGTTTGCGAGCAGCCGTCGAGTGCCGCTGTTTCAGGTCAGCCTCCCGCACGGCTCCGTCACGTCTGGTGCGTCCGGCGCGCCCACGCCGTCGCGGAGGATTTAGCACGGCGTTGACGCGCCGCTCGGCGACTGCGGGATTCCCCGCATAGCGCGGGTCGAACATTGCCACCACTGCCGCCGCACGCTCGCGATAGAGGCGCGCCCACCGGCTGTCGATGAGGCTTTTCTGTACTTCGCTCCAGTAGCCGGGGCCGGGCCGCACGGCGACCGTGTTGCCAAGCTCGTCCGTGCTCTGCCGATTCATCAGGCCCAGGAAGGTCGTGAACTCCTGCATGTTTACGCCCATCTGGTAGACGAGCTGTGCGAGGCCCATCTGCTGCGAGGCCGTCAGCCCGTTGAAGTACCGGCAGTAAGCCTTCGCATTCAGCGCCGCCTGAATCGCTCCGACGCGCAGCAGGGCATTGGCGTCGCGCTCGGTGATCTGTGGTTCGAGCGTTGTCATCTGCGAGCGGAAGCCTTCCTTCGACCACGAATCCAGCCGGCTGTGAAAAACGTTGAGAACCGACTGCAGCCGCTCCGGCGCAAGCCCCGCTGCCTGCCAAAGCTCCGCCGAGGAAGGCTCAAGAAATTGATTCGGGTTCAGCGGATCGCTCTGCGCGTGCTCGCGCGCCGGCAGGTCCAAGCTGAAGCCCGCGCCGATCAGCGGCTGCCCTGTTTTTGGGTCGGGATAGGCTGTCAGCACCCAGCCCTCGTGGCGCTTGTCGCGCAGAATCTCCATCATCTGCCCGATGTCGAACTTCACATCGGATTCCCGGAAGGCGAGCAGCCGCTGCACGTCGGGCGAAACGGCATTCGGAGAAGCCACAGCCTGTTGCGCCGCGGTTGGCGCGGGC
>JAATFM010000316.1 GCA_015655195.1 Terriglobales bacterium
CCGAATTTGACGGCTTCGAAGCCTCCGCACCCGAAGCCGCTGAAGCCGATCCGCTCGAAGACCTCTCCCTGCTCAGCTACGAGTCGGCGCTCCGGGCGCCAGTTCGCAGACAATCCGCGCCGGCTGCAAAGGCCGCAGACGCTCCCTCCCCCACGCTGCGCCTCCGCGAGCCGAAAGCAATTCGGAAAGCCCCATCTTTCCCGGCATTTTTTACGAAAAAGAATGGGAAAACGCAACCCTCCACCGCATTACAAACCGCCCAACCCCGCATCGCCCGCACCACCGTCCGGCTCACCGTGGAGGAAAACGACCTGCTCCACACCCGCGCCACGGAAAGCGGCCTCACAGTCGCCTCTTACATCCGCGCCTGCATCTTCGAGGTCGAATCCCTGCGCGCCGAAGTCCGAAACCTGTCCCGAAATCAGGCCCGGCAAACGGCCTCCGCGCCGCGCTCTCCGCAACCGCTCTCCGTCGATTCCGAACCGCTAGCCCTCCCCCAAACACCAACCCAGCCGGTCTTTGCGACTCAGCCAAAACAGCCTCTTCTCGGCGGCTCGCAGGCTCCGCGACCGTTGCAACCCGTCTCCGCCCACCCGCCACAACCCGCAGCGCGCCCGCGGCACTACGATCCCCGCGTGCAGGCCGCAATCGAGGCCGAGCGGATCCGTAACGCGATGCAAAATCCCTCCCCCACACAGCCCAGCAACCCGGAAGCGAAACGCGGCCTCTTCGGCTTCCTCTTCGGCTCGCGCCGGAGACCCTGAAAAAGCAGGGAACAGGCAGAGATGCAGTCACACTCAAATCGGGTGCCCCAGGTCCCTGGTTTGGGACCTGGGATAGCACGCAGCCAGCTTCCCCATCATCCCGCTGACTCGCTAACTTGCTATCGCGCCCCGGCGCGGCTGACTCGCTGCCTTCCGTCCCAGGCTCCCACAATCCCACAAAAATTCTTCTGAAAATTCTGCAGATTATTTCCCCATTCCTGTCACACTCGAATCGGGCGAAAATATGCGCCTGCCCGACTCCATCCGAGTCAGGCAGGCGTCATTGAGGGACAGGCCCCCTTTTCGGTCTCACAATATGGGAAATCTGGCCGGAAGCAGAGCGCATCAGGCCCGGATTTTCGGACCTGGGATCGCGAACTAGCTAACCTGTGATTCCCCGCCGCTGCTATTCCACTTCCAGCACGAGGCACTTGAGATATTCGGTCTCGGGCAGGTTCAGCACGACCGGGTGGTCGGGCGCGGCCATTCGCCGCTCTAGAATCCGCACCCGGCGGTGCGCGTCGGCGGCAGCGGAAGCGACTGTGCCTTCGAGGGCCGCCCAGTCCACGTGGTGCGAGCAGGAGCAGGTGACGAGCAAGCCGCCAGGACGGACCATCTTGAGCGCGCGCAGGTTCAACTCCTTGTAGCCGCGCAGCGCGCCCTCCACGGCCCGCTTCGACTTGGCAAAGGCCGGCGGATCGACGACGATCGCGTCGAAGCTCTCGTGCGCGTCGGACCAGTCGCGCAGCAGGTCGAAGGCATCGGCCTCGACCCAGTCAACTTCGGCGGCAATCCGGGCGCGATTAGCCTCAAGATTCTGCTCGGCCACTTCGAGCGAGGCGCGCGAGGCATCGACGCCCGTTATGCGCGAGCAGAGCCGGGCGAGATGGAGCGCAAAACCGCCCTGGTAGGTGCAAACGTCGAGCGCCCGACCCGTGGCTCCCAACCGCTGCGCCCACTCCGCGGCGGCGGCGTAGTTGAGCCGCTGGTCGAGAAAGGCGCCGGTCTTCTGCCCGCTATTCGAGTCGAAGTGAAATTCGAGGCCGTTGAGGCGGAAGCGGGCCTGCGTGGCCGGATGGTCGGGGTCTGCGGCCCATAGCGGCACGAGCGAGGGCGCGGAGAGCCCTTCAATCTCACGGATGCGCGGATCGGGCCGTTCGAGAATCGAAGCTGGTCCTGCCGCGGACAGTTCTTCCCGCAACACGCGAGCAGCAAGCTGGCGCACCGGGGCCGAATCGAGGCCGCGGACGAGAAGCTGCAGGATCACGAGCTCACCGTACTTGTCGGCAACAAGTCCGGGCAGTTCGTCCGCCTCGCTGAAGGCGAGCCGGCAGGCATCGGTCCCGGCATCGAGAAGCGGCAGCCGCTTTTGTACGGCGCGGCGCAGGCGCTCTTCCAGCAGATCGAGCCACGCGGACTCGTCAATTGCCTCGTGGCTTACCATTCGGAGCGCAATCTGCGACGCGGGGCTGTAAAGCGCCGTGCCGAGGAGCAGACCGCGATTGTCGGCGACGGGCAGAAGCGCCGGAGGATTGTTCTCGTCCGCGGAAAGCGACTCAATATCCGAGGCATAGACCCAGAGATGCCCGTCGCGGAGCCTGTCCGCGGCGCGACGCGAGATGCGAGCGCCTGCAGGCAATTCCGGACTCGGTTTTTGCCCTGATTCTGGAGTTGATTTTGGAACGGGTTTTGGAGCGGGTTTTGGAGCGGGTTTTGGACTGGAAAACGGGCCGGTTTGCGGGCCGGATTTCGAGTCACGCTTCGGGCGGGATTGCGAGCTTGATTTGGGACCCGATTTCGGACTTGATTTCTGCCCCGCTCTCGGTCCCGCATTGCCTTTTTGGGCGGTAAAGGGCGACGAAGGCTCTTGTGCCCTCGGCGCCCTTTGTTTCCGTTCGGATTGTTTTCTGCGCTCTTCCGGCATAAGCTCCATCGGGTTCATCCCCGCGCCGGCTGCGCCTTGCCATCCTGCGTATCTGGCCTTATTTGGCCTGAATGCTCTTGAGATACGCGTTCAGGTTGGCAATCCTGAGCGGCCGGCTCTGCGGGTTCCCGTGCTCCATCGTACCAAGGATGGGGCCCCAGACCGGCATGTCCGCCGAACCATGCGCGGGCAGAGTGGAGCCAAACTGCAACACGGAGTTCACGTGGATGGCAGGATACTTTCCGTCGTTGGCCCTGGCCAGAGCTGTCAGGTCCACGGGCCGCGTCTTGAGCGCGATGGCTGCCGGCCCGTTGCCGCGGCCATCGGTGCCGTGGCAGGGAGCACAATAGCTCACGTACATCTGTTTTCCATCAGTTGGATTGGTCTTGTTGACCGGAATCACTACTTTTTTCTCTTGCGATTGGACCCCGTATCCCGCGGCTGTCGCCAGCGTGGCAAAGAGGGTAATGAGCAAAAGGCGTTTTAGCATTTCACACCTCGGTTCCTGGCAGGAGTAGCAGAGTTGCGGCTCTCCAGCCCGCAGGAAACTCTACGCCCGCCTCTGGAAGACCCGGCAGTGACCCGAAACACACGGCAAAGCCGCGATTTCCGCGGCTCCCAAGCGACATGGCAGCGAGATAGATGTCACAGAAACTCGACCGGACTATAATGAATTATGGCGACTGTCAGGCAGATCGTTACCGTTGATGACTCCAACGCTAAACCGGCGTCTCCGGAAATGCCTGCCCTTCGCCCCGTCGCCAAACCTGCTCTGCTCTATACACAGGAAGCCATCGACCAGCGCTTTGAAGGCATGGTCCGCCAGGTGCACGCCAACCGGCCCACGGAAGACCTCGCCCTCATCCGCAAGGCATGGGAGTTCTGCATCTCGCACCACGCCGGGCAGATGCGCGCCTCCGGCGAGCCTTATATCATTCACCCACTCGAAGTAGCCGAAGTCCTCGCCGAGATGAAGCTCGACTCGACGGCCATCGCCGCCGCGCTCTTGCATGATGCCGTGGAAGACACGCCCGCCACCACGCCCGAGATTGCCGCGAAATTCGGCGGGCAGGTGGCGCACATCGTCGAAGGCGTTACAAAGATCGACAAGATCCAGTTCGCAAACCGCGAAGACCGGCAAGCCGAGAACGTTCGCAAGATGCTGCTGGCAATGGTGACGGACGTTCGTGTCGTTCTCATTAAGCTCGCCGACCGGCTGCACAACATGCGGACGCTCGAACACCTCAAGCCCGAGCGGCAGGAAGCCATCGCCCGCGAGACGATGGACATTTACGCACCGCTGGCGCACCGGCTCGGCATGGGCAAAGTGCGCGGCGAGCTTGAGGATTTGGCCTTCCGCTACACGGACCCGGTGAGCTACGAGCAGATGTCCGAGGAGGCGGAGAGCCGGCGCGCCGAGGGCGAACAATTCCTCCGCACGGTCGAAGACACGCTCGTCGAGCAGCTTCGCGAGAACAACGTCGAGGCGCGTGTCGAGTGGCGCATCAAGCGCCTCTACTCCATCTTCCAGAAGATTCAGCGCTCGAAAGTTTCCTTCGATCAGGTCTACGATTTTCTCGCCATCCGCGTAATCACACAAGATGTAGCCGCTTGCTACGCAGCCTTCGGCCTCATCCACACGCTGTGGCGTCCCGTCCCCGGCCGCATCAAGGACTTCATCGCCATGCCGCGCGCCAACCGCTACCAGTCGCTGCACACCACGGTCATCGGCGGCGGCGGGCATCAGTTTGAGGTGCAGATTCGCACCGAAGAGATGCACCGCGTGGCCGAAGAAGGCATCGCTGCGCACTGGAAATACAAGGCCGGCGACGGCGCCGTAACTTCGCGCGACGAGGAGCGGCTCAACTGGATTCGGCAGCTCGTCGAGTGGCAGAAGGAGATGACCGACCCCAACGAATTTCTCTCCAGCCTGAAGATGGACCTCTACCCCGACGAGGTTTACACCTTCACGCCCAAGGGGAAGGTCGTCGTGGTTCCCGCCGACGGCACGCCGGTCGATTTTGCATACACGATTCACACCGACGTGGGCCACACCTGCGTGGGCGCCAAGGTGAACGGCCGCATGGTTCCGCTGCGGACAAAGCTCCTCACCGGCGACATCGTCGAGATTGTCACGCAGAAGGACCACAAGCCCAGCCGCGACTGGCTCAGCTTTGTCAAGAGCCCGCGTGCGCGTAATAAGATCAAGCACTGGCTCAACGAAGATCAGCGCGTGCGCGCCGTCGAAATCGGTCGCAAACTGCTGGAGCGCGAAGCCAAAAAGTTCAAAGTCCCGCTCAGCCAGGTTACGGACTCCGACCTTGGCCGCATTGCCAACGAGTACGGCGTTGCCACGGCAGCCGATCTACTCGCCTCGCTCGGCCAGGGCAAGCACTCCGCGCATCAGGTGCTGAACAAGCTCGCGCCGGGCTACGCCGATACCGGCGAGCAGGAGCCGGGCGTACAGACTAAACCGAGCGAAATCAGGCCCGGCGAAGGCGGCATGTCGGATCAGGTTCGCAAGCTGCACCTGACCGGCTCGGATTCGCTTCAGGTGGAGGGTCAGAACGACCTGCTCGTCTATCGCGCCCGATGTTGCAACCCCATTCGTGGCGAAGAAATTGTGGGCTACGTGACGCGCGGCAAAGGCGTAGCCGTTCACGCCCGCGCCTGCCCCAACGTGCAGAACCTGCTCTACGAGAGCGATCGCCGCATCAACGTGGAGTGGTCGCGCGCCGCGAGCAACGAGCCGGCGGGCCAGTTGCAGCGCTTCCCTGTCCGCATCACGGTTTACTGCGACGACCGCGCCGGAATGCTGAAAGAACTCACCGCCGTCATCTCCGACGACAACACCAATATCCGCCGCGTCGATACGCGCCAGTCTCCCGACGGCGAAGCGATGGTCGAGTTCGTAGTGGAAGCCCAGGATGTGCGCCACCTGAACAAGATGGTTCTAGGTTTGCGGCGCGTTCCCGGCGTGCGAACCGTGCAGCGCTCGCAACAGATTTAGCAGCGTATCTCCTGCGTTCTCTTCAAAATTTGATTGTGCGATACTTGTATTACAGAGGTTGGAGACTATGACTTCCGTATCGCTTCGTCTGCCTGAAAAACTCTCCAAGCGGCTGACCCGGCTAGCCAAGCGCACCGGTCGCACCAAGACCTTCTACATGGTCGAGGCCATCCGCGAGCATCTCGACGACCTCGAAGACCTCTACATCGCCGAACAGCGCCTCATTGCTATCCACGAGGGTCGCAGCAAACCCATCCCTCTTGAGGAAGTGATGAGAGCGCATGGCAACCTGGCAGATTGAAATCGACCGGGAGGCAAAGCGCGACCTGGAGAAACTGGACCCGCAAGTTACCCGACGCATCGAGCGCTTTCTCTTCGAGCGTGTAGCCGCGCTCGAAGACCCGCGCAGCATCGGCGAAGCGCTAAGAGGCTCGAAGTTGGGCAGCTTTTGGAAGTATCGCGTCGGCGATTTCCGCATCATCTGCGACATTCAGGACAAGAAGCTTCTGATCCTCACCCTTCGGGTAGGACACCGCAGGCAAATCTACGACCGCTAACCCTGCCGCGATAAAACCTGCTTCGCAATCGTCATCAACTGCATGTTGGAAGTGCCTTCGTAGATTTTGCCTACCTTGGCGTCGCGGTAATACTTTTCCGCCGGGTAGTCGCGCACGAAGCCATTGCCGCCGAAGATTTCGACAGACTGGCTCGCCGTTTTCTCGGCCACTTGCGAGGCGAATAGTTTCGCCATCGCTGCCTCTTTGACGTAGGGCAGCCCCGCATCCTTGAGCCGCGCTGCGTTATAGACGAGCAGCCGCGCCGCTTCGATCTCCGTTGCCATCTCGGCGAGCGTAAACTGCACCGCTTGAAATTCGGCGATGGGCTTGCCAAACTGCTTCCTCTGCTGCGCGTACTTTGCCGCGTGATGCCACGCGCCTTTGGCCAGGCCCAGCATCTGTGCGCCAATGCCAATGCGGCCCTCGTTCAGCGTCTCGATAGCGATTTTGTACCCCTTGCCGACTTCGTCCAACACGTTTGCGGCAGGCACTTCGCAGTTATCGAGAATCAGCTCGCAGGTGCTGCTGGCGCGGATGCCGAGCTTGTCCTCCTTGCGCCCCACGAGAAAGCCCGGCGCGCCCGCTTCGATGACAAATGCCGTGATGCCGCGATAGCCAGCAGCCGGATCGACGGTGGCAAAGAGGATGAAAAGCCCAGCCTCGCGCGCATTGCTGATCCAGAGCTTGCGGCCATTGAGCCTATAGCCGTTCTCGACCGCTTCGGCGCGCGTCTGCAACGCAAATGCGTCCGAGCCGGAGCCGGCCTCGCTCAGCGCGTATGCGCCAATGGTATCCGCAGCCAGCCTCGGCAACCATCGCTTCCGCTGCTCGTCGCTGCCCCAGCGGCGCAGTGCGTTTACGACGAGCGTATTGTGCACGTCAACCAGCACGGCGACGGCAGGATCGACGGTCGAGATCGCCTCAATCGCCAGCGCCGCATCGAAGAAGCTGCCCGCCGCGCCGCCGAACTCTTCGGGAACCTCGATTCCCATCAGGCCGAGCGCAAAGAGCTTTTCGGCCAGCGCCGGCGCGAGTTTCTGCTCGTCATCCATCGAGCGAACGAGCGGGGAGATTTCGTTTTCGGCGAACTGCCGGACGGTTTCGTAAAAAAGAGTTTCGTCTTCGCTGAGTTGTGTAAGCGGGGAAGGAACGGAATGGGTCACGCGGGGCCTCGGCTGGAAGTCTACCAAAGCCGGCGTGCGAAACAAAAAGGCAGGCGCTCATGCGAGCGCCTGCCTTTTAGATTGCCTGCTGTTCTTAGTCGATGGTGAGCGTGAAAGCACTACTATTCGTGATGGTTGGGTTTGCCTGATCCTGCCCGGTGAAGGTAATGGTGTACGTTCCCTTGGGTGGATTGGGGATACCGCCGCCGCCCGCGCCGCTGCCGCAAGCGGTCATGGCCAAGCCGATAGCAGCCAAGGCAAGAACACACGCCAGCCCGCGCAGCTTGCGCGACCCGCGGCCAAGGAAGCCTGCGAGCAGCAATCCGGCAAGAGCAAATCCAAGCGGAGCCGGATTCTTTTCCACTTTGCCGGTCTGCTTCCACAAAGAGCCGGTGAGAGGAATCACATGCAGCCCGCGCTTGCTGAGCGCTGCGACGGATTCCTCAGTCGCGCAATCCGATTCCGCGCCATTCGTTTCCACGATAATCTGTCCGGTTACGGCTGTGGTTGCATTCGATACCACGATCGAACGGCCGTCAGAACCGATCCCGGTGCCCCCAATAAGGCAGAGACCCGCGAGCGCGGTGTTATTGGAGGTGTTGTCGGTCAGTTCCACCGTTCCGGTGTATCCGTTCGACGGAGTAACGGTAAGAACTTCCGTTCCCGACGAGCCCTGGCTGACGGTCAGCGTTGCTGGATTGAACGACAGCGCGAATGCTCCCGTACCCGAACTCACCGCCTGCACATTCACCGTGGAGCTGCCGGTCGAGCCGCCGAATGCCGAATTCGCCGCGTAGCTGGCCGAGACGGTGTGCGCGCCCGCGGTGGTGAAGGAAGTGCTGTAAACGTAGGTTCCATTCGAGGCCAGCGTCTCGCTCGTCGCCGTGCCGCCGTCCACGCTAATGGAAATCGTACCCGAGGGCACCACTGCACCGGAGGCCGCCGCAACCGTAATCGTAAAGCTCACGCTCTGGTTCACCGTCGGCGCCGTATTCGAAGCGGAGATCGTGGTAGAAGTACCAACCAGCGTGGAGTTGCTCTCTGTCCACGCGGTGACAAGGTTGTTCAGATCCACCGAGCCCAGGCCGGTCACTTCGTCGTAGCCCGTGCCCGCCGAGAATCCGCCGGTCTGGCTACCGCAATAGGTCGAGCCGGCGGTGCAATTGTTGTTACCGCTCGTCACGTCGTGAAAGGCCGAGGCGTAGGTGGAAGAATTCGCGGCCAGCGTATAAAGCTCCTGATTGATAACGCCCTGACCGGTGGTGTAGCCCTTGGCCTGGTTCAGGTCGGCGAGCATTCCGGCGAAGATCGGCGCGGCAAAGCTCGTGCCGCCGGCGGCTGTGAAATACCCGTTGACCGGGTCGTAGAATGCGTTATTGCCGCAGCTTGCAGTCTGAGGCGGATGGCCCTGGTTATCTCCGGGGAACCAGTCCCATTCGTCACTGGAACAGAAGAGATAGCCGGGGAAATTGGGCGAGGAGTAAAGGGACACATCCGGCACCAGGCGGAATTGGCCGCTCGGAATGCCGGCGACACCGGTCTGCCAGCTCGGCCGGGCTGTAAAGGTGCTCGTGCCGCCGCCGCTGGCGCTCACGCTTCTGTCGGTCTGCCCGTTGATCGTGATCACGTCGTCGTTCCAGGCCACCTCCGGAACGTACTTGAGCAATGTGGTCAGCAGGCAGCAGGTATTGCCGCTGCTCGAAACCTGTTCCCAGTACGAATTCGAGGAGCCGGGTGTCGCATTCGCCTGGGTCATCTCCGTGCCGCCCAGGCCGGTCACATAGGCGCTGCTGGCAGGATAATTCACGCTCAGTTCGTCCTCCTGCGCCGTGGTTGCGCCCTGATCGCCGTTGCAGGCCGTCGAGCCCTGGTCACCGGAGGCGGCAAGGACCGTCTGCCCCTGAGAGGCAGCCTGCTCGCCCACCTGCTCGTAGTGGGTGAAGGCGGTCTGCCCCAACTCCGGCTCGCATGCGCCGTAGCTCATGGTGATGATGGTTCCGATCTTGTTGTCTACCGCGTACTCGTAGGAGTCGAAGACGCCATTGTTGTTATTGCTGTTGCCGGTGTAAATAAAATCAATCGCGGCGCCGGGAGCAATCGCGCCGGCCCACTCGATGTCGAGGTCGCTCTCGCCCTCGTCGCCGCCGCAGTTATAAGTAGTGCCATTGGGGCAACTGGGATTGATGACGGATGTGCCCGTACCCGGAACAAGTGTCAGCACCGGGTCCTTCACCGCAAGTCCGGCCGCCTGCTGGAAATTCTCAATGTCGACGGTCTGAATCGCCGACTGGCCCATGACGGCGATGGTCTGGCCGGTGCCACTGTTGCCTCCGCCAGTCACAGGAGTGATGTCGTAGGCCACCTTGATGTCGCCGGGGGCAAAGAAGACGCCCTCGCTGCCGTTTGAGCCCTCAAAGGTGTACCCGGCGCGGCCTTTCGTCGATTTGCTGCCGCGAATGTGCATCGGCTGCGGCCTGAAGTCGTTGAGGTTGCCGATGCCGGCCACGACCGGCGCAATGGCCGTTGGGACGGAGAGCGCCGTCGAAGGCGCAAAGTGCTTTACGCCGCTCACGTTGTAGTAGTGCATCTCGGTGGCGAAGGAACGCTCCACCTGCCCCACGGAGCCGGAGAAGCGCACCGCGTTGCGGCTGTTGTTTACCGAGTCAATCGTAAATCCCTGTCCTTCCAGCCAACCTTGCACCTTGTCGAGATCGGCCTGCGCCATGCCAAAATGCGCCGCGAAGACCTCCGGCGTGAGCCACTGGTGGTACTGCGGCGAGCTCGGGTCCTGCTGCGCCTTGAGGAGAGCCTGCAGCTCGGCCTCCTGATCCGCCGAGCGGATAAAGACGATCGTGATGCCGGAGAGGCGCGTATTGGCCGGCACGCGGCCCGCCTCAAAGCGAGCCTGCGCCAGCGGATACTGCGAGCCACGGAGAATGCTGAGCGCGTTGCCGTTGACTTCCGCCGCAATGCGGGGCTGAATCTGGGGCTGGACCTGGGAACTGGAATCCTGCGCCGTCAGCGGCAGGAACGCGAGGGCGCAGAGCGCCGTCAGACCGAGAAGCCGGAGCAACCTTTGCCGGGGAGATGCAACTGTCATCTTCATGGAAATATCCTCTTGAGCCTAAATTCGGAGGTGTTCTGAATGGGTGGCTCGACATCAGCCAGAGGTTACGTTTGCGCGTTGCCGTTCTAATTGTTGTAGATGAAGCGGGATGCGTTTGGGAAAACCGCCCGCTTTCCCCGATCCGGTTTTGCTGTCTGGCCGGCTCCGAAGGCACAGATTCTCCCCGGCTCCTAAAAGTGTAGACTCCATTTTCGCCGCAAAGTTGTGGCTAAAGTATGGTTAAAGCCGCTTTCCGTGGCAGTGCGGCCCGGAAATTGTTTCCGTAGCCTGTTCTTTTGCGCACCATTATGGCGCTGATGCACAATGCGGGCCTTTCATTGGAATTGGCCGCAGCAGATGCTAAAGCCCGGGTCCAGTAAAGCCGCTGATTCGGCACGCTTTCCACCCCAGCAATGAAGGCCTGCCTCTGGGAACCCCGACTCAAGTCGTGCCCTATTACGAAGCAAGAGTAGCAGAATTATTCGACCAGCCGCAGCGCTGCCTTGCCCTTGCCGCGGGCCACAAAACGGTCGGCGCGCCAGGCAATCGAGAGTTTTTCGGCGCGCAGCAGACGATGAATCTGCCCCCTGGCGTGATCCGCCCACGGGCCATTGCGGTCCAGCCGGACATAAACCTGCCAGTGGCGCAGCGCGTTGCGCCGCTCACCCCGGCGCTCGTAGGCCAGCGCCAGGTTGTAGTGCGCGTCGGCATATTTGGGGCTGAGCGCGACGGCCTGCTTGTAGGCCTCAATCGATTCGTCCATGCGGTCCAGCTCATCAAGAACGTTTCCAAGGTCAAAGAAGGCCAGCACATACTCAGGATCGGCCACCGTGGCACTGCGGTAAAGCTCCTCGGCGCGGTCATACTGGCGCAGATGGAAGTAGATCGTGCCGAGGTTGATATAGGCCGCGGCATACTTTGAGTCCACGGCGATAATCTCCTCGTAAATCTCCATGGCGCGGCGTTTTTCGCCGGCCTCCTCGGCCTGCACGGCGGCGAGGAACCGGTCCTGCACCTTCGGAGCGGCAACACCTGCTCCAGCCCGGCGCATTGGCTCGGCAACACTCGCCGCCTCCGCGCCCTTCCCGCGCTCAAAGTCAAAGCAAAGCTGGCGGCGGACAGGATCGAAGATTGCGCCCAGGTGGCGGAAGACAATCTGCCGGCCCGTCCGCACCACGGCGGCCTCTTCCAGCGGATTCGCCATGCCGGAGATGGCGCGCATGGCAACAATGGAATGGCGGATCGAGGCTGCCGGAACGTCGCCGGCACGCAACGAGCGCAGGGTTCGCAACTGGCCCAGTTCCTGGAAGCTGTAGCTCTCGCGGGCGGCGATGAGGCCGGCGCGCTCCCAGCCCTGCAACTGGTGAATGCTGATCTGGAGAATGCGGAGGACATCCGGGCGGGTGAAGCCTTCGCACGTGGAGTCCTGGCCTATGACTTCCTGGCAGCTAAGATTCTGGCTCACTCGTCGTTGCTCCCCTGGTTGCACCGGACTTGTTGGTCCGGGCATGTTGATCCGGGCACAGCCCGAGACTCGAACGATCTGTCTTCGTCGCGAATCCCGCTCCCGCCCGGATTGATTCATGGAACAGGAGGAACCGCTCTTGCAGCGATTATGCCAAGAATACGCGTGGATAAGCTGCCCGGAATTAAGGAGCGGCAAAAAACTTGGTGGATAACAGTGTCTGTTTTGGTTCGGACGCCATGCCCGCGCCAGCACAAATGCCCGCGCAGATGTTCCGTGCCCCACCCTTGCGCCTTTTTTCTGGCGCAAGGGTGGGGCAGCACGAACCGAGAAACAGCAACAAGCGCCCAGACGCACGAAAGCCGATGGGCTACGGTTTTCTGACCGTTGCCCATCGGCTTTCGTGCTGCAGAATAGGTGCACATTTGCGTTGCTCCCTCGGGAGCGCTTGCAAATCGCAATTTTGGAGCCGATGATCCGGATCGAACGGACGACCTGCTGATTACGAATCAGCTGCTCTACCAACTGAGCTACATCGGCGCGCTTTGTCTCATTGTATCGTTCCCGCCGACTTCGGTAAAGTTGTCTGCACTGCTCCATTAAGGCCGCTCACCGAAAGGGGAACGCCATGCCCGCTCCGACCGCGCTCACGCAAACCATCCTGCTCGCCTTCCGCATTGCCTTTGTATGGACGGGAGGAATTCTGATCGCCGTCGCCGTCAGCGCGCTGCTGCCGGCGGAATCCGGCCTGACCTTTGCAAGCAGCAAAGGCCCGCTCCTGCTTCCCTACAGCCGTCTGGCCTTCTGGACCTGTATCTGGGCCGCGGTAACGGTCACAGTGCTCGTAGTCGTCCGCGCCATGATGGCGGACTTCAGCGCAGGCGCGGCGCGCTGAGGAGAAAGATTCGCCATAAAACGGAAAGAGCCGCCCGGCAACAGGGCAGCTCCTTCCTCAGGGAGAATAGTTCCAACGGAGGCAAAGCCATCAGAACTTTCTGGCTGCATAGTAGGGGTGCGCTCCGGGCATGTCAAGGGCAATTCCGAAGCGAAATATCTTGTTTATTATCAGTACTTTGAAGACGCTGTGGATTTTCCCGAATCGGGCCGGAATTCTCTCTTTCTTCGCCCTTTATGCCTTTGAATCCATTGGGTTTTATCGGCTTTTCCACCGGTTTTTGTCTACTTTTCCACAGGATTTCCTCGGCAGCGCCGGCTAATCCTTCAGGTCGAGCTTGGTGAATTCCGCCTCGTAGACCGACGAGGCCGGCTTGCCGCGGGCAATGCGATAGAGCGCCCGTCCACCGCCGAGCATCAGCCCGAGCAGAATCGCCGCCACCGAGCCGACCATCACGAAGATCGCAATGTTCTCCAACAGGGTTCCGGTCTTTGCTACCTCGGAAACGCCGGGCTGGGGAATCTTCGTCATGTCCGAGCTGTAATGCACCATCTCGATGAGCTTGTGGCTCTCGTCGGGAATGGCATCGCCGCTGACAAGCGCGACGACCTGGCCGGTGCGCCGCACTTCGAGCGATGCCTGGTCGGAATCGGTGAGCGCCTTGGTAAACTGCTGCGGCTTGCCACCGGACTTGATGTAGGCGCGCAGTTGCGTCTCAGCCGCCGAGGCCATCTGCGGAGTGGGGTATTCGATGAGCGTAAGCGTGGCCGGACCGGAGCTTAGAGAATAGTTCGCCGTGACGGCTTCGGCATCGCGATCGAAGCCGACAAGCTGAGCCGGCAGCACACCGCCTGAACCTGCGTAGCCGGCGGGGCCGAGCGCATAGTGCATCGTCTGGCCCTGGAGCAAGTTTTTCGGCAGCAGGTCGAGAATGGGCGGCGTGACGGCCTTGTTGCCCGCGGCTTCGGGCAGGCCGGCGGCAAGCTCGCGTAGCTCGGAGGCCGACTCGGGATGAACCTTCGAGAAGGTCGCGTCAATGACCGTTGCGCCGCGCCAAAAAACCACGCGGTTGTTGTCAGAGGCCGCGCCAGATCCAATCTCTTCCCTGGGCCAGCCGGTGACGCGATAGAACGAATAAGCTCCGTAGGAGCCGCTCACGTCGCCGAACTGGAGGGCCTTGACGGAGAGCGTCTCGCCGTCGCGCTTGTAGGCGGCGGCAAAACCGGTCTCGAAGCCATACTCCTTGAGAGCGGCTGCGTTGGCAGCATCGGCCGCAGCGGCGTCGGGGAGCGGCTTTGCCGCGCCGTCTTCCACCCAGCCGGCAAAGGCGTCGGGCAGCAGCGGCTTTGCTGCCAGCGTCTGCGCGGATTTTGCGGGCGCGGCTGCGGGGGCAGTGGGCTTTGCCTGTGCCTGCACCAGGATCGGCGCTGCCAGCACGAGAATTGCAATTAAACGCATCGGAACTCCATCTACCAAGGTACAGCTTTCCCGCGCCGGGTGTTGCAGGCGGCTTTATTGACTTCGACACTGCGGGACGGAGAAATGTTCCCAAGCTCCGCTCCCACATCTCAGGAAAGAGACCCTTCGATTGTGCCAGGGCAGGTTTGTGCTATCCCACCCTAGCGGCAAAAACAAAGACGCCGCGAGGGTGGGGCACCCGGCCTTCCTGTTCTCTAAACCGTCTGAAACTGCGCGGCCCACCATGCGTCGAAGGCCGCGAGCGAACGCTCGCACTGAATGCGGTGGCGCTCTTTTTTGTCGCGTATCTTCTTGCGCATTTCCTCTTGGAGTGGTTCCAGCAGATCGAAGGTAATGTTGGCGGGCTGGAAGTCTTTCACATCGGCGTGGGTAATGTAATGCACCAGCGAGCCGAGTGCCGTGGAGCGCGGAATCGGCACAGGCTCCGCGCCCGCCGCAAGCCGCGCCGCGTAGAGCCCGGCGAGCATTCCCGTGGCAATCGATTCGGTATAGCCTTCGACACCGGAGATCTGCCCGGCGAACAGAATCGTGGGTTGTTTTTTGAGCCGGAGTGTCTCGTCCAGCAGCGCCGGCGCGCAAATGTAGGTATTGCGATGAATCTGTCCGTAGCGCAGGAAGCGAGCATTTTCGAGGCCCGGAATCAGGCGCAGCACGCGGGCCTGCTCGCCCCATTTGAGATGGTTCTGGAAGCCGACGAGGTTGTAGCTGTCGGCGCGGAGATTCTCCTTGCGAAGCTGCACCACGGCCCACGGCGTCTTGCCGGTGCGCGGATCGCGCAGGCCTACGGGCTTCATCGGCCCGAAGCGCAGCGTGTCGCGCCCGCGGCTTGCGAGAATTTCAATCGGCAAGCAGCTCTCGAAGTAGTCGAGCTTCTCCCACTCCTTTTCCTCGGCAGCCTCGGCGGCAATCAGCGCATCGAGAAAACGGTCGTACTCCTCGCGCGTCATCGGGCAGTTGATGTAGTCGGCCGTGCCTTTATCCCAACGCGCGGCAAAGTAGACGCGGTCCATGTCGATGGACTCGGCATCGACGATGGGCGAGATGGAGTCGTAAAAGGACAGGTGCTCGGAGCCTGTAATGCGGAGAATCTCGCGGCTCAGGGCGTCGGAGGTCAGAGGCCCGGTGGCGATGATCGTTAACTCGTCGCTATCGAGGCTCGTGACTTCCTCGCGAATCACGCGAATCTTAGGCTCGCGCTCGATTACCTCTGCGATGCGGCGCGAGAACTCGACGCGATCGACGGCGAGGGCGTGGCCCGCCGGCACAGCGGTTTCATCTGCAAGTCGTAAAAGTGCGGAAGCGCCGCGGCGCATTTCCTGCTTCAAGAGCCACGGCGCGGTGTTGGGCGACTCGCTCTTGAGAGAGTTCGAGCAGACCAGTTCACCGAACTCCGCGGTCTGGTGCGCGGGCGTCAGGAGCGGCTTGCCGTCCACGATGCGGCGCATCTCGTACAAATCCACCTCGCAGCCGAGGCGAGCAGCCGTGAGCGCGGCCTCCGGCCCGGCAAGCCCGCCGCCGATAACACGAATCTTCATTGCGGCAACTCCGAAACAATCGGACTGTCGGAAGCGGATTCCGCCTTTTCAGGCCCCGACGCGAGCCCCGTCGCGCCGGCCAGCCGTAGCAGTGCCTCGTCTGTGAGGCGCACGTTGAGCCACTCGGCGGGAAACTCGGCTCCCATGGCGCGATAGAAGTCGATGGCCGGCTCGTTCCAGTCGAGAACCTGCCACTTCATCCGCGCGCAGTTGCGTTCGACGGCGATGGCGGCGAGCCGTTCGAGCAGCACGCGGCCGATCCCTTTGCCGCGGAACTCGGGATCGACGAAAAGGTCTTCGAGATAGATGCCGGGGCGGCCGAGCCAGGTGGAATAATCGAAGAAATAGAAGGCAAAGCCGGCGGGCGCGCCATCCCACTCGGCAATAAGGCACTCGAAGTAGGGCTGTGGGCCAAAGCCATCGCGCAGCAGCGTCTCTTCCGTGGCGACGACGGCGTCGGGCTCGCGCTCGTAAACCGCCAGGGCGCGGATGAAGCGCAAAATCAGCCCTACATCCTCGCGTGCGGCGGGGCGAATAATAATTCCTGCCATCCTTCTATTTTATGGCGTGATTGGCGACACGGAAGCCGGAGCCGCGCCGGCCATAGAATCGCTTGTTTTGGCACGGCACTTTTATGGTCGGCGCCGCGACCCTTGTAGTCGGCGCGGCGATTGATTTACCTTTGGCTGTGCTGGCTACGCGGCCGGGCGGCTGAGCCTCCGTGCCAAGCTACGCTCCGGCGCTCCGGAATGCGCTGGCGCGAAGCTGAAAATTTGATTTTCGAGCAGACGGGATTTCCGCACCCCGCAGCTCCCAAGGAGAACCACCATGAAACGGACTATCACTCTCTGGCTCGGAGTTCTGGCGCTGGCCATCGCGCCGCTCGCCGCGCAGCAGCCCGCCCAGCCCACGGGCAGCGCCCAGCCTACGGGCAAGATTCACGGCAAGATCACCAACCCCGTCGGCACGCCACAGAGTTCCGGCACCGTAAGCCTCAGCACCGGCCCCGCGCAGGACAAGTACACCTTTACGGTGGACGCCAACGGCAACTACTCCGGCGAGGCCGCACCGGGCACCTATGTGGCGATCTTCCGCAATGCCGACACGCCCAAGGACAAGGAAGTCGATCACATTGCCGAAGTGAAGATCGTGGCCGGGCAGGACATCCAGGAAGACTTCGACATGACGCGCGATGCGTACATCAAGTCGCTGCCGCCCGACGTGCAGAAACAGCTCGAAGAGGTGAAGAAGAAGAACGCCGATGCGCTGAAGACAAACGTGGTCATCAAGCAGTTCAACGCCGACCTGGGCACGGTTTTGCAGGATATTAAAGACGCCGACGCTGCGACGGCAACGGCAGCGAAGGAGCTTGGCGCGGGCGCCACGCGGCAAGCCCTGGCAGATAAGGTGGCTGAGATCAAAACGGCCAAGTATACCGACGCGGAAACGCTGATGACCAAGGACACGCAGTTGGCCGGCGAACGCACGGACATCTCAATTCTGTGGGCGCGGCTGGGCCAGGCCAAAGTGGGGCTGAAGAAATTCGACGAGGCGGAGCCGATTCTCAAGAAGACGCTCGAAATTGAAGCCGCATCAAAGAAGCCCAACCCCGAGGTGCAGGGTCTGGCGCATAGCGAGCTTGGCGAACTCTATGCCCGCTCCGGCAAGGTGCCCGAGGCCAACGCCGCATATGACGCAGCGGCCACGGCCAATCCCAAGTCCGCGCAACTCTACTATAAGAACCAGGCGATTATCTTCTTCCAGATGAACAACAGCACAGCGCAGGTGGCCGCCTCGGACAAGGCGATCACGGTGGACCCCACTAACCCACTGCTTTACTACATCAAGGCCGCGGGCCTGGTGGTGAACGCGACTGTGGACTCCAAGACAAACCGGATTGTGCTGCCTCCGGGCTGCGCCGAAGCCTACCAGAAGTACCTGGAGCTGGCTCCCGACGGCCAGTTCGCCGCCGACGCCAAGGGAGTGCTTGACTCGGCCGGACAGAAGATCCAGAGCTCGTACAAGGCGGGCAAGAAGTCGTAAAAGCAGCTTTTAGCTGTTAGCAAATCGGTGGCGCTGCGGACTCTGTTCGCAGCGCCATTCTTATCGATTCTCATGGCCCTGTGCTAAGGAATAAAGGCCCATTCCCACACGAAGCGAAGCTAAAAGCTGACAGCTAAAACTAATAGCCGGGGTGCCCCAGGTCCCTGGTATTGGGACTTGGAATCCCACAAATGTTCCGTGCCCCATCCTTGCGCCTTTTTTCTGGCGCAAGAGTGGGATAGCACGAACTTTTCCCGCCCACTGCTTTCTATTCCCTATCCCCTGCTCCCCGCTCTTACAATCTTTTCCATGACCGCAACTCTGCCCAGCTACGAGGAAGCCGCGGCCATTGTGGCGCGGCGCGCGGCGGAGTTGGCCGGCATTGCGCCGACAACTGAGCAAATTCAGCTCGGCGAGGCCGCCGGGCGCGTTCTTGCCGCCCCCGTCCACGCCGACCGGGAAATGCCGCCCTTTCCACGCTCCACACGGGACGGCTATGCGGTGCGCGCCGAAGAAGCGAACAGCGGCATCGCGCTGCGGGTCTCGGGATCGATTCACGCCGGGGACGCGCCGCTTCCGGAGCCACTGGCGAGCGGCACGACGTGGGAGATTATGACCGGCGCAGCCGTGCCTGCCTGGGCCAACGCCGTGGCAATGCTCGAACACGTGGAAACTGGCAAAGAAGCAGACGCGGCGACGATTCGGCTCCTGCCGCCCCGCCATCTCGAACCGGGTGAGAATATCGTTCCGCTGGGCGCGGAGGCACACACGGGCGATGAGATTGTCTCCGCCGGCACGCGCATGACAGCCGCGCACCTTGCCGCCGCAGCAGCCTGCGGCTATGCGGAGTTGACCGTCTTCTGCAAGCCGCGCGTGGCGATTCTTACCACCGGCGACGAGCTGGTTGCAGTAAACGCGACTCCGGCTCCGGGGCAGATTCGCAACTCGAACTCGCCGATGCTGGCCGCGCTGGTGGAGCAGGCCGGCGGCCAGCCGCTCGTCCTTGCGCGGCCGGTTGCCGATGATGAGGAAGAGTTGGATGCGGCGCTCGAAAAGGCCGGCCGAGCCGATATGATTCTGCTCTCCGGCGGCGTCTCGGCGGGCAGATTCGATCTCGTAGAGCCGGCGCTGACGCGGCGCGGTGCAAGCTTCCACTTTACCGGCGCAAGAATCCAACCAGGCAAACCGGTGGTCTTTGGCGAGTTGGAAGGCAGCGTGCGCCCACGTCCGTTTTTCGGCCTGCCGGGAAACCCGATCTCTTCGGCGGCAACTTTTCTGCTCTTTGCCGTGCCGGTGCTGGCCGCGCTTGCAGGGAATACGGACTCGCCGCCGCGCTTCGCTCTGGCACGGCTCAAGCGGACCGTAAAGGGCAATCCGAACCTGACGCGCTTTGTTCCGTCGGTCTGCGATGCGGCCTCCGTCGAAGTTGTGCCGGTCGGCTCGCAGGGCTCCGGCGACGTGGCGGCATTCGCCCACGCCAACTGTTTTCTTGTGGTCCCCGAAGGCACAGCGGAGATTCCAGCCGGCGAGATCGTAAAGATTCTTCCGTTTTGAGACCAGAAGCGGCGAGGCTCCCTTGTGGCGCTGACGCAATGGCACTGACGCACAATGGCAGGCGGTTGGGTAGGCCGGGGATTTATCCCCGGCAATCAGAACAGCCAGAATGATTAGGGCCTTTAGGCCCTGAGGTATGCTTTTTTGCTTTAAATTGCCGCTTTGTATATCAGTGCAATCATGGAAGCGACGAGGAAAGTATATGAGCGAATCCGAATCCGGCACTCTCTCGCACTTTGACGCAAGCGGCCAGGCCGCAATGGTGGACGTGAGCGCCAAGCGGCCCACGCGGCGGACGGCGACGGCTTCGGCCTTTGTCGAGCTGTCTGAGAAGGTACTGGCCGCGCTGCCCGCGAATCCCAAGGGCAATCCGCTCGAAGTGGCGCGCTTTGCCGGGATTCAAGCTGCCAAGCGCACCAGCGAGCTGATTCCCCTATGCCACCCACTGCCGCTGACGCACGTAGACGTGCAGGCGGAGATCGCCGAGGGCGGCGTGCGGATTACCGCAACGGCTGCGACGGTGGGCGTAACCGGCGTAGAAATGGAGGCGCTGACAGCGGCCTCCGTCGCCGCGCTCACCGTCTACGACATGACAAAGGCGCTCGACAAAAGCATCGTCATTCGCAGCGTGCAGCTTGAGGAGAAGATGGGCGGGAAATCGGGGGATTGGCAACGGACGTAGCTTTCAGCCATCAGCTTTCAGCTTGATTATGCCGAAGCGGGTCATATCGCCGAACGCCTTGTCGGCTGATAGCTGAAAGCTGTTTTTACTGCTTTGTCGCTGGCGCCGTCGAATGATCGTGATCGTGGTCTTCGACCTTGGGCTTGAAGGGCACGGGGCCGAGATGGCCCTGGTGGCAGGTGCCGCAGGTGACCGGATCGCCTGAGTTCTCAATCTTCGAGATGTATTGCGTGTTGATCTCCTCGGTCATCAGGAACATCTTGCGCGCAGTGGCCTTCTCCGGCTTCGAGTCGTCGGCAAAGTTGAGCCGCGGCTTGCCGTTAGGACCAATGTTCTTGGGATCGGCGGCATGGCAGGCGGCGCAGTTGGTGCCGAGCTCGGCCTCCCACTTGTGCATGATGTCGTGGACCTGCTCGCCAGTAAGATTTTTGGGCAGCACTTGCAGGTTGGTGGGTGCCGGATGGTCGTGGTGCGCCGGGGCCGAGGTCTGAGTTGTAGCCGGCGCGGCGGGTTGCTGAGCAATGGCGGCAACGGCAAAGACAGCCGCGAGCGTGGCAGCGGCTGGGAAGAGAATCTGTGAGTTTTTCAAGACCGAAGGTTCCTCGGGAAAGCGGAGTTCAATTTCTCTGACGCAATTCTACGGGATGCGAATAAGTCTTCCGGTCAAATTTCGTCTGCCGGAGACACAGAAGTGGGCGGGGATGGCGAAGCGCAGAGGCCAGTCCACGGCCTGCTTGATACCGATGCGAGGCGTGACAAGCGCCTCGCGTGGTGTGAAGCCGTCGTCGAGGATTGTGAGCGGTGAGGTGGGGTCAGTGAAGTCGAGGCCGTTGTGCGCGGCGCGGGTGAGTCCGAGCGCCTGGCAGAGACGGCCCGGCCCTGAAACCAGTCCTGACGCAAGCTGGCGGAGGGATTTTTCGCTTGCCGGATTGGCAGAAGCCAGGCCGCGGTTGCGAGCCATTGTTTCAATGCCGGCAACAGGCTCCAGCGCCCGCAGCAGCACGCAGCCGGCGCGGCCCTCTGGCTCGCAGGAAACATTGAGGCAGAAATACCGGCCATAAATCGAGTAAACGTAGGCGTGGCCGGCAGCGCCGAAGAGAACCTCGTTGCGCGGAGTAGGGCCGCGATGCGCGTGGGCGGCCGGATCGGGCGGCTCGTTGTGCGGGCCGAAGTATGCTTCAGCCTCGACGATGCGGCCCGCGAGAATGGAGCCTCCTGTGCGGTGTACGAGGATTTTGCCGAGGAGGCGCGGGGCGACAAGATCGGGCGAATGCTCGTAGAAGCCGCGTGGAAGCGGAGTTGCGTTTTCCCATCCTTTTCGCAAGCCACGCGAGAAGGATGGGGCACCGAGGGCATTTTGCGCGGCCACGATTACGCTTTGTGCTCTTTCTTCCATTCCTTGAGCAGCGCAAGCACCTCTTCGGCGTGTCCTTCCGGCTTCACGTCGCGGAAGATATGAATCAGCGTCTGGTCCGGCCCGATCAAGAATGTCGTCCGAGCCACCTTCCGCACCGGCTTGCCGTACATCGTCGCGTCCTTCATCAAACCAAACCGATTGATGATTTTTTCGTCTGAATCCGCAAGGAGCGTGTAGGGCAGGTCGTACTTGGCCTTGAACTTCGCCTGCGCTTTCACCGTGTCGCGGCTGATGCCGAGAACGACGGCTCCAGCGCGCTGAAGCTTCTCGAATTGGTCGCGGAAGCCACAGGCCTCGATGGTGCAGCCCGGCGTATCGGCGCGAGGATAGAAGAAGAGAATGACAGGCGAGCCCGCGTAGTCCGACAGGCTTACGGTCTTGTCCTCGTCGGTCTGGAGCGCAAAGTCGGCAACTTTCTGGTTGAGTTCCATGGAACCTTCCTCCGTTATGAGGCCCCCGCTATGATGAAAGGCGTGAAGCTCAGCTTGCATTATTCCCGAGCCGGGGGCACCCTGTCATGCGCCGCATTACTGCTGGCGGTGTGCGCGCAGTTACCGGGTCAAATGCCGGGCCAGGCGGCGAAAAAGGCAAAGGACGCGCCTCCGCTGCGCGCCGTGGCCATTATCGAGTGGACCGGCGAGGAAGCCAAACCCGGCGAAGCCCCGAAGATCAAGACCAGCCGTCTGGTGCCGATCTCGATCTTCGACGGCGCGCAGCTTCAGGACGCGGGGCTCTACCTGACGCGGCCGGAGCCGCTGGCCCTGGCCGGCGAGGTCGAGTACCAGCTCAAGCAGAACGGCGCCACCGTGGGCCTCTTTGACGTGAAGAGCGCAGCGCAGGAGATGGGCGGATGGGTGGGCTACGGCGAGTGGAAGTCTCCGCCGGCCCCGAAACATACCACCGCGGCCCCGCCAAAGGTGGAAGACGACGAGGACGACGACAAGCCGGTGCTGCATCGCAAGAAGCATGACGGCGACGAGACCGGCGGAGCCTCAAGCGGTAGCAGCGGAACTTCGACCGATAGCGGCGGTTCGTCTTCGTCGTCCGACGATCCCGACCGGCCCAGGCTGCACAAGAAGAACGATTCGGGTGGCGGGTCGGGTCCAAGCTCCACTTCTTCGAGCGGGACCGGCCCAACTTCCGAATCTGGAACCGGCTCAGGCACCGACGACGACCGCCCCGTGCTGCACAAAAAAAGCCCCGATGACTCGTCGAATTCTTCCAGCGGTTCCGGCAACACAACCAGCTCCGGCAATTCGTCCGGCTCCGGCAGCGCAAGCTCGCCATCCGACCCCGATCGGCCGGTGATGAAGAAGCCGAAAAAGCCGCAAGAAGACATCGGCCATGTCGAATCGCTGCCCAATGTCAGCGACCCGGACAGGCCGCGGCTGGTTCGTGGCAAGGACAACTCGCAGAGCCTGAAGGTGCTGCCAAGCCTGCTGGGAATGCCGCCCGACATGCGCCAGACGGTCGGCGTCTCCGATGTGCGGGACAAGCCCGACCATCCGTGGAGCTACGCGTGGGCCGGCCCCGATGACGAGGCAAAGATGAAGGCCGCGCTCGAAGATCAGGCGCGCATTGCACTGGGAATTGCGGCTCCTTCGGCACCGGCAAAAACTCCAGCCCCGGCCCGGCGCGGAACTGGAACCAGAGCCGGCTCAACAACATCGCGGCACACGACAAATCCCGCGCCGCTGCCCGCGCCCATCGAGCTTGAAGACGAGCAATTCCGCGTCTTTCAACTGGCCTACGACTCCGGAGCGACGCTGGTGCTCTCAGCGCAGATAACGGTCGCGCCGGCGCAGGCAAACTCCGCACCCGCCGATTCCAACCAGATCTACGCAGACAAGCAGACCCCGCAGCCAAGCGTGAAATTCGTCACGCTCGTCGCCCAGCCCGACCTATACGGCAACCTGCGCATTCTGCTCAAAAGCGTCACAGACTCGGCGCATCTCGACGAGACTCCGCGGATGCTTCTCGTAGACGCGGTGGACGCGCTGGCCGACAACCGCGGTGAGTTGCTCTTTGAGCTGCGCGGAGCCAGCCAGCGGCAATTTGCGCTCTACCGGGTGCTGCGCGGCGAGGCAACACAGATTTTCATCACCAGCGGAAATGCCTACAGCTCCGCGATCGGCAACTAAGCCCGGCACCCAAAATTGATCTATATAGTACAGACGCAGAGCCGGAATGGGATAGAATTGATAGAAGAATGAGTGGAAGTACCGCACCAGCCTCTAAACTTCCCACAACACTCTCAGGAATGCACAGGCTCTAGCCCAGAATCCGGCTTGGGGCCAAGGCTATCGTGCACATGCGGGTGATGAGGGCTGAGTGAGTCCGGCGGTATACCGCTCGCGTGAGGATACCTTACCGCATGGCGTCAGTAATGCCTTTGCCCCCTGCGTCGGAAACGACGCCCGCCAACTCCGGCGAACCCGGCCAGAAGAACTCCAGCGTTCGCGTGATGCCTGCGCGCTACCTGGTGCGGATGGGCCGCGCGGCCTCTGTGCCCGAGGGCCTGAACTGGACGACGCTGATAGCGATGATCGCCTTCCATATAGCAGCCCTGGGAGCGTTTTTCTTCTTCTCGTGGTCGCGTCTGGCGGTGTCCGCAATCCTCTACGTGCTCGCCATCAACGTTGGCATCGGAATGTGCTACCACCGGCTGCTGACGCACCGTGGCTACCACGTTCCCAAGTGGCTGGAATACGCGATGACGGTCTGCGCCACGCTCTCGCTCGAAGGCGGACCGATCTTCTGGGTCTCCACGCACCGCGTACATCATCAGCTCAGCGACCAGGAAGGCGACCCGCACACCCCGCATGAAGGCGGCTGGTGGGCGCACGCCGGATGGCTTCTCTTCGGCCAGTCGCTCCACGCGCAGACCGAGGCTCTCGGACGCTACTCGCCCGACTTGTACAAGGACAAGTTCCACGTCTGGATCAGCAAATACCACTGGCTTCCCATCGTGCTGAGCGGAGTGGCGCTGCTCGCCGGCGGCTGGTACTTTGGCGGCTGGGTCAACGGCATCGCAATGGTCCTGTGGGGCGTCGGCCTGCGCATCACGCTCGGGCTTCACGCAACGTGGCTCGTAAACTCGGCAACGCACATGTGGGGCAGCCGGCGCTTTGAGACCAAGGACGACTCGCGCAATAGCTGGTGGGTAGCCCTGCTGACCGGCGGCGAAGGCTGGCACAACAACCACCACGCGCACCCGGTTTCCGCCCGCCACGGCCTCAAGTGGTATGAAGTCGATCCCAATTTCTACGGAATCTGGCTTCTCTCCAAGCTCGGCCTGGCACGAAAGGTCAAAGTAGCCCAGTACGACCCGGAGAACCCCAAGCCTGCAGGAATGTAGGGACAAGGGAACAGGAACAAGAAAAACAGTGGCCGCGAATCTGGGTGAGATTCGCGGCCACTGTTTTTTGCTTATTACCCAATAAAGCCGGGTGCCCCAGGTCCCTGTTGTTGGGACCTGGGATAGCAAGAAAGTCCGCACCGAATGCCCCGTGCCCCATCCTTGCGCCTTTTTTCTGGCGCAAGGATGGGATAGTACGAACCTTCCCCACTCGTTGCCTGATATTCCCTGATCCCTGCTTTTCTAAACCAACCGCGCCCCAGCCATCTTTTCCAACACCGCAACCGGTGCCGACTCCGGCGTTACCATTGCGGCGGGATCGACGAGGAATGTCTGCTCCAGCGCGTACTGGCCGGCGAGCACGGCATGGGGAACGGTCTCGGTATAAACCATCCAGCTTGAGCCGGGCGCGAACTGAAACTCCTCCCGCACACACGATTCCTGAAATGCCGAGTCTTCCTTCATCGTGTTATGGAGCTGCATCATAAATTCGTCGTAGGGCGTGCGTTTCCACTGCGGCACCAGCTTGCCGAGACCCACAGATTGCGCGATTCCCTTCCCGACATGCGCCAGTGCGCCATCGGGCTGCGGAAGGTCAAGCTTACCCGGAGCGAAGTGGCCGACAACCTTCGCAAACGGCTCGCCCGTGACCCAGTCGCGGGTCCGCGTGGGATGAATGTTGTGGAAGAAGCGCAGGATGCGCCAGCCCTTCGTGGGCCGAGTAGGAAAGGCATCGGTGTGCAGCAGGTCGTTGCGGCGGCGCGTCGAAAGGTCACGGCCCTGCTCCTCGATGGGCCGGTAGCTGGCATAATCGAGCGTCCAGCGTTTCTGGTACGGCGCAAGGAAGCGCGAAAGAAACTCCTCGACCGAGGCCGAGTAGCGGCGCATGATGGCGTGCAGCTCGCGCACAGCCTCCGGCGGCGAGGTCTTCTCGTCCACGCCGGTCAACTCGTCGCGGTTGGGCTTATAGGCAATGTTCTTGTGCAGGCGGCTGTCGGTCTGCGACCCGGCGAGGAGGGTTTCAAGATCGGCGGGCGGAATCGGCACCGGAGTCCGGGGAAAATAAATCACCTGCCCGGCTTCAAGCGTAGCGCACCAGTTGCGAATCTGTTCGTTGCCAGCGCCAACGGCAAAGACGTTTTGCAACTCTTCGGAGGAGATCGACTGAACGGACATGGCGAATGCCTCTACTTCAGAAACTTGGCTCGAATCCAGAGCGTCAGGAAGAACGGCAGCGCAACAGCGAGGACGACGATAGACGCCGGAAAGCCGATACTGCGATAGCTAACGGCAAAGTCCAGCCCCGCGTGACCCGCCATTTTCATGCCGAGCAGAACGAAGATCGCGACCATCGTCGTCACGCAGAAGGTGAGGATGGAGGAAGCGAAGGAGAGCATCAGGCTGCTGATGAGGCCGAAGCCCTTGAGCGGAAAGCCAAAGATGCGCCCGCCGGTCTGGTTTGCGAATTGTGCGTCGTGAGTCGCGGTCATCGGGTTAACTCATCTAGAATACAAGTTCAATGGCATCGAGTGCACAAATCGAACTTTGGCAGGCGGGGAAAGTAGCCTCGCAGGCGGCGCTGGCAACAGCTCCGAACGGCATCCGGTACGGAGCATGGGGCGAAACGCGCCTGCCCGGTACCGACATCGAGCTGCTGGTGGGCGCGGTTCCCGCGGCGCTGGCTCCGGCGCTTGAACGGCGCGCCTATTTCTTCGTTCCGCTGGCGATTGCCGACACGGGCGAGATTCTCATCGCGCCGAACTACTCGGTGGAGTGGGGCGACCGCGCCGTATGCCACCGCAATGCGGCGTGGGGCGCGACCGAGGCGGTTTTTATCTCCACGCGTCTGATGGAGGATCGCTTCGGGCTGGCCTTCGAGTTCTTCATCAACGTGGCGCACAACTTTGTGGATGCGGCAGGAGTGCCTGCGAGCTTCGCCGAGTTGGTCTGCTCGCAGGCCGAGGCACAGGTGCGCGGCGAGACGAGCCAGGATGCGTGGGAATCACGCCGCCGGTCGCTGGGCGCCGGACTCGCTATGGGATCGGACGCCGCGCCTTCGGGCGGAAACGGCAAGCCGAAGGTGGACGAACAGGCGCGGAACCAGTTCTTCGAGGCGGCTTTCTCCGACGCGCTGGCCATTTACATGCTTTCGCTGGCTCAGGATTTCGACTACCACGACCTGCGCGAGCGCGAGTACCCGCTGTTGGCCGCGCCTGCGCTGGCCGAGCGGTTGCGCCACGTGGCGACTCTCTTCCCTGCCAATACCGGCTATGAGTTCCAGATTCTCTATCGCCGCAAGGGCTGAAGGCTCACGCTGCCACGCGATTTGTTCGCCTTCCGGGGCCACGCAAACAATTACAAAGCAGAAATCCCAGCGGGAGCGATCTCCGCTGGGATTTCCACTTTTGTTGAACATTGTGACGTTACTGCATGGCTGCGGCAGTCACCACCGAGGCGATAACGCCAGTGGCGACTGCACCGAGGACGAAGTTGCCGTCCACGCGGCGCCACTCATAGCCGCGGGGCGGACGGCTCAGGCGGTAGTGGCTCCAGTTGGAGACACGGTCTCCGCGGCCCCAGTCGGCCGGGGGCATGTGGTAGCCCTTGCGCCACTCCTCGTGGCGGACATAGTGGCTGTTGTCACGATGATCGCGGTGGTCTTCCGCGAGGAGAGCCTGGCTGCCGAAAAGGGCCACGCCAAGCAACGGGATTGCGACAAATTTCTGTATACGGAACATGAGCTTCTCCTAGTGTATGTTTACTTGCGTTCTTTCTGCCTACCCATACTTGGATTCCGGAACGCGCTCTTCTGTTGTCCGGGCCAGCCGGGTGGGATTGCAAGCTTTGGTTTTGTACAAGATAGCACCGCCCCGGCTCAGCGCGTAAGAGCCGGGGCGATACGATTGCGTGAATTTATTGTGCCGTGGCGGCAAGGATGATCGACGAGATAAGCCCGGTGGCAACGGCGGCGAGAATGAACTGCCCGTCAACGTAGCGCCACTGGTAGCCGTAAGGCGGACGGTTGAGATGGTAGCGCCCGTAGTCGGAAATGATCATTCCGCGGCGCCAGTCGTTCATCGGCATACGGCGGCCGCGACGCCAGGTGTTGTGGCGCACGTAGGGGCTGTTGAACCCCGGCGGCGGGCCCGGGCGGTTCGGCCGCATCGGAGGACGCGAGCCCATCGGCGGTCTCGAATTCTGTGGCGGGCGGGAATTTTGCGGTGGACGAGAATTCTGCGGCGGACGGGAGTTCTGTGGAGGGCGAGGAGGCTGCTGCGGGCGGGAGGGTTGTGAGGGCCGCGACGGCTGCGAGGAACCGCCGCCCGGTTTCGATTGGCCTGCGCCGGGCGTGGGCCGCGTCAGCCCTTGCCGCCCCGGCGGATTCTGCGGCTTGTTTTGACCCTGTTGGCCTGAGGAATTTCCCGGCGGGCCCTGGGCGAAAAGACCGCCCCCGGAGAGAGTGGCGGCAAGAAGAGAACAGGCAATAGCTTTGCGGGCAGCGAGCATAGGATTCTCCAGACTGGCGACCAAATTGACAAACGGTGCGCTGGCAGCTTGGATTCGCAGCGGGTGGGAGATGTTGTCTTAATGCAGACCACGCATCAATTTATTACGCGAAAACCGTTATGGTACGGGCCATCACTTCGTCAAGAATCTCTATAGGCACGGTTTCAACTTTTCGGGCACCACGGGCCGACAAATCCACAGGCCGCGGCTGATCGCATCGAATAATTCCGATGGTTCGCGTGCCTGCTCCCATAAGTGAAACCGCGTAGCCGATATTGCGGACAAAACCGCCGACTGTGGTAATCGGCACGACAATCGGTAGGCGAGTCAGTGCATTGAAGCGATCAGATGAAATGACCAATACAGGCCGCGTTCCGCGCTGCTCATGCACTTCGCCCGGATCAAGCGAAACGACATAAATGTCGCCGCGCTTCAAAGTTCACGTCCCACCGGCGGAAGATTGACCCAGAGACGGTCCTCTTCGGAGAGAGGTTCACCCAAAGCAATGAATTGGTCCAGCAGTTCATCCTGCGTGTAGCGCGGACGAGGTTTTGCCTCGATCACCAGCTTCTCATTGTCCACCGCCAGTGCCACCGGGTCTCCGGCCTTCAGGTGTAGCAAATCCAGAATGGCAGGTGGAACAGACAGCATGACGGAACCGCCGACTTTGCGCAGGTTTGTGGTGTGCATCGCCCTCTCCAAAGTTATACTTAAGTATAATGCAGTTCAAGGGCATTCGCGCATTTCCCTCAGCCCTGCGCACCGTATGCCACGCGGCCTTCGCTGATCGTCCAGCGGACTTTGCCCTGCATCACCCAGCCGTCGAAGGGCGTGTTGCGGGACTTCGATTTGCCTTCGGCGGCGCGGTAGGTCCACTCGGCCTTGGGGTCGAAGACGACAACGTCGGCGAAGCTGCCCACGGCAAGCGTTCCACGGCCCTTGAGGCCCAGGACGGCTGCCGGCTGGGCGCTGAGCAGGCTCAGGACGCGCCCCAGCGGCATCCGCGCCTCGCCGTGCAGCCACTTGATGCAGAGGCCGAGCGCGGTTTCAAGACCCGTGATCCCGTTCGGCGCCTTCTCGAACTCGACCTCTTTTTCGTGGCTGGCGTGTGGGGCGTGGTCGGTGGCAATGGCGTCCACAACGCCATCCATGATGGCTTCGAGCATCGCGTCGCGGTCTTCGGCGGAGCGCAGCGGCGGATTCATCTTGCAATGCGTATCGTAGTGGCCAACGTGCTCGTCGGTAAGCAGAAAATGATGCGGCGCTACCTCGCAGGTAACGCGCAGGCCGTTGCGGCGCGCCTGGCGGACGGCTGCAAGCGCCTTCGCAGTAGAGGTGTGCGCGACATGCAGGTGTACCTTGTCCGAGCGCAGATCGGTAACGAGGCGAATGTCGCGCTCCACAAGAGCGGACTCGGCTTCGACCGGCATTCCGCGCAGGCCGAGGCGAAAGGCGACCGGCCCGGCATTCATGCTGGCTCCCACTGTGAGGCGCGTGTCTTCGGCGTGCTGGATAACGCTGAGGCCCAGGCGCGAGGCGGCGGCGAGCGTGTCTCGCATGACGGAGTCTTTCAGGATCGGGTGGCCGTCGTCGGTAACGGCAACGGCTCCGGCAGCCTTGAGCGCGGCAAAGTCGTTCAGCACTTCGCCCTTGGAGCCGCGCGTGGCCGCGCCAATCGGAAACACCCGCACAGCCGCCCCGCGCTCCGGCGCCTGCATCCAGCGCGTGATCTCTGGCGAGTCGTTCACCGGTATCGTGTTCGGCATGGCGGCCACAGCGGTAAACCCGCCCGCGGCTGCGGCTGCTGTCCCCGTCGCAATCGTCTCCTTGTAGCCTTGACCGGGCTCGCGCAGGTGGACGTGAATGTCGATGAGGCCGGGCGCGACAACGAGGCCCTTGGCATCGAGAATCTGCGCTCCTGCGGCCAGCTTGAGCTTACCCGGTGCTGCAACCTCGGCAACGCGGCCGTCCTTGAGGAGAATGTCCCTGGGCGCGTCGTTGCCGGTACCGGGATCGATGAGATGGCCGTTCTTGATGGCGATGGCGGTCATGCGCGCGCCCCTTTCTTCTGCTGAGGCGTGGTCTTTTTCGCCGGCCCGGCAGTCTTTCCAGCCGGAGTACCTGCTCCCAGCGCCCGCTCGATGACAGCCATGCGAATCGCCAGCCCGTGTGTCACCTGTTCGAGGATCGCGGACTGCGGCCCGTCCGCCACGCCGCCGGTGATTTCAAGGCCGCGGATAATGGGGCCGGGGTGCAGCACGACGGCCTCCGGCGCGAGCCGCGCCAGCCGCTCGCCGGTGAGCTGATAGTGCGCCTTGTACTCTTCGAGATCGAGTTGCAGGCCGGCGAGCCGCTCGGCCTGAATGCGGAGCATCATGGCGATCTGGGAGCGCTCCAGCGCCGCCTCAAAGTTGCGCTCGATGGAAACTCCCGGCCACCCGGACAGATCAATCTCCGGCAGCAGTTCCTTTGACCCGCAGAGCACAACTTGTGCGCCGAGACGCGGCAGGAGCAGCATGTTAGAGCGGGCCACGCGGCTGTGCAGAATATCGCCGGTAATGGTAACGGTGACGCCGGCCAGAGTTTCCGGGCCAACTTCTTTCACTCCGGGGCGAAGATGCGCCAGAATCGTGCGCAGATCAAGCAGCGCCTGCGTAGGATGCTCGTGCATTCCGTCGCCTGCGTTCAGGATCGGCAGGCGCGTGGACTCTTCAAGGAGCCAGGCCCCACCGGAGGAGCTGTGGCGGAGAATGATCGCCTCCGCGCCAAGCGCCCGCAGATTCAGCCCGGTGTCTTTGAGCGATTCCCCCTTCTCGATGCTCGACGAAAGGTTCGAGACAAGAGCCGTATCCGCGCCGAGCGCCTTGGCGGCAAGCTCGAAGCTGGTTCGCGTCCGCGTCGATGCCTCATAAAAAAGCAGCGCCACGCGGCGTTTGGCAAGGATGTGATCGCGGGTAAGCGGGTCCTGCGCTTCAAGCGCCGTGGCGCGTTCGAGAACGTGGTTCAACTCGTCGAGCGAAAGGTCATTGACCGAGAGCAGCGAGCCGGGGTTGTAAGGAAACGGCGATGCGGAGACAGGCGGAGTGTGCGGTTTGCGACGAATAGCGGCGGTCGGACTCATAAGCCTCGGTTTTGCTCAATCAATGCGTTCCACGAGCAGAACCTGCTCGTCGTTATCGACCTCCTGAAACTTTACTTCGATAATTTCGCGGCTGCTTGTGGGGACAGTCTTGCCAACGTAAGTGGCCTCGATGGGAAGCTCGCGGTGGCCGCGGTCGATAAGAACGGCAAGCTGCACACGGCGCGGGCGGCCGTGGTCGAAGAGCGCGTCCAGCGCTGCGCGGATGGTGCGGCCGGTATAGAGCACGTCGTCGCAAAGAATAACGTCCTTGCCCGCAATGTCGATGCCGAGCGATCCGGGGGTGACTACGGGCTTGGCGCCGGCGGTCGTGAGATCGTCGCGGTAGAACTGAATGTCGAGGACACCCGTGCCGACTGGGGATTTTTCAATCGTCGAGATGAGCTTGCCGAGCCGCTCGGCCAGCGGAACGCCGCGGCGCTTGATGCCGACGAGCACCATGCCTTCGCTGCCCTGGCTCTTTTCGACAATCTCGTGCGCCAGACGCACCAGCGTGCGCTCGATTTCCGAGGCGGACATCAGCCTGCCCTTCACGCGCAGGGAGGATTTTTGGCTTTCACTCATGGATTCTCTCGCGGCTCTTGCCCTCGACGGATGATACGAGGCGAGACCGCGGGAAGTAAAGGGACATAGGAACTAGGGACGTAGGGACCAGGCGCAGCGCAGGTTTCCTAGTCCCTATGTCCCTGCTTTTTCACCCTTGCTGCCGCTTCGGGCCGGCCAGCAGCTTTGCGCCCAGCGCGCCACCGGCGATGGCGAAGACAACCAGGATCGCTTCCACGGCTACCGTGCCGCCAAGCATGGAGCCGGCCTTGCCTTCCGGCGAGAGCAGCAGCGCGATCATGCCCTTGGCCGTCTCGCCGAACTTCGGGTCCTGGCTGGCTGCGCCGATGGTCTGCCACTGCTCGGTGAGGCGGGCAATCTGCGTCTGCCACAGATCATCGAAATCCTTGCCCCCGTGAAAAACAAAGCGCTCGATAAAGAGCGATACTCCGCTCGATGCGAAGGCGACCCATCCGGCGGCAAGCCCGGTCACAAGCCCGATCCGTGCGCCTGCCCCGGTGCTGATCCAGCCTGCGCTCTGCCCGGCACTTGACGCGGTACGCTGGCTTCTGGAGTAAAGGGCAACGGCCCAGGCGGCCGCCGCTGCCATCCACAAGAAGCCAAGCAGCCCCAGCACCGGCACTCCGCCGCAGAGCAGGCCTGCCGGAAGCGCCAGCAACAGCGCGAAACGCAACGCAGGCCGCCACTCCACAGCGCCGGTCTCGCTCAAGGCATCGCGCCACACACCGGCCTGCACGGGCGCAAGGGCCTCGTCACCGGAATAGACCAGCTGTGGCAGCCCGCATGACGGGCAATAAAGGCCATCGTTGGGAATAGCCTGGTGGCAGCGGCTGCAGGTAATTTCCATCGCTCTCAATTAAGAGCCTATCGTACTTTCGCGGGGAAATGATGGCGAGAGAGAAAGGTTGGGCCTGCCGCCGGAAGCTGCCTCATGCGCGCTGAGGCTTCTGCCTGCTTCTAGGCGGCATGGTTTTCCGGCATAGCGCCGTTCCCTCTCTTTCCTTTGTTCTTTCCTTTGCGGCGAAAGGCGAACGCGGTGAGAACAAACAGAAACTGGCGCGCCTGGCAAATGCGGCAACGCACCGGATATTGCAACTCAAGCAGACGCCCGAGATCAACGCGGCGAAAGCGCGAGAGACGAAAACTCGAGGACCCACAGCTATGGCATATAGATTGCGGCATGAAGAGCTCTCCAGTAACTCCGTATCCGACTATTCAAACCATCCATTGGCATAACACAGGGATATATCCCCGCCAACGGCCTTCTTAAGCCCCTGGAGACCGGCAGAGTGGTGGTATGACCTCGCGCTGAGGCGCACTCGTGCGCATACCGGAACAATGCGGTCGCGCTTAAAACCTGATCACCAAGGCAAAAAAAGTGTATGTCCAAAACTCCCGGACATCACAGCAGGAGGGGAGTGCTACTAGAGTGCCATACGTTAGCACAAAAAGGAAGTAAAACACCGTGTGGAAATCCACAGGATGTTTTTCGCGTGGCAAGAAACCTTCATCTCGCAAAAACGCCTGATATAAACGCCTGATTTAGAAATGTCTGATTCGGCTGAGAGCGAGGGCCGCCTTCAGGCTCGCGAAGCGAGTTTTTCTTCCACAATCTTTTCGGCAGCGCGCAGGACTTCTTCGAGCGTCATGCCGGTCGAGTCCAGCAGCATGGCATCTGCGGCGGCGCGCAGAGGCGAGTCGGCGCGACTGCGGTCCCGCTGATCCCGCTCGCGCAGCTCGCGGATGACCTCTTCCGGCTGGCGCATGGGCTCCGTGGACGATCTCGCGCCCATCTGCTCAAAGCGGCGCATTCCGCGGACTTCAGGCGCGGCGTCGAGGAAGATCTTCACATCTGCGTTGGGAAAAACAACGGTACCGATGTCGCGGCCCTCCATCACAACGCCGCCCTTTGCACCCAGTTCTTGCTGCAGGCACACCATCCAGGCACGGACAGCGGGAAAAACGCTGACACGCGAGGCCGCGTCTGTTACCTCGGAATTCCGCAGTTGACGGGTCACATCTTCGCCGTCGAGAAAGACGCGGTTTTCGCCCTCGCCCGGCGCGAGATGGATTGTGGTCTTCGCTGAGAGCGATTCGAGGCCTGCACTCTCGTCCAAAGACAGCCCCGCGCGTAGCGCCTTGAGGGCAAAGGCGCGGTACATGGCCCCGGTTTCGAGATTCAGCAGGCCGAAGTGCCGGGCCAGGTGGCGGGCAATGGTGCTTTTGCCCGCGCCGGCCGGCCCGTCAATAGCTACGATGATCTTGCGACTGGGAATAACGGAAGCTTGCGAGGGCGATTCCACGGTCATCCGCGCTTCTTGGTCCCCTGTCCGGTTCCCTGCTTGGAGCGGAAGCTACCCGAGCCTGCCATCGCCGGCTTGCGGCTGCCGTGAGTCTGGGCCTGAGTCCGGCTCAACCCGCTCTTGCGCGAGGCCGAGGTCGGCTTGCCAGCCACTGCTGGACGGCTGGCGCCGCTGCGCGCCGGACGACTCACATGCCCGTTGGCGCTGGCATGTGCCTTGGCGGGCTTTGCGCTGCGCGAGGCGCCGGAGCTTTTGGCGCCGCGGCTGCCGGTTGCCCGGTCGCGATTGTGAAAATGTGCCCGCGCCGCCCCGTTACCAACTCCATTTCCGGTGCCGTTCTTGCCGCCTGCGGCGGATGTCTTGTGGCCGTTGCTGTTCGTGTGCGCGCTCTCGTCTTTGTGCGCCGGAGCCGCAACCGGTTCGTCGCTCTCGACAAGCTCTTCTTCGCGGCCCAGGTAGCCACCGCCATAGCTATAACTTGTCTCGTAACGCGAGTTGAATCCGGAGCCGTAGCCCGAGGAATAACCGTTCAGCGTGGCGCTGGCGTAGATGGTGGGAGAGGGGCTGAATTCCGGCAACGTGCCGGCCACGTAAAAGTGCGGCGCGTGGCCCATGGAGAGCGTATGCACCTGGCGCGTGGCAACGAGGCCGCGCAGGACCTCGCGAATCTTGCTGCGCGCCGTTAGCGCTGCGAGGAAGAATTCGACCTCTTCCATGCTGGCCGCAATGACGGCCTGAAGAAAGATGGAAGCCAGCACCGAAATTGCCGTAACCTGCGAGGTGGAAGCGCCTTCTGCAATCGCCTTCTGGAAGCGCACGCGGAGGAGCTGCCATTTGGCGGCTTTGCCCGGAGCGGCAATGACGGGAATGATGCGAAGCTGCTGCCAGAGCTCGGTAATGGCGCGTAGAACAGCCGTATCGCTGCTTGCGCCCTGGCCCAGTGCCTGCCTCAACTCGGGGATTGTCGCCTCGCCCTGCTCCAGCCGCTTGTAAGCCTGGATGGCGAGCGGCGAGACCTGGCGCGAGCCGGTCAACTGCGGGGTGCGGCGCCAGTCGCGGTCGCCACGCAACGCGTAGACGTAGGGCAGAACCCAGGCGGCAACAATATAGTCGGGCTGCTCGCCGGGCTGACCGGTGAGATTCAGGCGTACGGCAACATTTTCAAGCTCCAGCCGAACCAGCAATTCCTCTGCCGTGGCAATCTGCTTGGGCGTCGGAGTCGCGTTCCGCTCACCAGCCACCGCTTCCACAAAGGACGGCGCCAAAGACGGCGAAGACTGCTTCCTCGGCAGAAAGAGACACAGGCCTGTCTCCTCCATCCAAGTCCGGGCCTCGTCCAGTGTGAGAGCCCCAATTCCATTCTGGCGCATCCTTTCGGCGCGCGCTGCTTCCAATTGCTCCGATGTCAAAGAAGAACCTCATTTCCAGGCTGGCGTATTGCCGGGCTCTCCCGCCCCCTGGGGGTGGGGTGGCCGCCTTCCTGTTCCATATCAAATCCTGTGGAAGGCCCGCTGGATCTCTCTCCAAGAATACAACAAAGCGATTGGGCGTCCATGCGGGCAACTGGTTGGATGTTCTGTCCTGGCCAACTCCAACAATAGCCACTCCATTCGTGCAGGGTCAAGAGGGGTGTTGATCTTGATGGCGGAGTGGCAGGCAATCGAGGCGGCGATGCGCGTTCGCAGGGCCGTAAGGCTATGATTCTGTGCGTTTTCGTGCGTGGCAACGTCGCTCGCCGGATCGCCGGCGGAAGAGGTCTGCTCGATGACCTGGTACAGCATCCGCTCAAGCTGCGCGCCTTCGAGACCGACCGGCGCGGCCTTCACGGCGAGCGTCTGCGGGCCGAAGGGCTCGGCCTCGAAGCCGTTGCGCTCCAGCTCGTCGGCAATCTCCGCAAAAACAATCATTTGCGCCGGTTTCAGCTCGACGAGCAGGGGCATCAGCAGCCTCTGGCGCTGGATTTTTTCCACAGCCCTCTCGCGCAAAATTTTTTCAAATAAAACGCGCTCGTGGGCCACGTGCTGGTCGATGATCCAGAGGCCGTCCGGCCCGGTGGCAAGGATAAACGATTCCCGTAACTGGCCGAGGGGCTTCAAACCGGCAAGCTGGTTCAACGTTTCGGCCTGCTGGCGGGCCTCGATTTCAGCGGTTCCGGCGGCAGTTTCGGCCGCGTAACTAGCTGAACCAGAATCAATTAACTCTTTTGTAGGCGCTAGAAGCGCGGCGACGGCGGCGAGGCCGTTCGCTGCATCGAGTGCGGCGGAGGCGAAGGGCAAAATCTGCGCCGTAGGCGGAATGGGCCGCGGCGTCAGCTCGAAGGATGCGGTCTCAACACCGGCAACCGGCTCGGAGTCAGGCCCAGGCGCGCCGGGCAGCGGGGACTCAGCCGGCGGCATCAGCGAGGGGCTGGCCGTAGGCGCATCCATGGAAGCAACAAATGCCGCCACGGGGCGCGATTTGACGAGCGCCGTCCGCAGGCTGTCGCGGACGAAATCGTGGATCAGGTTCTGCTGGCGGAAGCGGACCTCGGTTTTGGCCGGGTGGACGTTGACATCGACCTCCTCCGGCGGCATTTCGAGAAAGAGCAGAACGACGGGGAAGCTCGTCGGCGGAATGATGTTGCGGTAGGCTTCGGTGACGGCGTGCAGGAGCAAGCGGTCGCGGATAAGCCGCTTATTGACAAAGATATAGATCGAATTCCGGTTGAGCTTTTGCAGCTCCGGCTTGGAATAAAACCCCGTCAGGCGAATCTGGCCGGGCTGTCGCTTCGGCTCGTCGGGGTCCTGTTTCCACGGCGGCGGCTCGGGAAGGCCGGCGCGTTCGAGCTGCGCCTCCGCCGCAACGGGCAGGAGCGCTTCCAGCGTCTCCTTGCCGAAGATCTGGTAGACGCGCTCGGCGGTCCTGCTGACCGGGGGAGCCGAAACCAGCGTATGGCTCGCCGAAATCAGCTCAAAATGCTTCTCCGGATGCACCAGCGCATAGTGCGTGACGAGCGCAGTGACGTGCGAAAGCTCGGTGGCCTCGGCACGGAGGAATTTGCGCCGGGCCGGGGTGTTAAAGAAGAGGTCCGAGACGGAAATCGTCGTTCCCCGCGGCAGGGCGGCGTCTTCGACGTGCAGAATCCTGCCGCCGGCGATCTCGATGTGCGTGCCAACACCGGTTCCAGTCCCGGTTCCAGCGCCAGTTCCGGTCTCGCCATCACTGGTTTCGAGCTTTACCCGCGCCACCGATGCGATCGACGGCAACGCCTCGCCTCGGAAGCCGAGAGTGGCAATGGAGAGCAGGTCGTCGGCGGTGCGCAGCTTCGAGGTGGCGTGGCGCTCGAAGGCCAGCAGCGCGTCGTCGCGGTTCATGCCGGCCCCGTCGTCGGCAATGCGGATGAGCTTGCGGCCGCCGGCCTCGACCTCGACACGGATGCGCGTGGCCCCGGCGTCGAGCGAGTTTTCCAGCAGTTCCTTGACCACGGATGCTGGCCGGTCAACGACCTCGCCTGCGGCAATCTGGTTTGCCACCTGGTCAGAAAGAATGCGGATGCGGCCCATAAGATTTCAGGTTAATTGAAAATCAGGGACGAGGTGCGAAGGATGGGAGATGAACTGTGGAAAGCAGGGCTGAAACAACAAATGCCGCCCGCGGACGGCATTTGTTTGCACGGAAGCGAGGAGCGTTAGATGCCAACGCCAAACTCGTTGGCAGGCTGTGCCTTATCGTTCGAGTAGAAGTCGTAGGGCGAGCGGTGGTTGAACTTGTAGCGTGAGCGCAGTTCATAGCCGACGAGAATGCCGAGGCCCGCGACGGCCATGCCGACGGAGAACCATCCCAGTACGCGCAGCGCCTTGTGTTCGGTTTCAGCGGGCGGCTCGACGACGGAAAGAATCTCGGGTTCAGTGGACATGGGGGAATGGCCTCCTTGCACAAAAATCATAGCGCATTTTGCCCTTCGCTGGCTTGGCGGAGCTGGGCTGCCGGTGGA
>JAATFM010000085.1 GCA_015655195.1 Terriglobales bacterium
GCGATGTCGGCGAAGTCGTCGGGTTCCTGAAAGACCGTAGCGTATTCGGCGTAAAAGGGTTCGGCCCTGTAGAGACCGTCGAGCCACATCTGGTCGGGATAAATCTTCTTGTGCCAGAAGCCGCCGGAGTCGGTGCGCGGCTGGCTGGCAAGCTGCTTTCTCAGCAGCGCGGCGGCCTTGTAGTAGCGGGCATCTCTGGTGACGCGGTAGAGGAGCAGCAGATTGCGGCCGAGCGCAATGTTGTCGAGCGTCGAGGATGCGGCGTCGTAGCTGGGGATGGAGCCGTCGGGCGCGAGGAGCGCATCGACGGATTGCTTTGTGTAGCGGAAGTAGCTGCCGTCGGCAGTCGAGTACCAGACGGCATCAATGCCGTTGAGCAGCATAGCAAGCTCGTAGTTCCACTTCCATGTTTCGCCCGGAGCCGCGAACCGCCCCTGCGGCCAGCGCGCCATTGTGGCGTCGGCCATGCGCTGCGACCAGGAAGACTGTTGCATTGTCGCAGGCTGCTGCGAAAAAGCGGTGCTGCCCAGGGTGCATCGACTCAGTGTCAGCGAGAGAAGCAAGGCTATTGCGCGGAAAAGGATGAGTTGGAGAGGCGGCATCTTTGCCCTTGCGGCAGTGGAGAGTAGGATTATTTTTCCCATGGTATTTGCCCACTTACTCTTTGACCTGTGACAGCATCTTCTGCGACGATCGGGGCGGCCTGAATAAAGAATGACCGCTTGCCAATGCAAGAGCCAGCACCTTACCGTGCCGGCGCGATTGCACCAGTTGTATTTTTCGCCGACACATAGATAATAACGTTATTCATATCGATTGTGCGGCGGAACGTACAGTTTTTAATAACCAACATGCGGTAGGGTTCGGCCGGTTGCCGCAGTTGGGGAATAGAATTTGCAGCGTAGTCCCAAACAGCTCACAAAGGACTCCCATGAAAAAGCTCCTTGTATCGTTTGCGGCGTTTCTCCTGTTCTTCTCGATTGCTCTTCCGGCAAATGCCGCTCCAAAACAAATCTTTCCCGGCGCAGTATGGAAAGATAACCGCGGGCAGCAGATTCAGGCGCATGGCGGAGGCATTTTGCACTGGAAGGGAGCGTACTACTGGGTGGGCGAGGACCGCACACCGTCGAACGATCCCGAAAAGCGCTACGTCTCCTGCTACTCCTCGAAAGACCTTGTACATTGGACCTTCCGTGGCCAGATACTGGCGCTTTCCGATCCGGAGCACCTCGGCTCGCACTGGGTTCTCGAACGTCCGAAGCTCTTCCACAATCCCCGCACCGGAAAATTCGTCCTGTATTTCCATCTCGATGATGCCCGCTACAAGCTGGCGCGCGTTGGCGTAGCCGTGAGCGACCGCATCGCCGGCCCTTATGCCTATGTGAAGAGCTTCCGCCCGCTCGATCAGGAGAGCCGCGACATCGGCCAGTTCATCGACGACGACGGCTCCGCCTATCTCATCTTCGAGTCACGCCCCACGCACGGCTTCTTTATCGCCCAACTTTCCGACGATTACATGTCCGTCGAAAAGCAGGTGAGTTTCATCCGCGCTCCGCTGGAGGGCGGTGCAGTGGTGCATTACAACGGCCTTTATTATGCGCTCGGCTCGCATATGACTGGTTGGCGCCCGAACCCGAATGTTTATGCAACGGCTCCTTCACTGAGCGGTCCGTGGACGGAGTTCAAAGACATTGCTCCGCCCGAGGCGAATACTTATCAGGCGCAATCCGCGATGCTGTTGAAGGTCACAGGCTCGAAAGCTACGTCGGTCCTCTTCATGGGCGACATCTGGAAGCCCGGAACTCTCTGGGACTCCCGCTATCTCTGGATGCCGGCGCAGATCGACAACGGCGAATTCCACCTGCCCGTGCCGAGCCCATGGCTTATCAATCTGAAAAGTGGAATCACGACAATTGAGCCGGCCGCAAATCCTTCCCAACAATAAACAGAAGCGGAGCACAATCTCGCCTCTTCAGCGGCTTTCGCGCAAAGTAACGCAACAGAGATTTGCGACGACAACGTTATAGGCAATGGATCTCATTGGGTGCGGCATTCGATTGGTTCCGGTTCTTGCACGAGTAGACGGGGATGGCTCTGCTGAGCCATGTGCGGAGAAATGCACGGACGGGATTCTGCGGCGGTTCAATGAGCGCCGGCGCGTTGCCTGTGCCTGAGCGGCGCTGGGTGCTGCTGCGCCCAGATGTCGAGTTCCGAACCAGCGAGAAGAAATGCTCCCACGCCAAAGACATAACTTGCGCTCGTTGTGTATGCGCCGGGGGCCGCTCCAATGGGCTGCACGCAGCCTAGCCGTCCGTCGCTATAGACATGCTGCAGAAGCCCGGCCCAGCCGCGCTTTACGACCGGCTCAAAACGAGTGCGATCCAGAATTTTGTGATTCACGCCCCATGCGAGTGCGTAGACGAAGAATGCGGAACCGGAGGTCTCCGGCTCGGAGTAATCGGCGGCATCGAGCAGGCCGGGCCTCCAGAGGCCATCCGGACTTTGTATCTTCGCAACGGCATCGGCCATCTGGCGCAGCTTATCGACATAAAAGGCACGATGCGGATCGTTGGCTGGCAGGTGTTCAAGCACTTGAACGAGGCCGCCCATTACCCATCCGTTCCCGCGCGACCAGAATAGCTTTCGGCCATTCTTCTCGTGCTTGTCCAGGTAGGTGGCGTCGCGGGAAAACAAATGTTCCTGCGGGTCCCATAGCAGGTCTGAGGTTACCTGCCATTCGTGGTGCATATAGTTGAGGTATCTGGGATCGTGTGTGGCCTCGGAGAGTCCGGTCCAGACCGGTGGAGCCATGAAGAGAGCATCGCACCACCACCAGACGGGCTTGGATGGATCGTCCGGCAGTTCCATGACCTGATCGAACTGAGATCGGGTTGGTCCGATGCGTGTGGGATCCGGATTTTCACGGTAGAGGGCCAGATAGGATTGCCCGATGGCCTGATCGTCCGCATGTTGTTTACGTGGACCGAGAGTCCAGCCATAATGCGTGGCGACATCGAGCACAAGATCGCGATAGGCGGGTTCGTGCAGGGTGCGCGAAGCCGAAAGCAAACCCAGGTAGAGCGTTGCAAAGGTCCAATCCTGGCTGGGCGTGTCCTTGATGCGGCTGGTTTGCCAATCGGCCACTTTGCGCATGGCTGCGTGAATGGCGGCCGGCTCTAAAGCAGGAGAGAGATCGCTGGCCAGCGGTCCGGGATCGGCCGGGGCATCGCCGACCTCGGCCTTGCGCTCATTTTGTGTAAGCTGGCCCTGCATGTTGGGCATCGCAAGCATAAGGCAGATACTTGCGTAGGCAATCCCTTTGGGAAAGATTTTTCCGGCCATTCCCAGATATTACTCCGGCATCGGATGATTGGAAAACAAGAATCGTTACCATTCGTAATCGGAAACAAACTGTATGGGAAAACTCAGTTTTTTACCCGAATACTATGGATTATTATTTTGTGGAACCGCGATTCATCGTGGACGAATTGCGGTTCCTATTGATATTGTTACCACGGATGAGCATCTTACTTTCTTCAAATGCCAGGATATGGCTGGTACGAATTTCCGTGGTTGCCTGCGCTGTTGTCTCAGCGGCTCAGCAGCCGGCAGTGCCGAACCACGCTCAAGCCACGGAACGCGCCAGGCAGATCGTGGCGAAGATGACGCTCGACGAAAAGATAGCCGAGTTGCACGGAATCCGCGACCAAGAACACTACCGTTTTGTGCCGGAAATTGCGCGGCTTGGAATTCCGGAGTTGCGTGTTACCAACGGGCCTGCCGGAGTTGGGCCGGGCGGAGCAGGGCCCCAGAAGCCTGCCACCGCGTGGCCGGCTCCGATTGCATTGGCGGCGTCATGGGATACGGAACTTGCCTATACCTATGGACGGCTTGCAGCGGAGGAAACGCGCTCGCTGGGAAGCAACCTGCTGGAATCTCCGGACATTAATATTGCCCGCGTCCCACAGGGAGGGCGTGTTTTCGAGAGCTACGGCGAAGACCCGTACCTTGTCTCTCGTCTGGCGGTGGCGAATATCGAGGGCATTCAGAGCACGGGTATCATCGCAAACGTCAAGCACTACGTGGCGAACAACCAGGAGGCGAATCGCGGCACAATCAACGAAGTCATCGCCGAGCGGCCGATGCGGGAAATCTACATGCCGGCCTTTGAAGCCTCGGTGAAGGAGGCGCATGTTGCGTCGTTGATGTGCGCCTATCCCCGCGTCAATGGAGCTTTCAACTGTGAGAACAAGCCGCTGCTGGATGGGGTGCTGAAGGGCGAATGGGGCTTCGACGGTTTTGTGACATCGGATTTCGGTGCTGTGCATAGCACGGTTCCCAGTGCGCTTGCCGGTCTGGACCTTGAGCTGCCTACCGGCATCTATTTCGGCGGCGCTCTCAAAAAGGCGGTCGAAGCGGGAGAGGTTCCCATTGCGCGCATCGATGAGATGCTGGTGCGGCGATTTGCAAAGATGATGGAGCTTGGCTGGTGGGGACCGCAGTCTCGGCCAACGACGATTCCGGCCTTGGAGCATGGAGCCATTTCCCGGCAAATGGCAACACAGGGTATGGTGCTGCTGAAGAATGACGCGGCGCTGTTGCCGCTGGACCGAACGAAGATTAAGCGAGTGGCGCTGATTGGGCCGTACGCCGTGCGGCAAATGACAGGGGGCGGCGGAAGCTCGCACGTGATTCCACTTTACAGTGTTGCTCCTGTGGATGGTATTGACGGCGCTCTTCTTCAGCAAACAAAAATTACATTGCTCGATGGCAACGATGTGCAGGCAGCCGTGGCGGCGGCAAAGGCTGCGGATGTTGCAATTTTGATGATCGGAGACGACGAGGGAGAAGATCACGATCACGAGATTGCCTTGCCTCCCGCGCAAGACGCGCTGGTTGAGGCTGTGGCCAATGCGAACCCGAAGACTGTGATTGTTCTCAAGAGCGGCTCCGCGGTGCTGATGCCGTGGCTGGCCAGTGCGCACGCAGTTCTGGAAGCGTGGTATCCGGGCGAAGAAGATGGCAACGCGGTTGCGGATGTGCTTTTCGGAAAGGTGAATCCTTCGGGTAAGCTGCCGCTGACATTTCCTGCAACTGTGGGAGACACGCTGGCCAGAAATCGGGATCAATATCCGGGCGATGGCACAACGGTACATTACTCGGAGAATCTTGAAGTTGGTTATCGCGCCTTTCATGCCAGCGGGCCGAAGCCGCTGTTTCCCTTCGGCTTCGGCTTGTCGTATACGAGTTTTCGATACAGCGATCTCAAACTGGTAATGGGAAGCGATGGCAGAAGTGCAACTGTCCGGTTTGGAATCAGCAATACAGGGCAGCGCGCCAGCGCGGAGGTTGCGCAACTGTATCTCAGCTATCCTCCCATTTCAGAGGGTAATGAGCCTCCGCGGCAGCTAAAGGGTTTCCGCAAGATCAGCGTGGACCCCGGTGAAACGAAGACAGTGGAATTGACACTGGATGCGCGATCGTTTTCTTACTGGTCAGAGGCGTCGCACTCCTGGGTGGTTGCACCGGGGAAATTTCATCTGTTTGTCGGCGGCTCATCTGCGGATACACCGCTCGAAGCGACTGTGGATGTTCGGTGAGCTTGAAGGACAGCGGGAGATGCAGCATTTAATACAATCGCAAGGTCCATAGGAGAATCAACCTTGTCCGGCGATTTCTATAAATTTTCCCGTAGAGAGTTTCATCGTTTCACGATGGCTGCGGGAGTGGGATTGCTGCTCAGGCCCGGCGTGCTTCACGCTGCCGAATCGTGCGGCCCATTTCTGCATCCCGGTATCCTTCACACTCGCGATGACCTTGAGCGCATGCGCAAGGCAGTTGCTGCGAATCGTCAGCCCATTGCCTCCGGATTTGAGAAGCTTCGTCAGCACCCGCTCTCCAGCGCCGACTACAAGCCGCATTCCTTCGGAGAAGAGATCGGGCGTAATCCGACGGTGAACTTCGGGGAATTTGATTCGGATGCCGGCGCTGCTTATCAGTGTGCTTTGATGGCAGCCATTACAGGCGAGATGTGCTATGCCGCGGTTGCTCGTGCCATCGTGCTTGGCTGGTCCCGTTCGCTCAAGCGCGTCTCCGGCGCGGATGCGGTTCTGATGGCGGGGCTTGGTCCATTCAAATTCATCAATGCCGCGGAGCTGCTGCGTTATCTTGAAGAGCTTGACGAGTCCGGCGCGGAGACATGCGCCGCCATGCTGCGCCGCGCCATTCTGCCCACTATTATCGATTTTGCCCCCTTTGCCAATGGCAACTGGGATACCGCGGCGATCAAGACCATGCTGGCTATTGCTGTCTTCTGCGATGACCGGGCTTTGTTGGAACGTGCGCTGCTGTATTACCTGTACGGCGATGGCGACGGGCGGCTTACGCACTACATCTACGAAAACGGGCAGTGCCAGGAGAGTGGGCGAGATCAGCAGCACACGCAACTCGGCCTTGCGCACATGGGCGATGCGTGCGAAATAGCGTGGCATCAGGGATGGGATCTCTACGGTGCGCAGGACAATCGCCTTTTACGCGGCTTTGAGTACACGGCCGCTTATAACGTCGGCGAGCAGGTCGAGTTTCGCACGGATGTGGACCGCACAGGCAAATACCGTCATAAGGTTATCTCGCCGCGCGGTGAGCTTCGTCCAGTTTACGAGCAGATATTTGCCCACTATCACATGCGCCGCGGCCTGCCAGCGCCGGCTGTTCAAAAGGCCGTAGAAAGGCTAAGGCCGGAAGGATCGAGTCACGGCGCCGACCATACCGGCTTTGGCACTCTGCTCTATGCCCGCACGGCAGAGGAGATGGAAACGCCGCCGAGGCCCGTTCCTCCTGTCGCGTTCTATGCTCAGGTGCGGAACGAAGCCATCGAACTAAGCTGGCTTCCGCCGCGATTGGACGAGCTTTGCGCGCTCCAGAGAAGCGCTGTGCACGCAGAGGTCGCATCGCAGGCCGGGAGCTATCGAGACACAGGCATCGCACCGGGCCAGCAGTACATCTATCGAATTTCCTCGCATCGAGCTTCCTGTTTTGAGGCGCAACCTGTCCGTGTGGCCAGCAGCTTGCCAGATGGATGGAAGAGCGGCGCTGTTGGCAGCCCAGCGGTTGCAGGCGACGTACAGTTTGATGGCAGTGTGATTGCACTCCATGTCGCCGGGGCCGAACTCATGCAGCCCGCGGATGAAGGGCATTTTGCTGCGGCGCCCGAGTCGGCCGCGAGTCTTCATGTGCGCTTCATCCCGCAGGTTGCCTCGCAGCTTGTAGCCTTTGGCATTGTGTGCCGGGATGGTTTTGCCGCGGACGCGCCATCGATTGCGCTGCTAGTGATGCCTGTAAGCGGAGACAGTGAGCGGCATGGCTGGCATGTGCGATGGATGGTGCGCGATGCGAAGGGCGCTGTAAGCACCATATTGGATAAGCCGCTTCCGGAGCCGGTGGTGAGCTACGGTCGCCTGATGAAACCTGTCTGGCTTTCCGTGGAGCGTAAGGGTTCTTCGCTTCAGTTGGACTACTCAGTGGATGCTGCCGTGCAGACACAGACAATCCAGCTCCCGAGCGGAAAGCTCCAGCGGCTGGGTTTGATTGCCTCCTCGGGGATTGCCGAAGTGGCAACAACAGTGCGGTTCGAGCTGCTTCGAATCGCGTGAGCAGGAAACAGAATTCTTTGGAAAGATGACCGTGCTGTCAGAGAGAGTCCTATGTGTGAATGGCAAAAAGAAGTTCGGATGCGAATTCGGTTCTGGTCGAATGTCTGCCTTGTATGTCTAGGTTTGTTTTTAGCAGCGCCCAGCCAGATGGTTGGGCAGGAGAAGCCCGCGGATTTCGTCAATCCATTGGCGGGCACCGCGAACGAAGGGCAGACATATCCGGCTGCGGGAGTTCCCTTCGCAATGACGCAATGGACTCCGGCAACGCAGGAAGGGCAGCGAAAAGGACTGGTTCCGTATTACTACGCCGACACGCACTTTCGGGGATTTCGTGGCTCGCACTTTCCCACTGGCTCCGCCACGCAGGAATACGGCAGCACGCAGATCATTGTGGGCGCGGGACGTCCCGATTTCTCCGCAGGAGTTCCTGACACGCCGTTTTCGCATAACGAGGAACATTCCACGCCATACCTGTATGAAGTGACGCTTCCGCAGGCAGGCGTGAAGGCTGCATTGACGGGAACAAGCCGCTGCGGGATGTTGCGGCTTGAGTTTCTCAAAGGCGGCCAGGTGTGGATTGCGGTCGAGAATTTTGCGCTGCCGGGAGATGGCGAGGTTGCGTTTGACAAGGAGCGCAAACAGATCACGAGCCGGAGCGCGGTACGCAGGCTCTATGCGGGCAACGGCCAGTTGGCCGGATTCTCAGGCTATTCGGTAGTCGAGCTTAATCGTCCGTTCACTTCGGAAGACGAATGGCCGGCGCGCAAGATTGTTTCCAGCGAACCGCACAGCGGGCCAGCCGAAACTTCAACCGGTGCGTGGCTCTCTCTCACGGTGCAGCCGGGAGAAGTGGTGTATGCGCGCATCGGAACTTCGTTTACCAGTTTTGATGAGGCCCGGAAGAATCTTCGGGATGAGATACCGGATTGGAACTTCGAACACGTGGCGCATCAGGCCGAGGCTGTATGGAACCGCGAGCTTGGAAAGATAGAGGTAGAAGGGCCGCTTGAAGACCGCCGCGTTTTTTATACCGCGCTTTACCACGCCATGCTGCTGCCGCGCGTCTTCAGTGATGCAAGCGGAACGTATCCTCGTTTTGGCGGCGGGCAGTCGATTGAAAAGACAAATGGACGAACCTATTACGACGATTTTTCCATCTGGGATACATTTCGCGCGCTTCATCCGCTCTTTACCATTCTGAATCCGAAACTTGAAAGCGAGATGGTGCAATCCCTGATCGATAAAGGCGAGCAGGGAGGATTTCTTCCTATCTTTCCGGCATGGAACAGTTACACGACGGAGATGGATGGCGATCATGGAGTGGCAATCATCGGGGATGCGTGGCTGAAAGGCATTCGCGGATTCGACATGGATGCCGCGTATAGATTGATGCGCAGGAATGCTCTCGAATCTCCGGCGACTGCGGAAGAGTATGTCGATGGCAAGGGCCGGCGGGCGCTGCAATCGTATCTGAAATATGGCTACATTCCGCTCGAAGACCCGGTGAATGAAGCCCCACATAAGAACGAACAGGTCTCGCGCACGCTGGATTATGCCTACGATGATTTTGTGCTCAGTCAGGTAGCTCAGTCGCTGGGCAAGAAGGACGATGCGGTGCTGTTTGCGAAACGCGCGCAGAACTACCGGAACGTTATCGATCCCGAGACCCGCTTTGCCAGAGGACGCCATGCCGATGGCTCATGGGTCACGCCGTTCGACCCGGACAAGCCCGCAAGTTACATCACAGAGGGGCTTCCGTTCCAATTCACCTTCTTTGTGCCACAGGATGTTCCCGGCCTGATTGAGCTTGAGGGAGGCGATAACTCATTTGTGGGCCGTCTCGATGAGCTATTTTCGCGCAATCTTTACGATCATGGCAACGAGCCAAGCCATCAGATCTCCTATCTCTACGACTACGCCGGCGCGGCTCCCAAGACGCAGGAGCAGGTGCATCGTATTGTTAGCTCGCTGTATGCCGACAAGCCCGATGGACTGGCAGGGAATGACGATGCTGGGCAGATGTCGGCCTGGTATGCCTTGAGCGCGCTGGGCTTCTATCCTGTTACGCCCGGCATCCCGGCTTACGAGATTGGCACGCCGCATTTTTCGAAGGCGGCAATTCTTATCCCCGGCGGAAAGAAGTTTACGATCGTGGCGCACAATCTCTCTGCCACAAACTTCTATATTCAGTCGGCAACGCTGAATGGTGCGCCGCTGAATCGCTTCTGGCTCACGCACGCGGAAATCATCAGCGGCGGAACGCTGGTCTTTGAAATGGGAAGCAAGCCTGACCTGTCGTGGCCTGGCTCGAAGGAGGCCCCGCCAAGTCTGTAGCCATGCGCGATACGCAGAACAGGATTGAGCTGGCCTCTCCCACGACAATGTAACCGGAGACCAGCTCAATCTTTTTCTGTACTCTGCTTACCTGCGAATCGTCCCTATTGCGTTGCCATCACTCTAAAGGTTTGTACAGGTGTGGATGCGGCAGCGTAATTGCCCTGCTGCTCGTAGGCGATGGAGACGGTATGCGATCCTACAGCCGGCTGGGCAATGGTGAACTGTGCGTTGCCGTTGCCGATTGGCACCGCTACCGGTGCGCCTCCGTCATAGTTATACGTAATTACGCCTTGCGCCGCGCCGGCATTGGAACTGGCGCTGACGGTGCACTGGTAGCTTCCGCCATAGCTGAAGGAGGGATTCCAGCAGGCAGCGCTCAGGTTGACAGTTACAGGAGCAACCTGAACTGTAACTGGTGCCGATGTGCCCGCCGGGTTGCTGGCATCTCCGGAATAGATTGCGTAGAGTTGATGCGCGCCGGCAGATAATCCGGGTGAGATATACCAGTAAGCGCAGCCGCCGCCTTGCACGGGCTGCGTGGTCAGCAGAGTAGCTCCGTCATAAATTTCCACAGAGCCGGTTGGCGCAATACGGCCGGCTGACGGTGCAATGCACACGGTGGCATTGGTGGCGCCTGGATAGACAAGACTCGCGCTTGCAAGTTTCAGCGTAACAGCCGTGTCACCGGTTACAACTCCTACATTGTCGAAGGTGCTGGTCTCTGTCGAGCCAGTGGAAACATCTCCGGAACTTGCCGCAAGGCCCACATAGTATGTGGAGGCCATCGGAATGGTGCTCGTTCCAACCGTGAACCACGTGGACCCGCCCGACGATTGCGATGCGGTAAAGGTATTGCCCGAGCGCTGTAGCCGGAACCATACCGGAGTCACCGTATATTGGTCGCCGCTTACCCATGCAGTATTGCCTCCTGCGCTGGTCCTGCTGCCCATCTGCGCGATGCGGCTGCCTGTGGAACCCAGAACCATGGCGACACTCGCGGCATTATCATCCAATGTTTCGCGCATCATCAGGCCGGTGTTGTTCAGATCCGCGCCTGCGATGCCTGCCAGCCGCGCGGTCAACGTAAAGTCGCCGGTGACTTGTGTGTACGCATAGTTGAGCGAGTCGGAGCTTCCACCAAAGCCTTTCCCCTGACCGGTCACCAGGTAGGTGTTGTTGCCAACCGTTCCATACTCGGCGCTGCCGGCAGTATTCACGCTTCCAATGTCGGAATCCTTCCATGTTGCGGGCAGTGCGCCGGAAGCGGTCGGAGTGGCGCTTGAAGCAGCGGAAGCGGTACCGGTTCCGGATTGGTTGACGGCTTCAATCTCATAGGTGTAGGTTGTGCCGTTTGCAACGTTCGTATCCGTGTATTGGGGCAGGGTGGTCTGGGTCAGGTTCGCTATGTTTGTGTAGCCGCTGCCATTGGCGGAGCGTAGCACGTTATAACCGTTGGCCGTCGCCGTTGGCGACCAGTTGAGATAGACGAGGCCGACGCCTGCTGTGGCAGCGAGACCGGTCGGTGCCGCGGGAATTGGCGAAGGAGGATAAGGCGAAGCTGCCGAGTCCAGCGTAAAGGTCAGCGTGCCATATCCAAAGTGATCGTCGCTGCCGTGCTCGGGCCGTATCAGCGCGGCCATGGTCTGGCTGTTCGGAGTGCCCTGGCCCTCAAGCACGTTGTAGTGGTTGTAGATCAGTTCCCAGACCGGGCGGTCGTCCAGACGGCCGTGGCCGTTGGTGGAGATATAGTACTGCTGCACATTGTCGCAGTTGTTATACGTTGTGTAAGGAACCTGCTGCTCCGCGTTGTACCGGGCTGTGTATTCCGCTCCGGCCAGAAGACGATTGTTGGAGTAGCTAAAGAGATCGATGCCCTGGTTCCATGCTGTTTGCGCGGCATAGCCGAGCAAGCCAACGCCAAGCTGATCGTGCTCCTGATCGCGGCCGGCCTCCTGCCATTGTCCCAGATTGCCGGGCCACAGGTAGTAGACAGCATTCTGGATCGAGCCGGTGCCTGCTCCGCTTTCGTAATAGTTAACGCCCTGGTCGAACCATGAGGTGTTGTCATCCAGCACGCCCATGGCAATGAGCGCTCCGGTATTCGCGGCATCCCAGTTCGCCCAGTAGTGGCTGATGCAGGTGCCGTTGTGCGTGGTGAGATACGTGTTCACCACGGGATAGAGATAATTGGTGAACATATTCTGGTAGGCCGCAAAGTCAGCAGCCGACCAGCCGGGATAGGTGCGAAGAACTTCCCCTGCGAGAGCGAAATCCTGGATAGGAATGCCGATCAGGCCGGGAATGTCCGTACCTGACGGAACCTGATTAACCGTTTTCGCCCACGCGTTCAGGATGTTCATCGCCGTGTTCGCATACGCCGTGTCGCCAGAGACATACCAGCGGATCGTGTTCAGGTAAGCGGCATGGGCATCCTGATCGGCCAACTGACGATTGCTGCCCATGTTTGCGAGCGGGCTTGCAGTATAGGTGCTCTGCGCCCATGGGTCGGTGATGAGCAGATTCCAGTCATCGATCCACGGATGTGCGCCCGCGGCGACTTTGGCTTTCATGCGGTCAAGGTCGGCTTGCGTGTGCAGTCCTCCGGGATGCACAAACACTCTGCCGTATACGGTGACGTTCACCGCGGGCGAGGTTCCGGATGCGTAGCTGCTGTCTCCGCTATAGGTTGCTGTCATAACATACTGGCCGTCAGGCAGCGTTGCAGTGGAGAACGCGGCAACTCCACCAATAAGCGGTACAGTGCCCAGGCTTGTGGAGCCCACATAGAACGTTACGGAGCCGGTAGGCGTTGCTCCGCTTCCCGTTATCGCGGCCGTCAGTGTTTCGCTCACTCCGGCGTTGACAACCGCTGCTGACGCTGCGAGCGCCACGGTGGGAACGCCCATTACCTGCACTACTACAGCGGATGCGGAGGCTGCGTAATTTGCATCTCCGGAATAACTGGCTTGAACGCTGTTGGGCCCAACGGGCAATGCCGTTGTGGACAGAGCAGCCACACCGGCTCCATTGAGCGCGTTACTGCCGAGCAGCACAGTTCCAGCATGGAACGTCACTGTACCCGTTGGTGTTGCGCCTCCGCCTGCGACGGTAGCCGTGAAGGTGACGCTCTGCCCCTGATTGACCGTTGTGGCGGATGCGGTCACAAACGTTGTGGCGGATGCGCTCCCGGTTACGATTACGGAAATTGCGCTTGAGCTGGAGCCGGCGTTTGTATCATTGCCGGAGTAAGCCGCGGTAACGGATAGCGTGCCGGTTGCGGCGGCGGTATACGAAAGCGCCGCTACACCGGAGGCATTCAGCGCTGTCGTGCCGAGCAGCGAGCTGCCGTTGTAAAACGATACGTCTCCAGCCGGACTTATGCCTCCTGTAACCGTTGCCGTAAAGGTCAAGACAGTTCCTTCGGTCACATTATTAGCCGATGCTTGCAGCGTCGTTGTCGTGTTTGGAAGCACCGGAGCTTGCAGCACGATCTGCTGCGGCGATAGCACTCCATCCGTAATGAAGGAGAGCGCGGCGGAACTTGCTCCAGTCTCTTGAGGAGCATAAGTTATGGCCAGCGTGCAGGTGGCTCCTGGAGCCAGAGAGGTAAAGCTGCACGTATTCAGCGAAGAAGTTGAGTCCACGGCGAAATCCGCCGCGTTCGCGCCGCTGAAAGTCGGGGAGCCGCCTGTAAAGTTCAGTGCGGCGTTGCCGACATTCGTCAAAAGCAGAGTCTGTGGCGCGCTGGTTGCATTGGGCGCGAGGCCCGGAAACACCATCAATCCCTGCGGGCCAACCTGCCGGACTCTGAGGTCGGAAGAGTCGGTGATATAGATTCTTCCTGCCGAATCGACGGTCAGGCCGCGAAGGGAATTCAGTTGGGCGCTTGTTGCCGCGCCGCCGTCTCCGTCCGTTCCGGTCGCGGTGTCGGCCGCGCCAGTACCGGCAACGACGGATATGTAGCCAGTCTGCGCGTTCACTTCGGCAACGAGATTGTACCCATTTTCCGCCAGATAAATGTTGCCGGCAGCATCGAGCGCGACATTGGTAGCGCCGTTTAACTGTGCGGTAGTTGCCGGCACGCCGTAAGGATATTTTGCGCTGCCGCCTCCGGCGACGATGTAGAGATTGCCAACTACCGGAGCAGTTATGGATGGATTTTCCAGAGTGATAAGCGCGGCTGCTGCGCTGCCTCCTTCGTAGGCCATCCAGATCAAGTTATTGTTCTTGTCCGATATATAGACATTGTTCGCGGCATCGATCGCAACCGCGTAAGGTTGGTTCAATAGAGAAGAAGCCGCCGGAGTGCCATTGGCGCTTTTCCCCGCCGCGCCCGATGATGTTCCTCCGCCGCCGGCAAATGTGGTAATGAATCCTGTATCCGCGCTGACTTTGCGAATCGCATTGTTTCCCTGATCCGCGATGTACATATTGCCGGTCGCATCGAGCTTGATGTCGTCGATGCCGTGAAGCCCGACAGCGCTGGATGTGGCCAGAGTGCCATCGCCGCCGTTTGTGCTGGTGCGGTTTCCCGCCACAAGGTAGATATAGCCCGGAGTCGGTGATGTGACGCCTGATTCAAGCGCAATCAGGTTGCTTCCTGCCGTGTTTATGCCGCCTGCATAGATGACCCACACGGTAGAGGCGGTGCCTGAGACATAGATGTCGCCCGCGGCATCTATGCCAAGGCCGCCGGTGTTCGTGGTGAGCTTTACGTTTGTGGCCAGGCTGTTGCCCACGGGCGTGCCGCACTGGTTCTCTTTTCCCGCAATCACATAAATGTCGCCTGTCACCGGGGAGGTAACCGATGGGTTTTCCGCCGCAATGAGATGCGCGGCTGTCGATCCGCCTTCATACACGACGCGGACCGTGCAGTATGTGCCATCTACAAAGAAGATGTCTCCTGCGGCATCGGCGGCGATTCCTTTGATGTTGCTTGAGACCTCCGCGCTGGCGGCAGGCCCGCCGTCGCCAATGTATCCGGCAACTCCCGTGCCGGCTACCGTGGTTATCATTCCCGGTCGAAATACCAGTGCTGACTGTGGAGCGCCGGTCCCAAGCTGCTGTGCCGCTCCGCTCTGAGACACCATCATCAGACACAGGCAGACAAGCGCAAATCGCAAAGCCCATTTCCCGATCTTTGTTTCATAGTTCCGCATCGCATCCCGCATACTTACCTCCCGCGCCAACTCGATAGCACTTCCGGCGCTCTCCGTGCGTTGATGTTCCCCCCGATAAGGTCAACTTGTTTTGCGAAACAAGCTCCTCGGGGCGTTGAAGTGCGATTGCTGTTGCCTGCAAGCGGCAGGGCTGTGCCTGCCATTGAGCGCAGATTGGCTCAGGCGCGCAGCAGATTTCCGCTGCGCGCAAATTCGCCGGTCAACAATCTCCTTCGGCAGTGGCTTTGAACAACAGGTGACTGGGAAGGGGAAGGCTTCCGCTCAGGCGTCCGGAAGCGTCAGTTGCGTAACGAAATCTCCGATGCTGACGCCTTCGGTTTGCCGGGTGACTGCTTTTCCATGCAGCGTGACGTCCGAGAGCGTGATATTGCGAATGTCATGCTCCGCTGTTGCGCCGTGCATGGATACCAGCGGCGAGCCTTCCGGTCCGTCGTGCTTGTCATAGACGGAAATGTCTTTGAATACGACGTTGTGAATCCAGGGTCCCGCGCCGGGAACCACAAGCAGGTTCGGGTGCGTCGGGTTTGCGTGCGGCGCCTGCGCCTGCGCCGGTTGAGGCGGATTGGTGCAGGTCATCGTAATCAGCTTGAGCGGCTGCTCGCCATTGATGCGAATGTTCTCGAAGACGAGATTGTCCATCGGCATGTTATCGCGCGGCTGAATCTGGAAGACGCACACCGGGGGGCGATTTGGAAAATGAATGAAATCGATATTGCGCGCCGTGAAGTTCCGGCAGGCCGTAGCGCGGCTCTCCGCGCCGATGCGAAAGCCATTGGCGAACTCGATCCAGAACGTGCAGTCTTCAACGACGATGTTTTCCGTAGTCTTTGGATCCTGGCCGGCCAGAGCCGTGCCTTTTACCGCGATGCCGTCGTCGTCCGTGTGCACAAAGCAGTTGCGAATCGTTACATTGCTGGAGTTGCAGGGGTCGATGCCGTCATCGTTGCCGCACCGGGAGCCGCAGATCCTGAGATTGCGGATTCGCACCTGATCGCACCGCGATGGAGCCACTGTCCAGTTCCATGCTCCGCGGATGAGGATGTTTTCGATCAGGATGTTTGTGCCATCGGCCGGCCAGACCATGCGCGCCGTCGGGCCCTTGGAGTGTGGCCAGTCGTTGCCGCACAAAATGCCGCGCCCTGTGATACGAATATCGTCGCCAGTTGACGTGACCGCGGATTTCACGATAGCTCCGCCAGCAATATAGAGGGTCTGGCCAGCGGTCAGGTGGATGTGCGTCGGCTTATGAATGCCCGGTCCGAAATAGACAACATTGGGATCGCCAGATTTGGGCGGCTTGGTTTCGAGTGGATTGCTGAAGAGGTGGAGCGGGCTGTTCTGCCCGGTGGGCTCAAAGGAAATATCGAAGTGCCTGTCGGTTGTGAATGTTGCGGCTCCATCGGCGATGCTCGGCTTGATCCCATACTTCTCCGGCCGGATTGCAAGCTGTTCCAGAGCCGCGCTGGTCTTAAGCGTCGAGAGGTTGGGCTTGATCTTGACGGTTACCGTTCCTTCAAAGTCAAAGTATGCCGCCGAATACTTTTTGTCGTGCCATTGCGACTGGATCACGTAGACCGGCACTGACTTCCCGTTGACTTCTACCGCATAGTCCTCGGATAAAACTTCTCCTTCCGGCGCCGGATAGATCACCACTCCGTCGGCAGAAGGTTTCTGCTCGTTTTGCACTGTCTCAGCCGATACGCTTGCATCCGCATCCACACTTGCCGCCCCAGCCATTGCGAGCCCGGCTCCTACCAACTTCACAAACCTTCGCCTGTTCAATGCCACCACGTATAGCGCTCCTTTTACCCCGATGCCGGCGAATTAGCCGTGCAGAACGGGGCGAAAAATGTATCGCTGGACGTTATAGTGGTCGCATCGCTCTTTGCTCAAGTAACTTACCGTTTGCTATACGGTAAGGCCTACGTAGAATCTCCGCGATACCGGAAGATTCCAGAGACACTTAAGAAGGAGTCTGGAGCTTGGATGGAACGCGCGGTTCCTGCCTTCCGCGGCGCTGGATCAATTTATGTTTACTTCTGCGCATGATTCAGCGCATGGATATTCGGTCCAATCAAGGCCGCGCAGCCTACCAGACGTTGGTCGCGACCACCCGTGGATTGACGGCGTGTCTTCCGACCACATCGACCTCCAGGACAATCTGCAGATTCTTCTTCTGCCAGTCCTTGGGAAGCTTTCTGGAAAGCTCATCCCACGCTGCAGGGTCGGCGAGAAACTCTCCTGCGGCCTGCGTGCCGAACTGGTTCAATCCGCCGAATGCAATCACAACTCGCTTCCGCTCCGGATCAAAGACGCGGGTAATCAGGGCAAAGTCATAGTCTTCATTTCTGGGATAGGCTTTCGTACTTGACCATACCCGGCCCGGCTGCAGTTGGTCCTTAATCATCCAGATGGAGTGGAATGTCTTGTCGTCGATTCTTTCCAGGGTGAACCGCAGCCCCAGGTTGAGCCGCATGGTCCATGGGTTGTTGAACGCTCCTATATAGACGGCGTTCACGGTATTCAACTCGATTTCGCCAACCTCGGGCGGCCACTTTAGCTCATTCTGCACACCATGCGTATCGAGGAGCTTCATGATGCGCAGAACGCCCTGGATGTTTCCCGCTGTTGCGTCGCTATCCGGTACGGCGGTGATGTCATCCCGGGAAATCTGCACCGCATCCGCGTTCTTCTCCACCGCTGCCTGCAACTTGGGAGACAGATAGTATGCCAACCCATGTCCCATGCAAAGTACTACCGGCTTGTGGTTTCCAGCCACCGGAAGCCAGAACTGTTCGAGCGCCGAGGAGGGGGTGGGAATGACCGAGTACGGCTTTATCCAAAGGAATCCCACGATTGCCGCCAGAGCGACAGCGGCAGCCAGCAGGAAGGGCCAAAGCATCCATCTCCTGTGCTCCGCAACCGGAATCGGCGGATTTACGGGAGCAATCTCAACCGGGGTGGGATGGAGCTGGGATTCGTCGCTGCTTCCGTTCAGCTCCGGAGAACCGCCATTGCCGGGATCGACGACCTCGGTTTCAGCAGTTTTTTGCGGTTGGTTTTCAGCAGGTTTCCAGTGAAATCTGGGGGAATACCTTCCCAGCGGAAGCTCGATCCGCACTTCCGGAGTGTTGATCTGAGTCTCGTAAAACTGGCTGAGCCGCCTGCGAACCTCTCCAGCCTGTACCCGAACGACTGGATCATCCCCGGTGGCATACCCTGAGGCGCGCTTATAGACATCAATTCCAATCGTGCGCTCTTTAAGAGTGTCCTCCTGCCCCGCCAACTGGCATTGCACGACATAAGAGAGAAACTGTTTCGATCGTTCGCTTTGGCGAAAATAGGGGCTGCGGGTAATCCTTTCCAGCTCCCGGAGAATGGCTTCTCGCTGCGAACTGCCCAGGGAGAAATGCCCATTTTCTTGATTCTCATAATCAACAGCTTCAGACATACGGCACCAGCCCAAAAATCTTACAAAAAGCAGCCTACATCCTAGAACATGCCGGGAAGGGCAGCCAACAGCCCACGCATCGCCCCAGCCTGCTTTCTCTTTTGCAAGCGGAAAAGCTGCCTACCTGCCGGTAATAGCACCCCTCCGGGTGCAAATGTAAGATGCACATTAAAAATAGTTTAGTAGGGCATTTACGGTAAGGAACACCGTAAGCCACTTGTGAAGTTTCCGCGGCTGTTCCTATAAAGGCCCCCGCAGATAGCGAGAGTGTTTTTGTGAGTACGAAGAATTCCACGAGCCCGCTTTCCAGTATTTCCGGACGGAAGTCTGTCCGGTGATTAAGGTGATGCAGTGGAATTCTACCGCAATTTGGTAACGTTATTCACGGAAACGTTTACACCGCTCTCGGCATTGGCCATGAGAGGTTCGAATTCTGCTTCGGCGGACAAGCCGAATGGGAGTAAAAAACGGGTTCGGCATGCCTTCAAAGGTGCAGATCATCCGTTGCAAGATTTCGGAGGAGGGAAACAATGACGCAGACGCAATTTCATCGCTGGGATACGTTGCGCAATTTCGCGCGGCGGCTCGGCATGGCAATAGCCTTCACGATCCTGGCATACTTCGCGCTCAATATAGCTGCATACGCGCAGACCAGCCAGGGCTTTACGGGGCTCGTGACCGACCAGACGGGAGCAGCCATTCCCCAGGCAAAGATCACTGTTCACAATGAGCAGACCGGCGTCGACAAGACGGTTGAGACCACATCAACCGGGAACTGGTCTGTGCCTTTTCTTAACCCTGGGATCTACGACGTCAAAGCGGAAGCTCCCAAGTTTGAAACCACCGACAAGACGAGCATCACGCTGGTCACAGGGCAGACGGCCAGAGTGGATTTCTCGCTTGTGCCCGGAGTTGTCACACAAACCATGGTAGTGAAGGCGGATGCAACCGTGCTCGATTATGACAAAGCGGACCGCGGCATGGTGCTGGACCAGCAGAGTATTGCTGAACTTCCAGTGACTGCGGGGTCCACATTTAACCTGGCGCTGTTGAGCCCGGGCGTTATGACTACGTCAGCCGGATCACCGTGGAATCAAAGCGCCCAGACATATGCGATTCATGGCGCCGGGGTTGAGTTCAACATTGACGGCGCAACGAATTACAGCGGCACAGGTCCCGAACATTACACCTGGGATCCGCCGGCAGAAGCGCTCCAGGAATTCAAGATCACTACGAACCCATACGATGCAGCGAACGGCCGCTCGCCTGGCGGCCAGATCGACATGACGCTGAAGACCGGAACCAAGCAGTTGCATGGCGCTGCCTGGGCCTATTTGACCCGCGCCTTCCTCAATGCCAATTCATCGACCAATGATGCCAATATTGCCAAGGCAATCTCTTCAGGATCTCCGGAAAGCACGCTAGTCAAGTTCGCCAAAGGCGCCAGCACGGGAAATCAGTGGGGATTCGAGGTCGACGGTCCCATCCTTGTGCCCAAATTCTGGCATGGGAGCAGGCAGACGTTTTTCACCATTCTGTATGAAGACATTCACAATACCGGAATCGGCACTTCCACCACGAGCGTTCCTCTGCCGGCAATGTATGGCGCGGGAACGCAGTACCCTGGCCAGGGCGATTTCTCTTCACTGCTGAACCTTACACAGCCAAACGGCTCCGCCTATAACGGGGCGATTTACGATCCTGCTTCGGAAGCAGCCTGCACGGCAAATAATACCGACAACGGCAGCTACGCAAAAGGCAACCCCCATGTCTGCCGTTACCAGTTCGGCTACGGGCCTGGATCAGCGCCTGGACCACAAGGCAATCCGGTGCAGATTGGTCCGATCAATGTGATTCCAGCCAGCAGTCTTAACCCTGTGGCGCTGGCAATTATGTCCTGGTATCCGGACCCGAATCTGGCGCCAACCTTCTCGACTGCGAATCCGTTCGCAACCAACTACGTTGGCAATCCGCCAGGGATTGGCGATAACAAGACCTACCTGGTGAAAATCGATCAGAATATAGGTCAGAACGACAGCTTTGATATTACCGGGCGCGTGTGGAAGTATTACGGCCAAGCCAACAACGCGTTTCCACGCAACAACGTCAATGCCGCACATCCTGGAATCAACCAGGCCGTGAACATTGCACACTACAACGGAACCGACTATCGCTATCCGAGCTTAAGCACGAACTGGACGCATACGTTTTCGCCGAGGCTTGTGAACATTTGGCGGGGCCTGATTACGACGGCGCTGGAAAGCGATGCGACCGGACCGGCAAACGGTTATAACCCGAGCAATCTGGGATTCCCGGACGGCTTGGCTGGGGATAATCCAACGTATTTCAATCGCTTTCCTTTAACCAACATTTCCAACTACAACGCGCTCGGCTCCCAGACGGGTCTCTATCGCGGTGATGATGAAATGCAACTGAGCGACACCGTAACATGGACTCACGGAAACCATGTAATCCATTTTGGCGGAGAAATCCGATTTATCCAGTATGCCCAGAAGCTCAACAACGGAAATGGCGTTACGCTCGGTATCGGCGACGGATGGTCGCAACAATGGGACACAACCGTCACCGGCGGAGCATCGGGAATCCACTCCAGCGTTGGAACGGGCGGCACGAATGACTACAGCGGAAATTCCGTAGCCTCCATGCTTCTTGGCACATGGGATTCCGGTACTGCCAACGCTGCGGCGGGCGGTTATTTTTCATCGCACTACTCGGCGCTTTATTTCCAGGATGATTGGAAGTACAACCGGAAACTGACAATTAATCTCGGAGTTCGCTGGGAGGATCCGGGCCGCGGCCTCAAGGATCGCTACAACCGTTTCAACTCCGTCTTCGACACGACGGATGTAAATCCGATCAATGGCATGATTTCGGGATCCACTCTCGCCGGCCTTCCAATCGGAACGTCGCTTATCGGTGGTCCCACCTGGGCTGGCGTCAACGGAAACCCCGCCTGGCAATTCAACCAGGTACTGTGGCAGTTTGGGCCTCGAGCTGGTTTTGCTTACACTGTCGATCAAAAGACTGTAGTTCGCGGCGGAATTGGCCTGTTCTTCAATGACCAGGCAAACGGTAACCAGTTCGAGCCCTGGCAGCTTGGCTATTCCACTTCGACCACCTACACGGGAGCCACCAATACTGCGGCCATGGACGGTTCCACGCTCTTGACTCCGCTGAACAACATGTCCAATCCGTTTCCGAGCTTTCAACAGCCTACGGGAAATTGCAATGGAGACCAGATTGCGTGTCTGTCCACGAGCGCAGGACAGGCCATCACGTACTACAACCCTAAGTACCACCCCGCGGAAGTCCTCCAGACATCTTTCGGGATCGAGCACCAGTTTTCTACATGGGATACGGTGGAAGTCTCTTACTCTGGCAGCAGGCAATATGGCACAACCTATTCCGACGACATCAATCACATCACCGCAGCTTCGCAGGCAATCTGCGACCCGCTACGCGGCGGATCGGGCTTGAACTGTACTCAGGGCTATGGCAGTACGCCTGCGGCGGGCACAACGATTGGCTACATCGCCAATCCTTTCTATCAACTCGCGCCCTTTGCGGGATCAGGAAATTACTACAACCTGAACTACATTGCAAAGAGCAATTTCACTCGTCCATTCCCCGTCTTCCAGGGAGTTACCGAGGCCAACATCAACGGCGGCAAGTTCTGGTACAACGCACTGGAGATGATCTACGACCATCGAACCTCCTTTGGCCTCACGCTTCATGCAGGCTACGGCTACTCAAAGGCAATGAGCGCGACAGGATTTGCCGATACCATCAACCGGATTCCGGCAAGAAGCATCTCGCCGACAGACGCGCCTCACCGCTGGACTGTGTCGGGCGTCTATCAGCTTCCAGTGGCCAAGGGGCGCGGTCTGTTTCCGGAGATACCGCGCTATCTGGACTATGCAGTCGGTGGCTGGCAGGTGGGCGCCATTTTCCTATGGCAAAGTGGATTTCCGCAGAGCATGAGCGGCTGGATCATCGATCCGGACGCGAATGGCGGAGATCTCCTGCCAAAGAAGCGGTTCTGGGGCGGCAACTCGAACCCGTGGTATCCAGGATTGCAGGCCGCAGGCTCAAACTCTTATGTGCAGCGCATCAAGCCATGCGTTGCCACCACCGATCCCAATACCGGAGAGATCATCTGGGCTGGCCAGTCGCAGGCTCTTGTGAGTGCGGGTCTCTGCTCCACGCCGAACTTCATCAAAGTGGGAAGCTATGGCGTGACACCGAACATCACTTACTCCGGTATCCGCGAAGGTATCCGCAACAACTTCGACATCAACATCACGAAGAACTTCAAGATTGAAAAAGGCGCTGTCTTTCAAATGAAGCTGGATGCCTTCAACGCATTCAATCACATGCAGTTGAGCGGCAATGGCTTTGACACTTCCACCACGGATGGGTTCTTCGGAATCTATCAATTAGGCACGTCCGGGAATGGATCGGCCTGCTGCAGAACCATTCAAATCGATGGACGCATCACCTGGTAGTCCAAACGGAACAGACGCATTCGCAGGGCAAGACCTTTTTAACGAGGTACTGCCCTGCGAATGTCACTTCTACTGACACTGTTGCAGCGGTAACCAAAGGTTGGCGTGCAATGGAGGGAGAGATGCGTAATTGAATTCCAATCGCAAAATCAGCAGGCGTACACTTGCAAAACTTTTGGCAACCGGCAGCGCCGCATCCGGTCTGTCTCATTTGCTAAAGGCCGAAACCACAGAATCGCTGAAGGCATCCTCGCTTTCGTGGCAACCGGTATATCCCGGCATCTGGCGCGCTACTCTTGGAACGCCGGAACGTTTTACTCCGGTATCCAACCGCTATATCCCACCACAGGCCGATATGTTGAAGAAGCTTCCCGGCGTTGCCAATGCGCCGCTGGAGCCGATTGACGGAGAAGTAACGAACCGCGGCTGCATCGTGCATCTGCCGCTGAGGGCAGGCGAGCAAATCTATGGACTGGGCCTGCAGATGCTGTCCTTTGCACAGCGAGGCAAGAAGAAAATCTTACGTGTGAATGCGGACCCAAAGATTGATACAGGCGATTCCCATGCGCCAGTGCCGTTTTACGTCACAACAGAAGGCATAGGAGTGTTTGTCGATACGGCGCGTTATGCGTCTTTTTATTTTGGAGATGCGCGCCCGCGCCCTCGACAAGCGATGACGGGCGAAGCTACAGGAAACTCTCCCGATCCCAATTACACGCACAATCTTAAGGATGGAGACCAGGGCCGCATTACGATCGAAGTGCCCGTCGCCTCAGGCGTGGACATATATCTCTTTGCCGGCCCGGATATGTTGAATGCGGTGCGGCGATTTAACGGATTCGCAGGCGGAGGATTTGTGCCGCCCGAGTGGGGCCTTGGATTCTGGTATCGCTATGACGCACGCGCTACACAGGAGACTACGCTTGCCATCGCGCATGAATTTCGTGATCGCCGGATTCCATGCGACGTGCTTGGCCTTGAGCCGGGCTGGCAGACACATGCGTATTCCTGTAGCTTTGCCTGGAACCCGGAGCGTTTCCCGAACCCGAAGCAATTCGTGAGCGATACTGGCGCGATGCACTACAAGGTCAATCTGTGGGAACATGCGTTTACGCATCCGACCTCGCCGCTGTTTTCTCAGTTGGAACTTCACTCCGGCGACCTGGGAGTATGGGGCGGGCTCGTGCCGGATTTTGCGGGAGAACCCGCGCGTGCCGCGTTTGGCGACTACCACGGCAGAACGTTGATCGATCTCGGCATCAGCGGCTTCAAGCTGGACGAATGCGACAACTCGGACTATACCGGCGGATGGTCTTTCCCGGAGTGCAGCCAGTTTCCTTCCGGCATCGACGGCGAGCAGATGCACTCCGTCTTTGCGATACGGTATCAGCAGGCTATCTGGGAGCAATTCCGAAAGCGCGACCTGCCAACCTACGGTCTCGTGCGCTCCAGTGGCGCGCTTGCGGCTCCATATCCTTTCGTGCTTTACAGCGATCTGTACAAACATCGCGATTTCATTCGCGCTTTGGTGAATTCCGGTTTTGCCGGGCTGCTCTGGTGCCCGGAAGTTCGGGACGCTCGCGATGAGGAAGACCTCATTCGGCGGTTGCAGAGTGTTGTTTTCTCACCGCTTGCTATCGTCAATGGCTGGTACATCAAGAATCCGCCGTGGAAACAGCTCGACCGCAAGAAAAATAACGCTGGCGAATTGCTGGAAAACTGGGAGCGGCTTGAGGCGCGCTGCCGCGAAATTATTGGCTGGCGTATGCAGCTCGTACCGTACCTCACCGCTGCGTTCACGCGCTATGCGGAAGATGGCACGCCGCCATTTCGCGCACTCGTACTCGATGCTCCAAATGAGCCGGCCTTGCAGAAAGTCGACGATCAATATATGGTCGGAGACCGCATGATGGTGGCTCCGTTGTTCGCTGATGAGCCGGAGAGAAAGGTGATATTGCCTTCTGGGCAATGGCATGATTTCTGGAGTGGTGAAGTTCATCAGGGAGGCCGCGAGATCGTCGTCCCCGCTTCCTTTCAGGCCATTCCGGTCTACGTAAGGAGCGGCAGCATTATTCCGTGGGCAGATGTGGGGCTTCATGCGGGCTCACC
>JAATFM010000118.1 GCA_015655195.1 Terriglobales bacterium
CAAGGGCAGCCACCGATGCAGGGACAGGCTCCGATGCAAGGTCAGCCTCCCTCCGCACCACTGGCCCCCGAGCAACTGCAGGAACTGGTGGCGCCAATAGCGCTCTATCCGGATGCCCTGGTGGCGCAAATTCTTGCAGCTTCTACCTACCCGACACAGATTGTTGAGGCAGAGCGGTTTCTGCAGCAGAATCCGAATCTGACGGGCGCGGCGCTGGGAGCGCAGGTGGATCAGCAAGATTGGGACCCGAGCGTGAAGGCGCTGGTCCAGTTTCCGACTGTGTTGGCCGATCTGGACAAGAATCTTTCCTGGACTTCTGAGCTGGGCGATGCGAATTACAACCAGCAGGCGGACGTTATGAACGCCATTCAGTTCATGCGGCAGAAGGCGGAGGCCGCGGGAAATCTGAGTACCACGCCGCAACAGAGTGTAACGAACCAGGGGTCGCAAGTCGTCATCCAGCCGGAGAATCCGGATACCGTTTATGTGCCGGACTACGATCCGGAATTGGCTTATGGCGATCCGGTTGGTTTGTGGCCGGGATTCGATCCGTGGTGGGGCGGCGGTGGACCCTATCTTTCCTTTGGCATTGGATATGGCATCGGTCCGTTCTTTGGATATGGCTGGGGCTGGCATGGTTGGGGCCTCGACTGGAACCACAGAGGCCTGATGTATGGCGGCGGACGATATGCGTTTCAAAGCCGCAGTTTCTACAATCGCAACGCCTATTTTCGCGGGAATTACCGGGGCAATGCACCCTTTGCGCGCGGAGACAGAGGCCTGCGCGGTTATGGAGGATCAAACGGCAGGGGAAATACTGGTTTGCGTTCCGGTGCGTTTGGCGGAGTGAGCCGCGGCGGCGATGCACGAGACAGTTCCTCACGCGGAAGGTCGAGCTTTGGCGGCGGTGGCGGCGGTGGGATGCGTGGTGGTGGCGGCGGTATGCGCGGCGGCGGTGGTGGTGGACGTGGCGGCGGCGGTGGTGGACGTGGCGGCGGCGGCGGCGGCGGACGGCGCTAACCCAGCAGATAGATTACCGAACATGCGGCCTGACAGGCAGTCTGGATCGGAGCATGTTCCCGGAATGGAGATAAGCATGGTGTGGTTTAAAAGGTTTAGTTCTGAAAGCAGCTCACGCGTAACTGCTGGTGCTGTGGCGGTTTTCGCTGCCCTTGTGGTTTGTCCGGGATTTTTGCCGCGTGCGGTAGCGGGGCAGTCTGCGGCGCAACTGCCGGTGGTTTCCGGCCACGCGTCGGCAGGCCAGCAGTCTGTAACGGATCGGGCCGGACAGCAAACATTTTCTTCCGCAGCGGAAGCAAGTCAGGCATTGGTCACAGCTCTTCAAAACGACGATCACGATTCGCTCTTGAAGGTGCTGGGAGCGGGCGCGACCGACATCCTGTCATCGGGCGATGCAACCGAAGACAAGGACAATCGCGAGCAATTTGTACAGAAATATCAGCAGATGCACCGTTTGCTCACCGAGCCTGATGGGACGACGACGCTATACATTGGCGCGGAGAACTGGCCGACACCCATCCCGCTGCTGCATCGGGGCGCCAAGTGGTATTTCGACACGCAGGCCGGTAAGAAGGAAATTCTCTATCGCAGGATCGGGAACAACGAATTGACTGTCATTCATGTTTGCCATGAGCTGGTCGATGCCGAGAAGGAATACAACGCACAGCCGCACGACGGCGACTCGGAAAGACAGTATGCGCAGAAGATATTAAGCGATTCGGGCAAGCATAATGGGCTTTACTGGAAGCCGATCCCCGGTGAGCCCGACAGCCCTCTTGGCCCATTTGTGGCAGCGGCTGAGCGTGAAGGCTACGGGGAAGATGTGAATCAGAAGCCGCAACCGTTTCACGGCTACTACTTTCGCGTCCTGAAGAGTTATGGAGCGAACACGCACGGCGATGCGGGAAGCTACCTTGTGAACGGGAAGATGACGCGAGGGTTTGCTTTCCTGGCCTATCCCGCGGAGTACAGGGTGTCGGGAGTGATGTCTTTCCTTGTGGATCAGGATGGAATTGTCTACGAGAAGGATCTTGGCCGCGATACGCCTGCGATTACAAAATCGTTCGTGCGGAATGTCCGAGGCGCGACCTGGAAGAAGGCGGATTAACCGGGATGCACGGCATGAAGCCACCGAAGTTCTTTGGCTATCGCATTACAGCGATGCGTCGGGTGGGTCTGCGACTCCTTCGAACGGCAAGTGGGCCGGTAAATCAAGCCGTGCCACGCCAATCCGGTTGTCGGCCATCCCGTAGTAGATGTCGAAGCGGTCCGGTGTGCCCAGGTCATCGCGCCTGTCGATGCCGGTGGGGAACACGACGTTGGCGATGGTCCCGTGGCGTTCCTGCTGTAGTTCCGGGGACAACACCGGCTCTTCCGATCGGTAGCGAATCACGAGTGGATGTTCCTTCGAGATGACCATTACGCCTGCCGAGTAACACAGTTGAGGCCGGCCAGCATCAAGCCCGTCTACTGCATCAGGCGCTTCAACTTCGCTCACACCGTGGTAGACGATGAGCCAGCCGTACCTGGTCAGGACGGGCGGAGTTCCGCCGCCGATTTTCAGGCGCTCCCATGCGGACACCGGAGATGCCAGACGGTGATGAAAGGTGAACTCGCCGGTGCGAAATGGCTTATGGTCGAGTGTCATCCGGCAATACGAAATCCAGATGCTTTCTCTGTTCACATCCACATCACGAGTTTCAGAGCAGCAAGCGGTTTCCTCGGGGCGAGTGCCTGGAAAGAGCGGGCGGTGGAGCATGGCGAGTTCCGGCTGCCCGGATGGATCAGGAATGACGGCGGGAAAAAGGCTGGCGTCTTTGTCATCCACGTTGCTGAATTCGATGCCGTCGCTCGATGTGAAGGTCGCGAGACCGAGACGTTTCCAATGGAACAGATCTTCCGATACGGCCAGTGCAATTCGCGGGCCGCGCGAAGACCATGCGGTGTATGTCATCAGGTATCGCCGGAGAGGCTCGATAAACGTGACGCGAGGATCTTCACAGCCGCCGCTGCCATCTGGCCGCAGCTCGTAACCGGCCTCCGGCTCAAGCGCGATGCCAAGCCGCTCGACGCCGACCGGGTCGCCGGCCTGATCGAAGCGTACCCGCGCAATGCCGATGCGGGAATAATTCCCGCTCGCAACCAGCCGCGGGAAAATATAGAGGTTACCGTCAGGCCCTCGAACGGCAGCCGGATTCAAGACGCCCTCGACCTCCTGGGGATTTCCCGGTTCCGGCTCCATCAACATGCCGATACGGCGCAGCTTGAATTCGTTCATCCATTTACCTCGAAGAATTGCACCTGCCGATCATCGCTCGGACAGGCGATGATTGCTTCGATTACCCGTATGGTCTCATCGGAACCTCGGACCGGGATCCCAATGAGACCTGCCTGTTCGGCCGGGTACGCTGTTACGCCAGAGCAGGAGCTGAGACGAGGCGCAGAAGGCAAGTGACCGGGGAAAGGCCATACACGCAGGGTCACTTGTCCAGGGTCTGCTGTCGGAGACAGCGGACCCTGACCTAATGACTATCCAATAGGACAAGACGAAGAATCTGGTCAATTTTGTACACATGGCTCGAACACGTGGCCATGCGCTTGTTTGTTTCGGGTTTAGTGCGGCCGCAGAGAAGCCGCATCCCGGTTGAGTGTGTGGACGTATGCGTACGGCGCACAAGGGAAGTGCTTCGTTTTGACCATCTTTTCGAGCGCGGACGCGCGATGATCGCCATGGATGGAAGCAACGTCGGACGGCGGAACGTATCGCGAGTTGGCGGTTCTTGTTTTTGCGCAGCGCCAGACAGTGAATTGCGGATGGAGCATGAGCCCCTCATCAAGAGAGTGTCGGGTCTGCATGCCGGCGCCTTCCCTGTGCTGGATCGCATTTCATGCAGATCTGAACACAAGGAGACTGAATGTCGGCGCCAAGCATACACTTGACTTCAAAATTGAATTCTCTGATACGGCGCAAAACTGGATTGCCGGTTTCCATAATCAAGTCAGCATTATCTCCGCAACTGATTCCAGGGCGATCGTTTCCAGCACGGATAGCGGTGATTGGGAACCATCTTCCCCGGCAATGCGGAATTGCGACCTTTACGACAGATCTATGTAATGCTATTGCCGCAGAGTGCGGAACCAGTGAATTGCTAGTGGTTGCCGTGAACGACGGGCAATCTTCGTATTCATACCCCGCACGAGTGCGATACGAGATCGCCGAGCGCACCCCGTCTTCCTATCGGGCGGCGGCGGAGTTTTTGAATTCCAGCAAGGTCGATGTTGTGTCTTTGCAGCATGAGTATGGGATATTTGGAGGAAAATCCGGCGACTATATCTTGCAGTTGCTGCGGCGCCTGAATATGCCGGTTGTGACGACTCTGCATACGGTGCTTCGCGAACCGAACCGCGATCAGCGAATTGTCATGCAGGAAATCGCTGCGCGTTCCGATCGCCTTGTCGTAATGAGCGAACATTCCTCTCGTTTTCTGCAGGATGTATTTATGATTCCGGAAGAAAAGATTGACCTGATTCCGCATGGCATCCCTGACTTGCCCTTTGCCGAGCCGGACATTTACAAAGATATGTTTTCAACCGAAGGAAAGACTGTACTGCTCACCTTTGGCTTGTTGTCTCCGAATAAGGGATTCGAGAACGTGATTCAAGCCCTGCCGCGCATCTTGTCGCAGCACCGCAATGTTGTCTACGTCATTGCTGGCGCCACTCACCCGCAAGTCAGGCTCCGCGAGGGGGATCGATACCGGCTCCAGTTGCAGGCCATGGCGCGAGAGACAGGAGTCGAGCGCAACGTGGTTTTCCATAACCGATTCGTCAGCCCGGAGGAAATGGCTACGCTGGTCAGCTCGGCAGACATTTACATCACACCGTATCGTCACGAAGCGCAGGCTGTGTCGGGAACACTCGCGTATGCCATGGGCGCCGGGAAGGCGATCATCTCAACGCCGTACTGGCACGCTGCCGAACTGCTGGACGATGGGCGCGGAATGCTTGTTCCTTTTGGAGATATTGGCGCAATCGCTACCGCGGTGACCAGACTGTTAGACGACGATGCTGCGCGCTATGCAATGCGCAGACGCGCTTATCTCTACGCCCGTCCCATGGTCTGGAACCGTGTAGGCCAATCTTATATGCGGACGTTCGCACGAGCTTGTGCGAATCGAATGCAGCCTGCCATCTTGGGGTTTCCCGTACAGGCTGTCGAAGATAACAGTGCGAGCCGAATTGCAAATGCCTGAAAGTTCATCGTCTTACTCTTGCCACAAAACCGCGACACTCGTCCCTCTCGATGAGGTGAGGTCAGACACTCGACCCCGAGCCGCTGTTGTCGTCGCCCATCCGGACGACGAAACACTCTGGTGCGGCGGCTACATACTCACCCATCCGGAGTTTCTTTGGCGCGTTGTGACGTTATGCAGAGCGACGGATGTGGACCGTGCTCCAAAGTTCCGCCACGTATTACAACGATTCGGGGCAGAGGGTGAGATGGCGGACTTCAATGATGAACCAGACCAGGCTCCGCTGCCAGCCGGGCAACTCAACGAGACCATCGTCCGGTTACTTGCTGGATACAGCTATGACCTGATTCTGACCCATGGCCCGAGAGGTGAGTACACACATCACCGCCGGCATGAGGAATGTGGCCGCGCAGTCGTTGAGCTTTGGCGATTGGGCCGCATCCACACAGAGCGATTGTGGCTGTTTGCTTACGAAGACGGGGGAAGAGCGTACCTGCCTCAAGTCAGTGGCGATGCCGATCGGAGAGATGTGTTGACAGACGATGTATGGCTTGAAAAGCGTCGGCTGATGATGGACGTCTACGGATATGGGCCGGATAGTTGGGAAGCCCGCACCACTCCGCGGGAAGAAGGCTTCCAATGCCTTGACTCGGCACGGATAGCGATCGAGCGGACTGTATTACGGGAGCAGAAATCGTGAAAGTGCTTGTACTGACCGAATACCCGGCGCCTGCGGCCGGTTTGGCATTGCAGGGGGAACTGCTATGCAGGGGCCTGCACGAGATGGGCGTAGAGGTTCACCCGGTACATCTGGAATCGGATTTGGAAAAGGAATGGTACTATCGCTGGTTCCAGCCCGACGTCGTGGTCGGCGTGGGATTCTGGGGGCATCTTCCGCACCTGGTGCTGCACCCGCAACGATTTGGAATGAAGGCTGTGCCATGGCTTGTTGCGGATGGTTATGTCGCAGAGCACAGGGACGAACTGAACGCCCTGCCGTTGATCCTGGTCACCTCCAACTGGGTAAAAGAGGTCTATATCAGGGATGGCATCCGGGGAGACAATATCGTGGTGCTGCCGGTGGGTTGCGACACGGACCGCTACGCGCCCCATCATCGTGATGATTGGAAGGTCCAGGCAATTCGCAAGGAACTTGGAATCGCCGAGGATCAGATCATGATCCTTACCGCCGGAGGTGATGGAGCCTCGAAAGGCGCACAGGAAGTCATGCAGGCGTTGGCGCTGGTCGATGCGGAAGTGCCCGACTGGAGATATGTCTGCAAGGTCTGGCCTCAGGCCCGCACGGTTCAACAGAACCAGATCGACCTGAAACTGGCGGCTGATCTGGGCATTGACAAGAAGGTTATCTATTCCACCAATGTCGTCTCGCAAACATTCATGCCTTACTTGCTGGCGGCTTGCGATATATACGCTGCGCCATCGCGGCTGGAGGGTTTCGGCATGATCCAGGTTGAGGCGAGTGCCTGCGAGAAGCCGGTGATTGCGGTCGATGCGATGGCGTTTCTAGACACAATGGTCCACGGTAAAACGGCATTCCTGGCGCGAGTGGCTGAGGAAAGGAAAATCACTGAAGGACGATGCGGGGAAGGCCACGGGATCGAGAGCGGCCGCCGTATCGTATTTCCAAAACCGCGGACGGCGGAGTACCGGGCCAGCGTGCCAGACATCGCCGAATACCTTCGACGACTTATGTTGGACAGCAATCTACGGCGCAGGATGGGCGAAGCGGGACGAAAACATGTAACCGAGTTATTCGATTATCGCCAGGTAGCCAAACGCTTCGTGGAGATCGTGTCCGAGCGATTGGGAATTCGATAGAACGCGAGCCGACGAAGCACGAATGCTCGTCGACGCAACTCTGCACGCCATCGAGGTAGCTATCTATGTTTATCGATGAGAAATCGCTAGCTTCCATTGAAGAAGCCAAAGACGCCGCCCTCGCTGTGCTGCTCCATAATACGCGGGGACCATTTCAAGGATTGCCCAGAACGGCTGGATGGGGATACCCGGAACCTTATACGCGGGATCTGATGATTTCAGCTTTGGGTTTTCTGGCCACCGGCAATGAGGAACTCGCAGACGCGTTGCGGCGCACACTGATTGCCCTGGCAGGTAATCAGACGCCGCATGGCCACATCCCATCGCTGGCACACGATCCCGACAACCGCGGAGCCAGCGATGCGACACCGCTGTTCCTCTTTGGACTGGCTCTATATCGAAGAGCGGTCAATCAGCCGGAGTTCTTGAATGAGGCAGCAGGGAAGGCTCTGAAGTGGATGCAGTACCAGAGCCCTGACGACCGGGTGATGGTATGCCAGTTGCCGACCAGCGATTGGCGTGACGAACAATATGTGATGGGTTATGGGCTATACGTGAACATGCTGGTCTATGCCTATCTCTGTCTTTATGGCGAGCAGGATTCCGCCGCTCAGTTACGCGGGTTGATGAGCCGCCTGGAGGTTCGCGGTGAAGACAAGAATCGTTATGAGCAGGAAACTCTCGTGGAGCCATCCGCGCCCTACCACGCACTCTACTCCTACAAGATCATGAGCAGCGAACGCTTTGATCTACTGGGCAACAGTCTTGCAATTCTAACGGGGATTGCTTCGCCTCTCTGGGCAAGAAATCTTCTGGAGTGGGTTGAAGCGGAATGCGAGGCTATGCGCGGCCGAGGAGAACTGGCTGTGAATCTGCCGCCTTGTTTGTTTCCGTATATCTTGCCCCATCACGCCGATTGGCTGCCGCGCTACGAGCGATATAACCGGCCTGGCGACTATCACAACGGCGGGGTATGGCCCTTTATCTGCGGTTTCTATGTGGCGGCATGTGTGGCGGCTGGGCAGGTGGAACTGGCGGAGCGCAAGCTCCTGGCGCTGACAGAGCTGGTCAAGCCATGGCACGAAAATGAAGCGGAGTGGGGATTCAACGAGTGGATTCATGCGCAAACCGGCAAGCCCAGCGGGAGGGATTGGCAGACATGGTCAGCCGCAATGTATCTCTACGCCGCCGAGTGCGTGCAACAGCAGCGTACCCCGTTCTTCGATGAGATACGCGCAGGCTATCCCATTGCGGCGGGATAGCCTGTCGCTGAAACCTTTTCCGGCAGCAAATCTGGTCGGTCACGCCGCCCGGCTCCTCGTAAGCAAGCACGAGCTTTTGCCTGTGCCAAGCTGTGTACACCGGTTGTCCCTATTATCGTTTCCCGCCCACATGGCCGCGGCCATCGCGCACTTCGTTGCCTTTGAAGTTGGAAACCTTATCGAGCCGATTTGAAGGCTCAGCCTTCTCGCCGGGTTGTGGCGTGTGGCCGTTATAGCCGTGTTCGGGATGCAGCCGGTTATTCACCTGGCCGCGGAAGTCATCCGAACCATGGAACCACGGACCAGCGCCGATGAAGGCACCGCCGGCGAACCATTCCGAGCCATAATATCCGTAGGGCGCGCAGCCATAAGGTGTGGTGTCATAGTAGCCGTAAGGGCAATCGGGTGCAGTTCCAATTTCCACGGCGACCTGAGCGGCGGCTTTCGGAGCGGCTGCCATCATAAGGCATCCGCCGACTGCCGTTAACATGAGAAGCTTCAATCCATTCATAAGTTCTCCTTCGAATCGCAAGGCCACTATCGAATGGCAATGCCTGTTTCAATGTAAGGTTGTCAGTTGATCCTCGTCTGAGCAATCTGAACCATCTTGGCAGGAATGACTGGTGGATTCGTTCATGCAGCGACTGCGCTGGCAATTTAATGCTGAATTACGGTATCCGACTTCGCGGGCTTTTGCGTGACCTGTGCGGGCGTAGGTAACTGTGAGCGATCCCATCCGCCGCCCAGAGCTTCAATCAGTTGAACCGATGCCGTCATCTGCTGAACCGCGAGAGATGCCAGAGTTAGCTGGTTTGAGAGCAATGTAGTCTGAGCAGTGACCACATCGATGTAGGGATCGATGCCGGAGTTGTAACGCCCCAGTTCAAGCTTCAGAAACTTCCGAGATGAGTCGACGGCTTCCTGCTGGCGCTCGATCTGCTGCGACAGGATGCGTACCTCGGCAAGAGAGTCCTCAACTTGCTGAAACGCGGTGAGCACGGATTGTCGATATGCGGCGAGGTCTCCATTGTAAGTTGCGATGTACTGGTTGACGGTCGCGCGGCGCAAGCCACCATCGTAGACAGTCTCAGAGACAGATGGACCAATCGACCAGAACCTGCTTGGCCAATCCAGCAGGTGCTTAATGGCGGAGCTTTCCAAGCCGCCGTCCGCAGACAGCGTGAGCGACGGATAAAACGCCGCATAGGCCACGCCAATTTGTGCATTGGCTGAAGCCATGTTGCGCTCGGCGGCAGCGATGTCTGGGCGCCGCTCCAGTAGTTGCGATGGCAAGCCAATGGGGATGGGCGGAGGCGCGCTTGTCCTGGGCAGGACTGGGATCGAGAACGTCGAGGCGGGGATGCCGATGAGCATTGCGATTGCGTGCTCATACTGAGCGCGCGCAATTCCAATATTGATAGCCGCTGCTTGCGCGTTCTCAAGAGTAGTTTGCGCTTCGACCATCGATATTTCATCGTCCACTCCGATGTTATAGCGGGACCGCTCAAGTTTGAATGCCTGCGCATCGGCCTTCACCGTGTCATCCAATATCTTTTGCAATTCATCCTGACCGCGAATCTCGAAAAAGAATTCTGCAAGTGTGGCTTGTTCCGTAAGGCGTTCACTCTCAAGATCGGCCGCAGTCAGTTGGGCAGTGTATTGGCTGGAGCGAACGGTGTTGCGGACTCGTCCCCAAAGGTCGGGCTCCCACGATATATCTGCTGGAAGAGAAAACACCTGCGACGACTGGCTGGTTGATATGCCGCTGCCCGCCGAAGAGGCGACGTTGGCTGAACTTCGCGATCGGGTGTAGGAACCGCCAACACTGACCGTCGGAAAGTATTGCGAGCGCGCTTCACGCACCAGGGCGCGAGCCTCCATGAAGTTCTCAAAGGACTGCTTTATATTCTGGTTGTCGATATTGAGCCGATCTTCGAGATCATTCAACTCGGGATCGTTATAGATCTTCCACCACTCGCCGCGTAGAACCGAATCCTGGGGCTGCGCGACTGTCCATCCGTCTATCTCTTTGAACTGTGCAGGAGACTCTTTGAAAACCGCCGGCGCCGTCATCGCGGGCGGATGATATTTTGGTCCCACAGTGCATCCGGCCAGCATCGCACAGATGGCGGCGACATGCAGAGCGAGCACAATCGCAAATGATTGCCGGAACTGAATGATCGATTTCTTCATAACGAACGCTCCATAACCGCACATTGCTAAGAAGCCTCTGCGGTTCCAGGCCGGAGGGTCACTGCTTGCTTGCCGCGGAAGCGGAGACCCAATCGATCGAAGAGCAGGTAAACGACAGGCGTGGTGTAAAGAGTCAGCATCTGGCTGACAATCAGCCCGCCAACGATAGTGATGCCAAGCGGACGCCTAAGCTCGGAGCCAGTGCCAGTTCCAAAAGCCAGCGGCAATGCGCCAAACAACGCGGCCATGGTTGTCATCAGGATGGGACGGAAACGAAGCTGGCACGCTTCAAAGATGGCTTCCGCGGTAGTCTTGCCATGCTCGCGCTCTGCCGACAGGGCAAAGTCGATCATCATAATTGCATTCTTCTTGACGATGCCGATCAGCAGGATGATACCGATGATTGAAATTACATTGAGATCGATCTTGAACAGCATTAAGGCGAGCATGGCTCCAACGCTTGCCGAGGGCAGCGTGGAAATAATAGTGAGCGGATGGATCAGGCTCTCGTACAAGACGCCAAGAACAATGTAGACGGCGAGTAACGCCGTCGCTATCAAAAGCGGTTCGCTGCTGAGCGAGGTCTGGTAAGCCGCTGCCGTTCCCGCAAAGAATCCGCGCACAGTGCCAGGCATGTTCAATCGCTCCTGCATCTCGCCAACCATGCGGGTAGCGTCGCTTAACGACATGCTGGTTGCAAGGTTGAACGATACCGTGACGGATGGAAAAGAGCTGGTGTGATTTATGGTCAGCGGCGTTGTGCTTGCCTCGGACGAAGTTACCGTGGACAGCGGAATGATGCCGCTACCGGTGGTGTTGAGATAGATGTTCTTCAGTCCATCGGGGCTTTGCCAATAAGGCGGCGCAACCTCCAGCACCACATAATACTGATTCAGTTGCGTGTAGATAATGGACACTTCCGATTGTCCGAAGGCGCTGTAGAGGGATTGATCCAAAGACTGCGGCGTGATGCCAAGCCGGGACGCGGTGGAACGATCGTAGCTGAGCAACTGCTGCAGGCCGGCATTCTGCGCGTCGCTGCTCACATCCTGAAAGCCGGGAATCTTCTGCATTCCGGCCAACAGAATGGGCCCCCAGCGCGCCAGATCCGCTACGTTATCCGACTGAATCGTGTATTGGTACATTGCATTGCTCGATCGTCCTCCGATGCGCAGATCCTGTGCCGCCTGAAGGAACGCCGAAGCGACCGGAAGACGGTTCAGTTGCGGCCGCAATCGGTCGATAATCACCGGCGCAGTATCCTTGCGCACGTTTAACGGCTTCAGCGCGATATAAATGGAACCGCCGTTCGATGCGCCATTGCCGCCCGTGAATGCAATAACATTGGCGACGGCCGGGTCTGCTTTGATGATGTCCACCAACTGCACAATGGAGTTATTCATTACAGGAAACGATGCGTCCTGCGGTCCGCGCACGCTGCCGGTGACGGCTCCCGTATCCTGTTGCGGGAAGAACCCCTTGGGGATGATGACAATGAGGTAGAAGTTCAACCCGATGGTGAGCAGCAGGAGGGCCAACATAGGCCCTGGATGCTTCAACACCCATGTCAGAGAGCGGCTGTACGTGGAGAGCATCCATGTAAACCCCTTCTCGCTGATTCGATACGCGCGGCCATGCTTGACTGCTCGCTCGTCCTTGAGAATGTAGGCGCACATCATCGGCGTGGTCGTAAGAGAAACCAGCATTGACATGACGATGGCCGTAGACAGCGTAATGGCAAACTCGCGGAACAAGCGGCCGACGATGCCGGCCATGAGGAGAATTGGAATGAATACAGCAATCAGCGACATGCTGATGGAAACGATGGTGAATCCGATTTCTTTAGAGCCTTGAAAGGCCGCTTTCATGGGCGGAACGCCCTCTTCGCGGAGACGGGATATATTCTCCATGACCACAATGGCGTCATCCACCACAAACCCCGTCGAGATGGTCAGCGCCATCAGCGAGAGGTTGTCGATGCTGAAGCCAAACAGGTACATGACCGCGAAAGTGCCAATGAGTGAGACAGGCACGGCGACGGCGGGAATGAGTGTGGCGCGCCAACTTCTCAGAAAGAGGAAGACGACAAGGATTACCAAAACGATGGACAGAATGAGCGTGCGCTCCACGTCGCTTACGGATGCGCGAATCGTTGTGGTGCGGTCGAGAACGATTGTGGTCTTGATGCCTTGCGGAATGGACGCCTGAAGCGAAGGCAGTTGTGCGCGGATATTGTTGACGGTATCGATGATGTTGGCGCCCGGCTGCCGAAATATGATGACGGTGATCGAGGGCGTGCCATTCAAATATCCCGCGGTGCGAATATTCTGCGTTGAATCCGAGACATCTGCAACATCGGCCAGCCGGACGGCTGCTCCGTGGTTATAGCCGATGATGAGCGGCTTGTATTGATCGGCATGGGAGATCTGGTCGTTGGTAACGATGTCGGCGGTCGTGTTGTCGTCAGAGATTTGACCGGCTGGCTCGTGAGCATTCTGCTGGCTCAAGATGGACTGTACATTCTGAATCGTGAGTCCGTGGCTATTGAGGAGTGCAGGATTCACTTCCACGCGCACGGAAGGGCCCGCGCCCCCACCAACCAATACCTGTCCGACTCCCTGAATCTGCGAGAGCTTCTGTGCGATGACCGACGATGCTTCGTCATAGAGCGTCGGCTTGTCATACTTATCAGAGGTAAGTCCGAGAATGATAATCGGGGAATCCGCCGGATTGACTTTGCGATACGTTGGATTGGCTGGCAGGTTGGCCGGCAGATACGTGCGCGCCGCATTGATGGCAGCTTCTACATCTCGCGCTGCGCCGTCGATGTCGCGGCTCAAGTCAAACTGCAGGGTGATGGAGGTGCTGCCGAGCGAACTCGAGGATGTCATCTCGGTCACTCCGGCGATATGGCTGAACTGGCGCTCCAAAGGAGTTGCTATGGAAGACGCAATGATGTCAGGGCTTCCGCCGGGCAAACTGGCTGAGACTGAGATCGTAGGAAAATCCACCTGTGGTAATGGAGAAACGGGCAAAACATTGAATGCGACAGCCCCTGCCAGCATGACGCCTGCTGTCAGTAGCGTAGTGGCTACCGGGCGGACGATGAAGGGGGCGGATATGTTCATGTTCCCTCCGCCGGTTGCGGTTCGGTGCCGGTTCCAATGGCCTTCCGCGCGGGGCTGAATCGATGGCCAATGCGATCGAAAAAGATATAGATGACCGGTGTTGTGTAGAGCGTAAGCACCTGGCTGAGCAGCAATCCACCAACCATCGCAATGCCCAGAGGCCGCCGCAGCTCCGAACCCATGCCCTGGCCCAGCGCCAGCGGAATGCCGGCCAGCAGCGCTGCCATCGTGGTCATCATGATGGGGCGGAACCGCAGCAGGCAGGCATCGTAAATCGCGTCGCGGGAATTTTTCCCGAACTCTTTTTCGCCCTGCATTGCGAAGTCGACCATCATGATTCCGTTCTTCTTCACAATGCCGATGAGAAGGATGATGCCGATGATGGCGACGACGCTCAGATCCTGCTTGAAGATGATGAGAGCCAGCAATGCACCCACCCCCGCAGAGGGTAGGGTGGAAAGAATCGTAACAGGGTGAATGAAGCTCTCGTAGAGCACACCGAGCACGATGTACACAGCTACCAGCGCTGCGATAATCAACAGGCCTTCATTGGAGAGCGATCCCTCAAAGGAAGCTGCTGTGCCCTGAAATCCAGCCTGAACGCTGGCTGGCATCTCCAGATTCTTCTGCACCTTTTCAATAGCAGTGATTGCGCCACCCAGCGCGGCGTCGGGAGCAAGATTGAACGACACGGTCACGGCAGGGAACTGGCCCTGGTGATTGATGGAGAGCGGTTCGATGGTTTTCTCAAGATGCGTAAATGCGCTGAGAGGAATGGCGCTGGAGGGCGCTGTGGTGGTTGCGGTTTGTGCTGAAGCAGTGCTGCTTGCGCCGACTCCGGACTTGATGGCATTCGAGGGCGCGCTAAGTACCGCGGAGGACGGCGTGTATGCAACGGATGTGGTTGTTGCATTCGAGCCAGCGGACGCAGAGCCCGAGGACGCAAAGGACGACGAGGCTCCGGGCCCTGATCCTCCCGTGGAGGCATTGGCCTGGATGTATAGATCGTGTAGCCTGCCTGGATTTTGCTGAGAATCCGGCATGGTTTCCAGAATGACGTGATATTGGTTCAACTGCGTATACATCGTGCTGATCTGCCGCTGGCCATAGGCGTCATAGAGCGTGCTGTCGATGGTGGACGGGGCAATGCCGAGGCGCGATGCGGTGACTCGGTCAATAACCAGCGATACCGCCAAGCCGCCTGTCTGCTGATCGGTTGCCACATCGGCAAGTTGTGGCAACTGCTTCATCTTGTCCACCAACCGGCCGGTCCACAGATTCAACTCGTTCGCGTCGGGATCTTCCAGCGTGTATTGGTACTGGGTGCGGCTGACCCGGTCGTCTACGGTGATGTTCTGCACGGGCTCCATGTAGAGCACGATGCCCTGTACGGAACTGAGACTTGTCTGCAATCTTCGGATCACGCCGGAAGCGCTTGCGTCGCGCTTGTTGAGGGGCTTGAGATTGATGGACATGCGCCCGCTGTTCAGCGTGGTATTGGTCCCGTCCGCGCCGATGAAGGAGGACAAGCTCTCAACTGCGGGATCTTGAAGAATGATGGCTGCAAGCTGCTGCTGCTTCTTTGCCATGGCTGCAAAGGAAATAGCCTCGGGCGCCTGCGAGATGCCTTGAATTTCGCCCGTGTCTTGGGTTGGAAAGAATCCCTTGGGGATAACGATGTAGAGAACAATGGTGAGCACTAGCGTGGCGGCGGCCACAAGCAGCGTAATGGTCTGGTACCCAAGCACGAACTTGAGCGTACGGCCGTAAAACGCGATCATGTTTTCGAAGACACGTTCGGAGGCTTTGTAGAAGCGGCCTTGCTTCTCTTTGGGGGTGTGGCGCAGAATTCGTGAGCACATCATGGGCGTGAGCGTGAGGGAGACGACGGCGGAGAGGATGATGGTAACTGCCAGAGTGACTGCGAACTCACGAAAGAGGCGGCCGACAACATCCCCCATAAAGAGAAGCGGAATCAGCACCGCGATCAGCGAAATCGTAAGAGAGATGATGGTGAAGCCAATCTGTTCCGCGCCTTTCATCGCTGCCTGCATGGGCGATTCGCCATCCTCAAGATAGCGCGTGATGTTCTCGATCATGACAATCGCGTCATCGACCACAAAACCCGTAGAAATGGTCAGAGCCATCAGCGAGAGATTGTCCAGGCTATAGCCCAGCACATACATTGCGCCAAAGGTGCCCACCAGGGACACCGGCACGGCGATGCTCGGGATGATCGTTGCATAAAAATTACGGAGAAAAATGAAAATGACCATCACTACCAGCCCAACTGTCAGCATCAACTCAAACTCGACGTCGGCGACAGAAGCATTGATAGCAGTGGTGAGATCGGTAAGCGGCGTTACCTGAATCGAGGATGGCAGGTTCACTTCAAGCTGGGGAAGAAGTGCCTTAATGGCTTTGACGACGCTGATGGTATTGGCGCCCGGCTGTCGTTGAATGTTGACAATTACCGCCGGTGTCTCGTTCATCCATGCAGCCTGCTTGTTGTTCTCGATGCCGTCTACCACCTGTGCGACATCCCTCAGCATGATCGGTGCGCCGTTGCGGTAGGCAACCACAACGTTTCGATAGTCGGCGCTGGTTACCAACTGATCGTTGGCATTGATCTGGTAATCCTGATTCGGTCCGTCGAAATTTCCTTTCGCTTGATTGACGCTTGTGGCGATAAGTGCGGTACGCAGATCTTCAAGATTAAGACCATACGAGGAAAGCGCAGTCGGGTTGGCCTGAATGCGCACTGCCGGCTTTTGTCCGCCGCTGATGCTCACCAGGCCAACTCCGCTCAGTTGCGAGAGCTTCGGCGCAAGGCGCGTATCCACCAGGTCTTCAACCTGTGACAGTGGAATGGAACTGGATGTAATTGCAAGCGTGAGAACCGGAGCATCCGCTGGATTTGTCTTGCTATAAACCGGTGGCGAGGGAAGGTTGGAAGGCAAAAAGCTCTGCGAGGCGTTAATGGCAGACTGAACTTCTTCTTCGGCAATATCGATGTTGAGGGTGAGAGCGAATTGCAGCACAATGACAGACGACCCGCCGGAGCTGGTCGAAGTCATCTGACTCAGGCCTTGCAGTTGGCCAAACTGGCGCTCCAGTGGAGCGGTCACTGTGGTGGCCATCACGTCCGGGCTGGCGCCAGGATAGAAGGTAAGAACCTGAATAGTAGGGTAATCAACCTCCGGCAACGCGGAGACAGGTAGGAGAGTATACGCAACTATGCCGACCAGCAGGATTGCGGCCATCAGCAACGCGGTTGCAACCGGGCGCTGAATGAAAGGCCCGGATGGATTCACGGCGCGCTGCTCACAGTCGGGCTGGTGGGAGCCTGCTTCGATACTGTGACCTTGGAGCCTGTCTGGAGCTTGTCGAAACTGCTCGTGGCTACAATCTCGCCGGGATCGATGCCTTCAACCGCGGTCATGCCGCCGTCCGCAACGCCCGTCGTGATATTGCGCACGCTCGCAAGGCCGCTTGCGATCACATAGACAAACGTCGTTTGCCCATTGTGTTGAACTGCGGCGGTAGGAATCAGCGTGACGCCCTCCAGCGTATTCACCAGCAATCTTGTATTGACAAACTGGTTCGGGTACAGGACATCGTCGCGGTTGTCGAAGAGGGCGCGCAGTTTTACAGTGCCCGTAGTGGTGTCGATCTGGTTGTCGATGGTGAACAGCTTGCCTGTTGCTATCTTCGTAGCCTGGGAACGATCCATCGCATCGACAGGCAGCGTGTGCACAAGCTTCATGCGTGCCCGTACCTGGCCCAGGCTGTCTTCCGCCATGGTGAAAATCACGGTTGTAGGTTGAACTTGGGTAATGACTGCGAGGACTGTATCGCTGCCCGCCTGCACCACGTTTCCAGGGTCCACCAGGCGAAGACCGACACGGCCTGTGATTGGCGCAGTTATGTGGCAGTAGCTGAGCTGGGTCTGGTCGTAGTTCACGGTTCCCTGATCGTTCTTGACCGTGCCCTGGTCCTGCAGAACGATCTTCTCCTGATCGTCCAGCAACTGCTTTGGGATGCCGTTCTGTGCCCAAGACTCGCGATAGCGGTCCAGGTCCATCGTTGCCTGCGCCAGAACATTTGCGTCATGCTCCAGCGCGCCCTGGGCCTGCATTAACTGTGCCTGATAGGGCCGTGGATCGATTTCGATCAGCGAATCGCCTCGGTGCACCAGTTTCCCTTCGACGTAATTCACTGCGGTCAGGACTCCACTTGCCTGTGCGGTAATCGAAGAAGTATAGACAGGGGTGACCGTACCAAGAGCTTCCAGGTACTCTCCGATATTGCCCTTTGTCGCGGTTGCGGCCGTGGCTGTCACAGATAACTTCGCGGCGGCAGCTGCTTTCTTAGCTGCCGCTGCTTTCACGTCGCTATTGTGGATGACCATCATGACGACTGCGATCAGGAGCAGCAGAAGAAAAATACACAAAAGCAGAAACCAGAGCTTACGATACCAGGGACGCGGGCGGGCGAGTTGATGATCGGGACCAATGTATGGAGCATCTGAGTTAGAGCCGGTTACAGGCATTCAGCACTCCGCGCCCGGGATAATGGGAGGGCGCTTCTCGCAGCATCGCCAAAATGCCTGGCAGTCGTATGTCTCATATTGCACACATTGCGAGAATCGCATTGTGTGAAGCTGTTTGATCGAATGATTTTCGGCATCGCGGCAGTGGCAACGATTCGCTTAGAGCGAGTGGACTTTCCATGGATAGGCTGGAATTATCGGGTTTGAATTGGAGCCACCACGAGTTGTGCAGTATTGAACTGTTTGCATTCAGCGGACCTGTAAACCTGATCTCAGTTTGCTGAAGAAGCAAGGGCGTGCGAGAGCCTGCCTAATGAAGAGGTGAATAAAATGGAAGATCCTCGTTGTCAGATTGCGGCAATCGAAATGGAGGACGCTCGGAGTACGGACCTCCTCAGCGGCGTGACCATTCAGGCGGAAGATCTTCGGTG
>JAATFM010000208.1 GCA_015655195.1 Terriglobales bacterium
ACTTTCTGACCAATCCGCCGTAGCAAACCCGGCTGGGTAGCCGGAGGGCGGATTGGAGCGGGAGACGAGATTTGAACTCGCGACCCTCGCCTTGGCAAGGCGATGCTCTACCACTGAGCTACTCCCGCTTGTCGCAAGATCAAGTATACAAATCGGACCCTTCGGGGTCAAACAGCCGAGGGGCCAATTCCCGCGGCCCTGGTTCCGCCGCCGTTGCCGTTTTCCGTCCTCACAATCTCGCCGTCGCGCATATATAGGATGCGGTCGGCGATCTGCGCGGCCTCGGGGTTGTGGGTAATCATCAGCACCGTCTGGCCGAACTCGCGGTTAGACCGGAGAAGCATATTGAGAACCGCATCGGAATTTTTCGTATCGAGGTTGCCGGTGGGCTCGTCGGCCAGCACAATAGCCGGATGCGTGACGAGGGCGCGGGCAATGGCGATGCGCTGCTGTTCGCCGCCACTCAATTCGCTGGGGCGGTGATGGAGTCGGCCGCGGATGGAGAGCAGGTCGCTGAGGTGGTCGAGAAACTTGGTATCGAGCGGCTCTTTACGGCCGCTCACCGAATAGGCCACCTCGATGTTTCCCATGGCGGAGAGCGTGGGCAGCAGGTTGAATTTCTGAAAAATGAAAGCGATACGGTGCTTGCGGAGGCGCGTACGCTCGGCGTCGTCGAGAGTGGCAAAATCGACGCCGTCAATGACGATGCGCCCGCTGGTAGCCTGCGTCAGGCCGCCGAGCAGGTAAAAAAGAGTCGACTTGCCGGAGCCGGATGGCCCAACAATAGCGACGAACTCGCCGCGTTCGACTGAAAGCGATACCCCGCGCACAGCAGGAACTTCCAGCCGGCCCGAGCGGTAGGTCTTGGTCAGATTTTCGGCAACGATAATGGGCGAATCGGCTTGGTCCGGCACAAGGTTGATTGTATATGCGCGATTTCTCCCCACTTCGCAAAAGGGCGGCGCTAATTTGTCGTTGTTTTGAAAGGGCGCGGCTTTAGCCGCGCCGTAAATCGCCGTAACAGGACAGGGGCTTTAGCCCCCGAGGGAATGCTGAAAGGAAATTAGAACACTACCAAAAAACGCCGCAAGGATGGGACTCCCAAATTTATCCATATAAAATGAGGTTTGCAGCGAATTCAAACGTAGGAAGCGGCAGGTATGACAGTGGAATTGCAGTCGGCGCTCACGAAGAACATGGAAGCAGCGGCAGCGAAGGCGGGGCTTGTGCTAGCTTCGGCTGGCGCGGGAACGGATTTTCACGGCGCGCCCACGGCGGTCTTTGAGCTCTCGGTTCCCAGCGCGGCGGGCAGAACGCTGAAGCTCGAACTGAGCGAGGGATTCGACTTCTCGAAGCCCGAATTGCTACCCGAGATGACGGCTCACCTGGTGACCGCAGCCAAGAGGCTCAGCAATCCGCGGCCCGAGTGTTATGTGACGCTCGGCGGGTTGCCGCTCGCCTTCGGAAAGTTCCAGTGGCCGTTTCATCGCTCCACCTCCGGCGCGGACACCTATATCGTTCACGGCGAGATGCGGCTGGCCGATGGCGGGCCGGAGACGCTCTTCGCCAAACTCGCGGCCAGCGTAACGGTGACTTTTGCCGAGATCGTTCCGGCCATGGAGCAGCCGTATGCGGAGTCGTTCATCTACAACGCGGTTCGCAAGACCGTGGACTTTGGCCAGCTTGAATTCATCAAGTCGGGCAACCGCCAGCCGGTCTTCGTCACCACGCGCTTCTACAGCCGGTGGCAGAAGAAGTTTGTCTTTACCGAGACGAACGACGCCGAGCGGCTGCAATACCTGCTGAGCAAGGTCTACTGGCTGAGCGGAGTGTTGGGTGCCAGCAAGCCCGTGTGGATTGCCGATCCGCAGGACGCGCAGTACCTGAACACGACCGAGGCCGATCTGCTGCGGATGGCGAGCCACGAGGCCGGCGAGGGGCTGATGACGGTGGACGGCGAGTTTGCCGCGGCGACGCCAGCGCTGATGGCGCGGGCAGAGGAGTTCAAGGCCGCGCTCGATGCGGCACTGAACTTCACCAAGCCGCAGTTCAACGAGTCCATGCGCGCCGGTGAAGCAAACATGTGATTGGCCATCAGGTCAGCCGCACTTCGCGCCATTCTTGCGCGGGCGGATTGTTGTGGGGGCTACTCCCAGCGCCAGAAAAAGGCGGAGGGAAGGATTTGCTTTTATCTTTGGCAGATGATGACAGGAACTTCAGAGACAGGACACTAGAGTTCTTCCTTTCGCAACACGGAACGTGAGGGATCACGCGGGTCCACGTGAACCATGACCGTGCGGCCCTTATACGACGCCGACCAGACTTGAGCTTCGTTTTCGTCGCTGAGCAGGCGGCTGTACTCGCCCATTTGCAACTCAGGATTGCGATAGAAGTAAGTGAGCGTGGCAAGGTAGCCGATGATGCGCTCTCCATAGCGGGTCGACTCCGTTTGTGCGACGACGCTGACGACATCGATGACGGCGGAGACAGCTGTCCAGTCGCGCCCGCGAATTCCGTCCAGCCACTGGACAAAGAACCATCGATAGCGAGCCGCGAATGTGACGGCCATAATGGCCATGGAAAACAGGAAAATATACCAGTCGTAGATTGCTCCACGCAGGATTATGCAGGCTATTGACTGATTCATGGTCCAGTTAGTGATACAGAATTGGACCAATTATTGCATGGGTTCAGGCGGCATCACGAAATCCTAAAGCGAAGTGCCGCAGGAGCCGCAGAAGCGGGAGCCGGGCGGATTGGTCGCGCGGCAGTTGGGGCAGGCGAGGAGTGGCGCAGCAGGAAGCACGCCCGGAGCTGTGCCGGCAGCGGGAGGATACGGAGCGGGCGAATAGACGGTCTGCA
>JAATFM010000137.1 GCA_015655195.1 Terriglobales bacterium
GATTCCGGGTTCCCCTTCGCTGACGCTGGGGCTTGTCCTAGCAATCCTACCTGCGCCATACTCAACAGACCGAGCACCATTCCGCCCAATACTGCCGCCTTCAATCGTGAGTGCATCGTTTCTCCTCCGAAATTCAAAACTCCATGACAGGGTGCGCCACGAAACCGCCTGGTCCACCCCTATGAGGGCTTGGACGCTCCCATCACCCCAGAGCAGATACCGTTATGGCACTTCCACCGTACCATAGGATTCGAGAAATTGTGCATTTTTTCGTATTTACCGTCATGAGTCAGCCGTAAAATATGTGCGGCAAGACGTGTCTTTGCCCAAGTTCAGCCGTCAGCAAAGAGCCCAGGCTGTGTCAAAACCGGAGCATCATTGAGTGCCAGGATCGCTCAGGGGCCAGGTAGCGTCTGACGAATCATTTTGGAATGTGACAGAAAGCAGCAACATCCCTCGGGGGCTAAAGCCCGGAGGGATGTTGCTGTCTTTCGGCACGGCTGAAGCCGTGCCCTTTCAAAACATTTGACATTGAGGATTCGTCAGACCTTGCCTAGACCTGGTAGAACTCCCGATACCAGCGCACGAAGTTGGGAATCCCTACATCGATCGGCGTGGCCGGCTCAAAGCCTACATCGTGGCGTAGCGCCTCAATGTCCGCGAAGGTCTCCTTCACGTCGCCGGGCTGCATCGGCTCAAAGACGATCTCCGCTTTTTTGCCCAAAGCTTCCTCGATGACCGAGATCATGCGCATCAGCGGCTCGGAGCGATGGTTGCCTATGTTGTAAACGCGGTACGGCACGCCTTCCCCGCCGGGAACGTGGTCGGAGGTTGCCAGCACGCCGCCGGCAATGTCGTCGATATAGGTAAAGTCGCGCATCATATCGCCGTTGTTGAAGACGCTGATCGGCTTGCCGGCAAGAATCGCTTTGGTAAACAGGTAAACCGACATGTCGGGCCGGCCCCAAGGGCCGTATACGGTGAAGAAGCGCAGCCCGGTCGTGGGAATCGAGTAGAGATGGCTGTAGGCGTGCGACATCAGCTCGCAGGCCTTCTTCGTGGCCGCGTAAAGGGAGACCGGATTGTCCACGCGGTCTTCCACGGCGAAGGGGAGCTTCTTATTCGCGCCGTAAACCGAGGATGAGCTGGCGTAGACAAAATGCTCGCAGCGCTTGAGATGGCGCGCCAGCTCCAGCATTACGATGTGGCCGTCGATATTGGAGTGCGTGTATGCGTAGGGATTCACGAGCGAGTAGCGCACGCCGGCCTGCGCCGCCAGATGAATGATGTGCGTGATCTCCGGATGCCGGCTGCCGAGTTCCTCGACGGCGGCGCGGTCGGCAATGTCGATGCGGTAGAACTCAAATCCGGGCCGGCCGGACAACCGGCCCAGGCGGGCTTCCTTTAGAGAAGGATCGTAGTAGTCGTTGACGTTGTCGATGCCGATGACCGTTTCGCCGCGGTCAAGCAGCTTCTGGCATACGTGGAACCCGATGAATCCGGCCGCGCCGGTCACAAGATATGTCATAAAGTATTGTCCTATTCTTCCGATACCGCGCTATGCCTCAGTATATCCGCCGGGGAAATCCCACGGCTCAGGAGGGCGATTGCGCAGCATGGGGCTCAAGGCGGGCCTGAAGAAAATGAGCATGGATCAGGAATTCCTTGTTCCCTTCCATGCCGAGAATCGGAGAATCCATCTGCCCCACGACCTCACCGCCCAGCGAGCGCACGCAATCGGCAACACGTTCGACGGCCAGCCTGTGCGCTTCGGGGTCACGCACAATGCCACCCTTGCCAACGTGCCCGCGGCCAGCCTCAAACTGCGGCTTGACGAGAATCACCGCCTCGCGGATGGTCTCCGCCGCGGCGAGAACTGGCCCAAGCACCAGCGTGACGGAGATGAACGAAACATCCATGACGAGCAGGGTCAGGACCGGGCCAGTTGAGCGCAATGCTCCGGGCTCAAGCAGCCGCGCATTGGTGCGTTCCATGAGACGCACACGCGGATCGTTTCGCAGCTTCATGGCAATCTGTCCGAAGCCCGTATCGACCGCCGTGACATGCACCGCGCCATGCTGCAAGAGGCAATCGGTAAAGCCGCCGGTGGAGGCGCCGACATCGGCGCAGGACCGCCCCGCCACGTCGATCTTCCACGCATCGAGCGCCCCGGCGAGTTTGAGTCCGCCACGGCTCACATAGGGCTGATCTTCGCCGAGCAGGCGAATTGCGGCCTCGGCCGCGACGGCAGCGCCGGGCTTGTCGATCTTCTGCTCGTTGACGAGCACCCGCCCGGCCAGGATCAACGCCCGCGCACGCTCGCGGCTCTGCACGAGGGCGCGCTCCACCAGCAACTGATCGATTCTCGATTTGGGTTGAGTTTTGGCTCGCGCTTTGCCCACTTCGGCCATGTCGTTCCTTGCCTTGAAAATGACGCCCCGGCGAATGCAACCCCGGCAAATGAAGAAGGGTCATTTCCAGCGCGGAAATGACCCTTTCAAAAAGCGCGCCGCAGGGACTTCTATCGGCGCGCAGCACCCGACGAATCCGCCGCAGTTACTGACTGATTCTGGCACTCCGCGAACGAAGGCGCGGTCCCGAGTTGCTGGACGGAGAGATTACACGGCTGTCCGTAGCCCGGCTGGCGGCTCAGGATGTTGCTGTTGCTGCCCTGAACGCCGTTCTGCGTCGTAACCCGCACATCAAGCACATTGCCCTCCACCAGAAGCGTTGTGTCCACAATGTCTGGATCGGCGCCGCCAGTGGCGATGATGGTCACGTACGGGCTGTCCGGCGAAGCCACATAGACCTTGCCAAACTGCGAGTTTTGTGTGGAAACAACCGTCCGCGGGTGGCCTAGCACCTGCAGAGTCTTTTCAAGCTTGTGCGCGGTGACATCGACAACGCTGACCGTGCCGTTGCCCGTGCCGTTGCCGGTTGTGTCGTCGTTCTGGTTCGCTGTGTAGGCGCGGCTGCCGTCGTTCAGCACCGTAACGCTTGCCGGATTCGGCGTTGCCGTGTTGCCAACCTTCACGGTGTACGTGGTGCCGAATCCTCCCGTGATGTTGCCATTCGCGTCATAGGTGTTGGCGTCGTTGCCGTATTCGTCGAGAGTCATGTCGATGATGCTGATGGTGCCGCCGTCAAAATCGGCGACCACAAGCTGATTCGTCGCCGAATTGTATTCAGCGTAAACCGGACCCGCGGTGGCAGGCAGATTCGCCTGCCCCGCGCCGTTGCCAGCGCCATTGGGAGGCGTGATACCCGTGGCCGCCACAGCCGCCGTCGAAAGCGGCAGCGTGGGATGGCATGTGACCAACTGGTTGGATTTATTCAGGAACGGCGTGCACTCGTCCAGCGCGTTGAACTGGCTGTTGATGACAGTAATCGTGTCGTCGCCGCGGTTCAGCACAAATACGCGCGCTCCATCCGGCGACTGCACCGCGAAGACCGGGCACTTGCCCAGCGGAATCGTGCTTGTGATCGCGTTGTTCGAGACCTGAACCCCATACGCCGTGCCCGCCGGTCCGGAGGCTGGCGAGTTATTACAGGTTGTCTGGCCAACGCCAGCGCCCTGGGTGATCGTATAGGTCCGCGCAGGAGCAGAGCCCGGGCCGACAACCATGACCGGCGTGGCCCCCACAGGAATGGCTTGAACGAAGACCGCCGGAGACGAACCTGCAAACACATCGGTGGCGTTCGCGTTCAGGTCCGTGGCCCAGAGCGCTGCCGACGGCGCCATGAACCCGAAGGGCGCCGAGTTCGGAGCCACCGTGGTGTAGTAAACATACTTCTGCTGCAGGGTGGTGGTGGTCGGAAAATCGTTCACCGTACCATCGCTGTTGAACGTATAGCCGTTATTGCCTGTCCCGTCCACCGTAAAGGAGAGCGGTCCCAGCCCCACGGTATTAGCCTGCGCGACAATGGTATCGCCGGAATAGTCGATCAGAGTTATCACACCCGGCGAACTGGCGCCGGTGGTCGAGATGACCGCCGCATACGACGCCGGCTGCGAGGCCGGGCCGGTGGGATTTGTAGGAGTTATCACGGGACGATAACCCGCGCCGCAACCCGCCAGAATCGCGGAGAACAGCCCGGCCATTGCCGGAACAATCACACGCTCACGCTGCTTCCGTTTCCAGAACATACGAAAAAGACTCATTTCAGATTCGTTCCTGCTTACTTTGCCATTGTAAATGAGGTGATTGGGTGCGCCGGGGTGGAGAACCTGGGCACCCAACAGGGTACTTTCGCTTAGACGCGCCAGAAGTGCGTCAGTCTGATTTGCCGGCGCTTTGCGCGCCCATAATTCTTCACTGTCGAGACCTCCGGCTTCTCTCGCTCCGGGTACTATACAAGCGTGCAGACTGAAAGACTCGCATGGCAATCGCGCCTGATACTGGCCCTCGTGGTGACGCCCGTCGCCGTCAGCCTGATTTTTGAAATCCAATTCTGGGCCGCAAACCAGCCACGCGTGGCGCTGTGGAGCCTGGGCCTGAGCGCACTGCTCGGGCTTGCGGCGTGGAAATCCCGCTCCGCCACGCCCGCAGCCGCCGCAACCGGAGCGCTGCTGACCGCGAGCATGATCTTTTCCACCGCCGTCTTCCCTTACCGCCCATGGCAGACGGCAATTGTGCCGATTCTCGCACTGCTGGTGCTGACCTCGCTTGCGACGCGTTTTGGCCGAAGCCGCAAGGAGAAGCTCGGAACCGCTGAGGAGCGCCACGGACGCGGGGCCGCACAGGTCTGCGCAAATCTCGGCTTCGCGGCGCTAGCCTGCACGCCGGCACTGCAATCGCTGCTGGCCCGCGACACCCTGGCTGGAACCCTGACCGGCGAACCGGACAAAAACCTCGGCCTCGTCCTTGCCCTGCCCGCCTATGCCGCCCTGGCTGAAGCCGCAGCCGACACCGTCTCCTCCGAGATCGGACAGGTTCTCGGCGGCAGGCCGTTTCTGCTCACATCCCTGCGCCACGTCGATCCTGGAACCGACGGCGCAGTCAGCCTCGCCGGCACGCTGGCCGGAGTTCTGGCCGCGGGCATCGTTGCCGCCAGTGGAGCGCTCAGCCTGCCGGTGCCGTTCGGCACAATCGCTCTGCGGCTCCTTGTATTCCTGCTGATCTGGTCCGGCGGCGTCTTCGGCCTGTTCTTTGACAGCGCGCTCGGAGCAACCGTGGAGCGCAAAGGATGGCTGAACAACGACGCGGTGAATTTTCTTTCCACTATCAGCGCCGCAAGCTTCACGCTCGCCGTCCTTGTATGGGCCGTGAGCCATACGGACCTCTAGGCCGTTTCGTCTCAAATTTAACGCAAATAATCTGCCACCTTCGGCCCGATCTGGTCGGCGCACTGCTGCGGAGCCAGGTGGCCGCAACCGGCAATCACCTCCAGCCGCGACTGCGGGATCAGCGCGTGCATCTTTTGGCCCCCGGAGAGCGGAGCGATGCGGTCCAAATCTCCCCAGACAATGAGAACCGGCATCCTGAGCTGCGGCAGCATCTCGTCTGTCGTGTCGCGGCCGGACAGCATTGCATCCATGGCGCGCTGAATTACCCAACCGTTCTTCCGGGCAACGCCGAGAATGTCGTTCACGATGAATGCGGGCGGCTTGGGCGGGTTCGGCATCAGCAGCGCATCGAGTCGGTCGAGTTGCTCCGCGCTTGTGGGAACGAAGAGGCTCGTATCCCAGTCCGGCTGCATGTGCAGCCCCACGCTGTCGAGGATGATGAGCCGGCGAACCCGCTCCGGATGCCGGGCGGCGATGAGCTGCACGATCCAGCCGCCCATCGAGTGCCCGGCCACGTCGGCCTGCTTGATTCCAAGCGCATCCATGAAGCCGACGACGATGCCGGCCTCGTCCGCGACCGAATACGAGAAATCGGCGGGCTGCTCGCTCTGGCCAAAGCCGGGCAGATCGGGCATGTAAACGCGCAGGCCGGAGTGCTCGAAGTATGGCAGCAGGGCGCGCCACTGCTCGGCACGTCCGCCTAGGCCGTGGACCAGAACCGCCGGCGCACCGTTTTCCGGGCCGCTGACGAAGTAATGCACCTTATAGCCGTTCACCGTCACCCACCGGCTGCTGGCCCCGTTGGCGCGCATCTGGAAATCTACCTGCGCGTTGAAAAAGTCCACTGGGTGCAGGTAAAAGGCTGTTCCCACCGCCGCAATGAGCAGAAGAAGAACCGTCGGAATCCAGTACCGTTTTCGCAGAGCCATCAGGCTTGGCCTCCCGCTTCAATTTGTCTGGCGCGCCGCCAGCCGGCTTCGACGACGCGGGCGGTGATGGGGTCGAGAGCTAGAGCCGAGTGGCTGTTCCATTCGGCAGTCTCGACCCAGCGGACAGCGGCGGCATCCGAAGCCGCGCGCAGCTCGCCGCCGGTGACGCTGCAGAGGTAATCGGCGATCACATAGTGGTATCGCACGCGCTCGCCCTCGTGATAAATCCGGTCCAGCAGCTCTACCAGTTCAACCGGCTCGACGAGCAGGCCCGTTTCTTCGCGGACCTCGCGGCGTAGCGCTTCGGCGAGAGATTCGCCCAGCTCCACAAGGCCACCAGGCAGCGACCACTGGCCGAGAGCTGGCTCCGTGCCGCGCTGGATGAGCAGAACGCGCCCCTGGTGGACGACAACGGCGCCAACGCCGGCCAGTGGTGCGGATGGAAATTCGCGCTGCATCTCTTTTTAGGATAGAGGGCAGCACCGGAAACGAGAAAACAGTTGTGATGACCGTCGCCGCATCGTTCCGCGCCGCTCGGCATCTTCTAATTAAAGGGAGTGTGAATCATGGCTGAAGTTACGCTGCGAATTGACGGAATGCACTGCGGAAGCTGCGTGCGGCGCGCGAGCCAGGCGCTGGGCGGAACCAGCGGCATCACGGTAAAAGAGGTTCGCATCGGCGCGGCGCGGCTTGAGTCTGCCGATTCCGAAGCAGCGGACAAGGCAATCGAGGCGCTGGCTAAAGCCGGTTACAAGGCTTATGCCGAGGCTGCGGTGAATTAAGCGGGGCAGGATTCCAGCCGGCCGGATTCGAACCAGATTGAGCGGGGCGCTATGAGTGCGACCGAATTGAACGCGATGGGGACAGAATCGATCACGCTGCCCGTGGTCGGCATGACTTGCGCCTCCTGCCAGCACCACGTGGAAGAGGCGTTGCGCTCGACCGCGGGCGTGGATGAGGCTCGCGTGGACCTGATGGCGCACCGGGCGCATGTGGTCTTTCATCCCGATCGGACCCAGCCGCAGGCGCTCGTGGATGCGATTCGCGGCGCGGGATACGATGCCGTTCTGCCCCGCGCCGGCGCTCCTGCCGAAGAAGAAAAGGCGGCGGGTAACGGGTCGTTTCTCAAGACATGGGTTGCAATCGGGGCCGGCGTTCTCGCCATGCTGCTCGGCATGAAAATGGATGCTGGACCTGTCACGCGCTGGCTGCTGCTGGCGATGACGGCGGCGATTGCGCCCTGGGCCGGCGCTCGCATTTATGTAAGCGCATGGCGCGGCCTGCGCCACGGTACCACGAACATGAACACGCTCGTCGCGCTGGGCACGGGCGTGGCGTTTCTCTACTCGGCTTACGCGACGATTGTCTCCGGCTTCAGCCCGAGTGAAGCTCCGATGGTCTACTACGACGCGGTGCTGCTGATTCTCGGTTTTCTGCTGCTCGGCAAGGCTCTGGAAGAACGCGCCAAACACCGCGCACTGGCCGCTCTTGACGCGTTGAGCCGCATGAAGCCCGCAACCGCACGCCGCATCGTGGATGGCGCGCAGGCCGTTGTACCGCTGGAAGAGATTCGCCCCGGCGACCGCGTGCTGGTGCTGCCCGGCGAGCGTTTCCCCGTCGATGCCACCGTTGCAAGCGGGCGCACAACGGTCGATGAATCCATGCTGACCGGCGAGGCGACGCCGCTTGAGCGCTCCGTCGGCGGGCGCGTGCTGGCTGGCTCGCTCAACTATGACGGCGCTGTCGAGTGCCTGGCTGAAGGGCTGGGCGAGGAGACGGTTCTCGCCCGCATCACGCGCATGGTAGAGCAGGCGCAGGGATCACGTGCGCCAATGGAGCGGCTCGCCGACCGCACCAGCGCCGTTTTTGTGCCCGTGGTGCTGGCTCTGGCCGTTATTACCTTTGCGGTGTGGGTGCTGGCAACGCACTCCGTGGCGCAGGCGCTGGCCAGCACCGTCGCCGTGCTTGTGATTGCCTGCCCCTGCGCCATGGGACTTGCGGTTCCGGCGGCGCTGACCGTGGCCGTGGGCCGCGGCGCACAGTTGGGAGTGCTTTTCAAGGGCGGCGAAGCGATGGAGCGGCTTGCCGGCGTGGACGCGATTGCGCTCGACAAGACCGGCACGCTGACTGTGGGCCGGCCAGTGCTGGAAGCTGTGCATTCGCTTGGCGCAATCGACGAGAAAACGCTGCTGCGCCTTGCGGCGTCGGCCGAGGAGCGCTCGAATCATCCGCTCGCCGCGGCGATTGTCGATCAAGCGCACGCACTGGAACTCGCGTGGCAACCTGCGGAAGAGGTGCAGATCATTCCCGGCCGCGGAGTCATGGCGCGCGCCCGCCTCGATGATTCCAGTCCGGACCGCGAGTGCATGTTGGGAAATGCTGCCTTGTTCGCCGAGATGTTTGTACCACTGCCGTCCGACGCTCCTGTCGCCGAGACCGGCGTCACACGCCTATGGATGGCCGTAGATGGCGCAGCAGCGGGCTATTTTGACGCGAAGGATGCGCTGCGGGCCAATGCCGCCGCTTCCGTCGCGGAGCTGCGCTCGCTTGGACTGCGCGTGCTGATGCTGACCGGAGACGCTGAGCCTGCCGCAAAGGCAATCGCGGCCCAGGCTGGCATTGAAGAGGTGGAAGCGGGCCTTGATCCCGCCGGCAAGCTCGCGCGGATTCGTACGCTTCAGCAATCCGGTCTGCGCGTGGCTATGGCCGGCGACGGAATCAATGATGCCGGCGCGCTGGCCGCGGCAGATGCCGGCCTTGCGATGGGCGCGGGCGCGGATCTGGCGCAGGAGGCCGGCGACGTGCTGCTGTTGCGCAACGATCCGGGCGCGATTGCCTCGGCGCTGGGCCTTGCGCGGCAAACAATGCGCGTGATGCGGCAGAACCTTGCCTGGGCTGCGGCTTACAACGTGATTGGAATTCCGATTGCCGCTGGAGCTTTTTATCCCGTATTCCACCTTCTGCTCAGCCCGTGGGCGGCAGCGGCAGCCATGGCATTCAGTTCTGTCAGCGTGCTGGCAAACAGCCTGCGGTTGCGGAACTGGACGACAAAGTAGTCCAGTGTCTCCCACCCTAGGCGCAAAAACAAAAACGTCGCGAGGGTGGGGCACCCGGAACAAAGTGATCTTGTGCTATCCCACCCTTGCGCCAGGAAAAAAGCGCAAGGATGGGGCACGGGGCTTTTGTGGCATCTCACACGGGCACAGTATGCGGACACGATAGACTGAGGTGGGAGCTGGTTCTGTGCGCATTCTCACCCGTTATATCCTTGGCGAGATTCTCTCTCACGCTCTCATCGGCTGCGCGCTTTTCACTTTCATTCTCTTCATGCCGCGCCTGCCGCAGATTCTCGAAACGCTGGTGCGGAACAGCACCACCTTTCTGAATGTCGCGCAGATCTTTCTTTTCACGCTGCCGATTCTCTTCTGGGTCACGATTCCCATGTCGGTGCTGGTCGGCGTTCTGCTCGGCCTGAGCCGCCTCGCCGCCGATAGCGAAATCATTGCCATGCGCGCCGGCGGCCTCGGCATCGGCTACTTCGTGCGTGTCTCCTCGGTTGTCGCCGTGGGCGGCTGCCTGCTCGGCCTCGTCAACTCGCTTTACGTGGCGCCCCGCGCCAACCAGGCGATTCTCGACATGGAGCAAGAGCTTGCCGCGTCGCAGGCCTCCTATGAGATTCAGCCGCGTATCTTTATCGAGGACTTTCGCAACTTTGTCCTCTATGTGCAGGATGTCCGCAGCGGACGCGGCGCTGCCAACTGGCGTCAGGTCTTCATGGCCGATGTCACAGACCCCGAATCACCGCGCATCACTACGGCAGCCTCCGCGACGGTGGTGAACGACTCCGCGCAAGAGCTTTTGATGCGGCTGCGCGACGGCGCGCGCCACGAGAGCCAACCGGACCAGGCCGACCAGTACACGGTCTCGAAGTTCGCCCTGACCGACCTGCCGCTGAGCCTGAGCCCGCAGAGCAGCGTGCATCTTGGGCGCATGGACACGACCATCAATGCCGTGCCGACAATCGCGCTGCTCCAGCGCATTCACGCGCCCGACAACAAGCGCTTCCTCATCGAACTGAACAACCGCTTCTCCTACCCCGCGGCCTGCCTGGTGCTGATGCTGGTTGGCGTGCCGCTCGGCGTGGTCTCGCGGCGCGGCGGCAAAAGCTCCGGCTTCGTCTTCACGCTGCTGCTCGTGGTTCTCTACTACATCCTCTCCTACACCGGCGTGGCGCTGGCGCGGCAGGACAAGCTGCCCGTCTTTCTCGCGGTGTGGATGGCGAACATTCTCTTTGCGCTGGCCGGCGCGTTTCTGCTCTGGCAGATGGCGAGCGGAGGACGCGTGCTGAGCGCTCTGGCCTCGCTCACGGCTAGCGCGCCCAGGATGAATGCCGCCGCAGCGCTCCATGAGAGCGGCGCAAGACTTGGGAGCTTCATCGGCCGCCTGCAGCCGCGTGCGTTCCGCAAATCACGCGGCGTCTTTCCGCGCATTCTCGACGAGTACGTCGTCCGCGAGTTTCTCGGCACTTTTTTCATGGTTCTCTGCGGCTTTGTGCTGCTCATGCTGGTCTTTACTTCGTTCGAGCTGGTGGGCGACATTATCCGCAACCACATCTCGCTCGTCACCGTGGCCGACTACCTGCTGAACCTGACGCCGAGCATGTTGTACACCATCGCGCCGCTGGCCGTGCTGATCGCGGTGCTCGTCACCTTCGGCGTGCTGAACCGCAACAGCGAGATCATTGCCATGAAGGCTACCGGCATCAGCCTCTACCGGCTCGTGATCCCGATTGTCTCCATCGCCGCGATTCTCGCCGTGGCCCTCTTTGTCTTCGACGAGTTCTACCTGCCGCAAGCCAACCGCAAGCAGGAAGCGCTGCGCAGCACCATCAAAGGCCGTCCGCCGCAGACCTTCCTCGACCCGGAAAAGAAATGGATCTTCGGCCAGCCGCGCCACGGCGAGCCGGACCGCATCTTCTATTACCAGTTCTTTGACCGCGACAAGGAAGAGTTTTCGATGATGCAGGTCTTCGAGCTCGACCCCAAAACCTTCGCGCTGACGCGGCGTATCTTTGCGAAACAGGTCTCGTGGGACGACGACGCGGGCGCATGGCGTTTCGAGAACGGCTGGGAGCGCGACTTCGACGGCGCCAACCAGACCGGCTTCCGCGCATTCCTTAACACCGGCTTCAGCGAGATTCACGAGGAGCCGGGTTACTTCTCAAAAGAAAGTCTGCAATCGCAGGAGATGAACTTCGGCCAGCTCGGCCGCTACATCCGCGACCTGCGCCAGAGCGGCTTTGACACCATGCGGCTGCGTGTGGCGCTGTGGCATAAGCTTGCTTATCCGCTCATCGCGGTCGTAATGGCAGTACTGGCCATTCCCTTCGCGCTTTCGATGGGCCGGCGCGGCTCGCTCAGCAGTATCGCCGTTGCCATCGGCGTCGCGCTCACCTACTGGGTTGTCAACCTGCTCTTTGAGTCGATGGGCAATGTCAACTACCTCCCTGCTCCGCTTGCGGCGTGGTCCTCGGATGTTTTGTTCGGGCTTGTCGGCGGGTATCTGCTGCTGCGGACGCCGACGTAAGAACAGGACATAGGGACTAGAAGCTATCTCATAAACTCCATTCGGTCTCTGCAAAGCATCCCTCGGGGGCTAAAGCCCCATTCCTTTTGTGGAATTTAACGTACGGGCTAAAGCCCGTACCTTTCAAACTGATCCACTACCTCAAAAGCCAACAGCTAAAATAGAACCATGCTCGGAGACCTCCGCCCACTCTTTTCCTATATGCGCCGCTACCGCTGGGGATACCTGTGGGGCACCCTCGCCGTGGTGGCTACCAACGCCATCTCCGTGCAGTTTCCCCGCGTCGTGGGCTGGGCTGTCGATTCTCTACGCTCACCCGGCACCACGCACAAGACCATTCTGCTGCTGGCCGGCCTGCTCGTCGTCATCGGCCTCACGAAGGGTGTTTTTCTTTACGCGCAGCGCTGGATTCTCATCGGCATCTCGCGCGAAATCGAGTTCGACCTCCGCAACGATCTCTTCAATCACCTCGAACGCCAGGACTCCGGCTTCTACCGCACCTATCGCACCGGCGACATCATGGCCCGCATGACGAACGACCTGAACGCGGTGCGAATGCTGCTCGGCCCTGCAATCATGTACAGCGCCAACACGCTGATGTTCTCCGTGCTGGCGCTCTACTACCTGCTGCATGTCAGTCCGTGGCTCACGCTCCTGGCGCTCGCGCCCGCGCCGCTCGCTTCCGTCATCGTGCAGTATCTCGGCCACAAAATTCACGACCGCTTCGAGAAAATCCAGGAGGGATTCTCCGAAATCTCCGCGCAGGCGCAGGAGAACTACTCCGCCAATCGCCTGGTGCGAGCCTTTGCGCAGGAAGAGGCGCAGATCAAGCTCTTCGAAACGCTAAACCGCAGCTATATTGCGCGCGCTCTGCGGCTGGTGCAGTTGATGGGAATGCTCTGGCCCACGCTCGAATTCATCCTCGGAGGGTCAATGATTCTCACGCTTCTCGTCGGCGGCCATCAGGTCGTTCAGCACCGCATCTCGGTGGGCCAGTTCGTCGAGTTCAACACCTACATGCTGCTGCTCATCTTCCCCGTCATTGCGCTTGGCTGGGTCGTCAACATCTTCCAGCGCGGCACGGCGTCAGTGAAACGCATCGACGAGATGATGCGCGTCGAGCCCTCCATCGATGACCGCGACGCTGACACCTCCATTGCGCCGGAGACGGTTCTCAAGGGCGAGATCGAATTCCGCGGCCTGAATTTCAAATACGACGACGGCCCAAGTGGCGGACAAGACGTGCTGCATGAAATCTCGCTGCGTGTGCCTGCCGGGTCGAGCCTGGCGATTGTCGGCCCCACCGGCTCCGGCAAGACCACGCTGGTCAGCACCCTCTCGCGCCTGCTTGAGGCGCCGGAGGGAACGCTGCTCATCGACGGGCGGCCTGTTCGTCAGTACCCGCTCAGCGTGCTGCGCCACAATATCGGCATGGTGCCGCAGGAAACATTTCTCTTCAGCGAAACGTTGCGCGAGAACCTCAGCTTCGGCGCGCCAGCGGCAACGGCGGACGATATGCTCGCCGCCTCAGAGGCCGCACAAGTGCGGAAGGAGTTCGAGGAGTTTCCGCAAGGCTTTGAAACTATCGTCGGCGAGCGCGGCGTCACGCTCTCAGGCGGGCAGAAGCAGCGCACTGCGATTGCCCGCGCCCTGCTGCGCCGTCCGGCCATTCTTATCCTCGACGACGCGCTGGCATCTGTCGATACCTACACGGAAGAGCGCATCCTCGGCGGCCTGCGCAACTACACCACAAGCACGACGACGATTCTGATCTCGCATCGCGTTTCCACCGCACAGAATGCCGACCAGATCGCTGTACTCGACAAGGGTCGCATCGTGGAGATTGGCACGCACGAGGAGTTGCTGGCGCGCGACGGTTACTATGCGGGCCTCTACCAGAAACAGCAGCTTGAAGAAGAGTTGACCGTGGCGAGCTAGTGTTGCGCGGGAAATGTTCGCACTGTCCCACTCTTGCGCGAGTAACCACCCCACGGACGAAGACCTGTCCGCGGGGACCCCGGTAGGCGCAAGGATGGGACATCCCGGTCAGTTCAGGCGCTCCAAGTCCTGCCTGCGGCTGTATCCGCGTTCGTTTCAGCCAGTGGCGGCATCTGCTGCGCGACCGGGCTCCGCATCGTCGCTGCATTCGCAGCAGGATCAAGCGCCGCCTGCCTCCACGCATCGCGAACATTGCGAACACAGTCGATGGCGTGCAGAAACTTCGTCCGCGATGCCGACTGCGAGGCCTGCAAAATCTGCGCGAAGATCGCCGCATAGAAGTCGCTCAGAGCCTGCGCTGAGCGTCCGCCGACATCCATCCGGAGCCGCGCCTGCAAGTGCAGAATAATATCGAGCGCCCGCTTTACGGCGGCGCGGCGGCCGCTTTCGTCGTTGCGGTCGACGGCATCGGCAGCAGCATACAAAAAGCGCAGAATGCCGTCGTAGAGCGCCACGACCAGTTCCACCGCAGAGGCGCCTTTGAGTATTTGCTGCTGATAGCTTCCCATGTCGATTTGTCCTGTTGCAGCCTGTTCTGTTTAGCTGCTGCTGTTCTCGTTGTAGCCGGTAATTGCCGAATACAACTGGTCGATGCCCTGTAGCTGCTCAGGCAGTTCCTGCAGAATCTCGTTAGCCGAGTTGAGTTCATTGGTCAGGCTGACCTGCTGCGCAGAGATCACAATATTTTCGCGCGAGAGGTCGGCGTTGAGCGTTGACTCGACGTTGCTGTTCGAGGTCTGCGCCAAAGCCAGAATGCCCGTAGGATTGCTCGACCCCGCATTATTCAGCATCGTTGCGAAGCTCGTGCCCCAGCTATTGGCGTCCTGAAAGAAGGCCAGCACGCCGCTGTAATTCGAGTTCAACACCGAGTCCAGCGAGGTCTCATCCAGCGAGATCGTCCCATCGTTATTCATGCTGACACCCAGGCCAGTGAGCGCGCTGATGCCGCCGCCGTTGTTCGTATAGCTGAGCGATGTGCCTGTAGTCGAGTCTGTAAGCGAAGAGGAAACGCTCATCGACGCGCCGGCCGTATTGGGAACGAACACAAGCTGCGGCCCGCTGCCGTTGTTTACGACGCTGGCCGTGACGCCGGCGCTGGAGGAATTGATGGCCGCGGCCAGCCCGCTGATCGTCTGGTCGCTCAGGCTTGACATATCGATCTCCGTACCGTTGACGGTAATCGTGCCGGTGAGTGTATCCGAGGCGCTCTTGACCGCCGTCAGGTAGCCGTTGGGGTTCTGGAGATTGATGCCGGAAAGCAGTTCCTGCTGCAGCGTGGAGAGCGTGGGTGAGCCGAAAAGCGGCTCCGCGTTACCGGAAGCGTCCTTGCCCTCCTGCGCGGTCATAGCCGAGATGAGCGAGTTGTAATCCGCCACAAACTGCGTAACAGTGCTCTCCACATCCGTATTGTCGTTGGCGATGACCACCTGTACCGTGGTGTCGGGATCGCTTCCGAGCAACTGCAAAGTCACGCCGGGAATCAGGCCGGTCACCGTGTTGGAAGTGCTCGAAAGCGGGATGCCGTTCACCGTCAACGAAGCATTCACGCCCGTACCCAATTGCTCGGTGTAGTTCAGCGTGGTTCCGCCGTCGGTAATCGAGGAAACCGCGCTCAGGTTACCGCCGGCCCCGGAGGTGTTCGAAGTAAGCGCCAGCCGCGAGCCGTTGGCGTCAGTCAGCACTGAGGCCGTCACGCCGATGTCCGCCGAAGTAATCGCATTCGCCAGCCCTTGCAGATTGTCTTTCGCCGGATCCGTCGGCACATTGATCGTCGTCGTCACCGCGCTCGAACCGGTGCCGGTAGTAATGTCGATGGAGCCGCCGAGCGTATCCGAGGCATTTGTGACCGGATCCAGATAGCCGTTTGCCGTTGTCGCCAGCGTTTTCACCACCACATCGTAGGTCCCCGTAACCGCCGAAGAAGACGCCCCGGTGATCGCCAGCAGGTTGGGATTCGAGGTAGAGCCCTCTTTCAGCGCCATCACTCCGTTGAAATCCGTCAGCGAGCTCAGGTCATTCGAGAGATTGGAAAAGAGTGTCCCGAGACTAGACAGCACCGTATCCTGGCTCTCCAGGCTCGATAACTGGTTGTTCCACGGCGTCTCCACCTTTTCGAGATTGGCAAGAATGGTGGAAACCGTTGCGCTCACGTCAAAACCGGTGCCGCTCGTCGGCGATCCGAAACTTAATCCAACAGTACCCATGCGATGCTCCTGGCTGTGGAAGATGCAGATGCGGGACCAAACCCACACAAGACGGATTGGAAGAATTCAAGGAAATTTTGCGGTCCACTCAAAACAAAACAGGAAGGACGCCATATTCGACGCCCTTCCTGTATATCGGCAGGTTTGCCGGTTAGGTTTACTGAAGCAGCTTGGTAACTTCCTGCTCCACGCTGTTGGCCTGCGCCAGGGCCGAGATACCCGTCTGGGTGAGAATCTCGTACTTGGACAGGTTGGAGGTCGCCGCCGCATAGTCCGTGGCCTGGACCGCGTTCTGCGCGCTGACGATGTTCTCCTGCTGCGTGGACTCGACGCTCGAAACCGAGTTCAGGGTGTTGATCTGCGCGCCCACGTAGCCGTCCTGTGAAGCGACGTCGCTGATAGCCGCATTGATCGCCGTCAGGGCCGAACGCGCGTCTGTCGAGTTCAACAGGTCCGAACCGCTCAGGTCTTCTCCAGCGATCCCGGAGTAGCTGATCGTCGCCGTAGAGCTGGAAGATGCGTAGCTGTCGAATTGCTGCGCAGCTACCAGACCGGTGGCTGTAGCCTGCACCTGGCCGGCCGACGTCGGAGCAGCGGACGAGATATTGCCGGTAAGCTCGATGCCGTAGTCGCCGGCAACCGCGTTCGCCGTCGTAGCAGTGTCGCCGGCTCCGGTCGTGTCCGTCAGCGTGGCCGTGATGCCGAGACCCGAACCATTGATGGCACCGATCAGGTCGTTAACCGTCGGCGCGGCTGCGGACGAACTGGTAAACACTGTAACCGGGTCTGAAGCTGTGGTTGCCCCAGCAGCCGTGCTCGTGTAGGCGATGCTATATCCATCACCGGCCACACCAGCATTGATGGTGAACGTTGCCGTTGCCGTCTGCCCCGAGGAGGTCTGGTAGTTGAATGCCAGCGTGCCGGCGTCGACAAGAGCGGTGGTGCCGGCAGCAGCGGCCGTGGTCGCGCCCACATCGATGAAGTCCGTGTTGTTGTTCGTGGTGTAGTAGCCCATCGTGCCATCCGTCTGGCCTACCGTGGAGCTCGAAAGCGAGCCGATGCTCAGGGCGTCGATCGAGGAACCGGCGCTCGACGAGTCACCCGTGTAGATGCTGACGTTGCTGCCGAATACCTGTTCCTGGTTGTAAGTGGTCGTGGTGCCGATGTTGTCGATTTCCGACAGAATCGACTGATATTCCTGGTCTGCCGCAGCAGTCTGCGACGTGTTGAGGGTGCCGTTCGAGGCCTCGGTGGCCAGCGTTACGGCACGGTTGAGCAGGCTGGTAACTTGCGAGAGGGCGCCATCGGCCACCTGGAGCAGGCCAACACCTTCCGTGGCGTTCACGGAGGACTGCGAAAGAGCCGCCGAGTTTGCGCCAAGGCCGTCCACGAGCGAGAGGCCCGCGGCATCGTCCGCGCCGGAGTTGATCTTCGAACCGGACGACAACTGCTGCAGAGTCGTATTCAGGCTGTTCTGCGTGTTATTCAGGTTGTTTTCCGCAAACATTGCGGACAGGTTGTTCAAAACACCCAAAGCCATGGGGTTCTCCTTGTGGATGCGGGAAATTGCGACCCTGCTCCCGCCTGCATGCTCCCAATTCGATTCACACCCTGGGTGCTGCCGCGGGGAAAGACCGTTCGCATCTTGGCAATTCTTCGGCTCCCGGCTCGGGGACTTTATCGCTTTGCGGCGAGTGTCCTCTATGGGACACTCGCGCCTTGCGCGCCTAATCTTTTGAACCTTTGCCAGTAACAGCCGATAACTGGAGAGCAAAGGAGGCGAGCCGTGATTGAACTGACACGCTTGAACGGCAACCAGCTTGTTGTCAACAGCGACCTCATCAAAACCGCCGAAGCATCGCCGGACACCATGCTGACGCTCATCACCGGGGAGAAGCTTATTGTGCGCGAGGAGTGCGCCGAGGTTGTGGAGCGCGTGATGCGCTATCGGGCAAAGCTGCTATCGGAGGTGGCGCGGCGGCTTCCCGCGGGCGTGGACGTTGCGCGCGTGGCCGCCATCAGCAGCTTGCGGATGGACGAAGGCGGGCAGGTGACGGCGGGCGAGAACAGGCCAAAGCCGTAGGAATTCGGACGCAGCCTGCCGCATACCTTGCTTTTGCGTAGTGGGTTATGTAGCCGGCTGCGTGGCTGGTTGCGTGGCTGGACAAGTTTGGCGATGGAAAGGGAGCATCACGATGGATAAGGGCAGTTTCTTCGGCGTCTTTCTGGCCGTGGCGGGCATTCTGGCCGGCCTTCTGATCGAGGGGGGCAACATTGGCCAGATTCTGCAGCCAACGGCGGCGCTGATCGTTTTTGGCGGCACCATGGGCGCGGTGCTGCTTCAGTTCCCGCTGCGCACCGTCGTCGCGTCCTTCAAGCGCGCCACTCATGCCTTCGCTCCACCGCGTAAAGAGCACAATCACATGATCCAGACGCTGGTGAGCTTTGCCAACAAGGCGCGCCGTAGCGGTGTGGTCTCGCTCGACGCGGACCTGCAGACGATTCAGGACCCCTTTCTGCGCCAGGCGCTGATGCTGGCCGTTGACGGCACCGAATCCGGCGACCTCCGCAAGATCATGCAGGTCTCGCTCGACTCGATGACCGAGAGCGAGGAGCGGCTGCCGGCAGTCTTTGAAGCTGCGGGAGGATTTTCGCCTACCATCGGCATTCTCGGCGCGGTGCTCGGACTCATCCAGGTCATGCACCACCTCGACAACATGCAGGAGGTGGGCCGCGGCATCGCCGTCGCCTTCGTCGCCACCATCTATGGCGTCGGCATTGCCAACCTCTTCTTTCTGCCGCTGGCCGGCAAGCTGCGCCTCAGAATGCACGCCGAGTACATGGAGCGCGAGATGATGCTGGAAGGCGTGGCCTCGATTCTCGACGGCATGAACCCGCGGATGCTTGAAGTCAAGCTCGGTGGATTCATCGAAGAACAGAGCCGCGGCAAGGAACAGATGGAGCGTGCCGCATGAGGCGCAGAGGACCCGGCAAGCCACACGTCTCGCAGGAACGCTGGCTGGTCTCTTATGCCGATTTCATCACGCTGCTCTTTGCATTTTTTGTCGTCCTCTACGCCTTCTCCAAGGCCGATCAGCAGCGCCAGACTGAAGTCTCCCAGGCCATCGACACGGCCTTTCAGTCGCTCGGCCTCTTCGGCAATGCATCGAGTAATTCTTCCAAGACCCGCTCCTCGTCGGCAAACGACAAGTCTGTCATGGCGATGAACATTGTGATGGGCGAGGATGTGCTCGCGCCGGCGCAGGTGAAGAGCGATCTCGACCGCATGAAGCGCGATCTCGAACAGCGGCTATCCAATCAGGTCGCGCAGCACACGGTTGCCATCAAGATGGGCAAGGACGGCCTTGTCATCAGCTTGCGCGAGGCGGGCTTTTTCGACTCCGGCTCCGCCATGCCGCGCAAGGAGAGCATGGACACGATGCAGCAGATCTCCGCCGAGCTGGCACAGACGCCATACGACCTGCGCGTGGAAGGCCATACCGATAACGTGCCCATCCACACAGCGGAGTTCGCGTCGAACTGGGAGCTGTCTTCCGCGCGTGCCACCAGCACCGCGCGCTTGCTGCTGACGCTGCACGCCGTCACGCCGGACAGGCTCTCCGCCGCCGGCTACGCGGAGTTTCATCCCGTGGACACAAACGACACCGCCGAGGGCCGCGGTCGCAACCGCCGCGTCGATCTCGTCATCCTGCCGCGCACCAAAACCAATCTTGCCGCTGCAGGCCCCGCCGCGCCCACCGGCGAATGGCGCAAGATCACCGACGACGATACAAAATCAACTGCGAACTAAGCTATTCGATTCCCAGCACCTTCACAATCACGCGCTTGCGCCGCTGGCCGTCGAACTCGGCATAAAAAACGCGCTGCCATGTGCCGAGATCAAGCTTGCCATTGGTAACGGGCAACGTGGTCTCGTGATGCAGCAGCAGAGCCTTCAGATGCGCGTCGGCATTGTCTTCGCCGGTCTGGTGGTGCTTGTACTCGGGCCGCGTGGGGGCCAGTTCTTCGAGCCACTTGCCAATGTCCTCAATCAGCCCGCTTTCAAGATCGTTCACATAAATCGCCGCCGTGATGTGCATCGGTGAAACAAAACAAAGACCGTCGCGCACGCCGCTGCGGCGCACAATCTGTTCCACCTGATCGGTGATATGCACCATCTCGCGGCGCTTTCTGGTTTCAAAAACAAGATATTCGGTGTGGCTCTTCATCGTTCTCCATCCCCTTCCCTATTATTCTAAGAAGCGATGACAGAGACTGCTGAAACACTATGCGAGCGAGGGCTTGACCTGCTCGCCGAAGGCCGCGCCGATGAGGCC